>NZ_JAPZKZ010000011.1:0-271961 GCF_033804605.1 Mycobacterium sp. RTGN6
AGAAGGCGCCGTCGACCGGCGGGGTGCCGAAGAACGCCATGTGCGGACAGAGGTGGTAGTCGCCGCGCCGCGTCTCGGCACTCTCGGGATCGGGTCGCGGGGGGGGGGGGGGCACCCCCCCCCCCCGGCGCCCGGGGTGCACCCCCCCCCCCCCCGGCCCGGCGGGGCGGCGGGGGGGGGGGGGGGGGGGGCGGGGGGGGGGGGGGGGGGGGGGGGGGGGGGGGGGGGGGGGCGGGGGCCGGCGCCCCCCCCCCCCCCGCTCCGAGCGCGAGCAATCCGAATGCTGCTGCAGTGACGCGATTTCGGTCAATCATGACCAACTGGCTCGCTTTCGGTGTGGTTGCCCGGTGTGCACTGCGACTGACGTCAGACGGACTTGGTCACTCCGTAGTAGGCGACGATGTCGTCGGTGTCCGTGGTCGAACTCGTCAGCGTCGCGTACGACCGAATGAACGACTGACCGACGCAACCGTCCACCTTGATGTGGGTGTCCTTCAGCGTGACGCGCACGGGTGCCGCCTTGTACTCCTTCTTGTTCACGGCCACCTGGGTCACCGTGCCGGGCTTGGGGTGGATCTCGATGGTGCCCGAGAGCGGGAACGTGAGGCTGGTCAGGCCTGGGCCCGCAAGGGGGAAGCTGGCACCCACCTGGACGCCGGCCTGTCCGATCAGACGGACCTGGCCCAGTTCGATGCCGCAGCCGATCTGGTAGCCGGCCTCGAGGGTGCCGCCGCTGAGCGACGTCTTGCCCTTGCCGGTGACGGTTCCGGTGAACGTGCCGCCCACCAGGTACTCGCGCTGAGCGAGCGAGGTGGTCAACGGGGCGATGGGCAACTGTGTCTCGTTGCTCGCCACGACGGTCAACGTCCAACCGTCGGGGCTCGTCACGATGCCAGGCTCGGCGGAGGCGACGATGCCGTTGTCCGGCGGAGGGCCGACGTCACCGGCCGGATCCACCGGCGGTTCGGCCAACGCGAGGGGGGAGGTGGCTGCGAAGGGAATGGCCATGCACGCGGCTGCCATCAGAGCAAAGCGATTCATTGTGTTCTCTCGTTCGAGGTCGACTAGGGATTCAGACGGACTTGGTGACGCCGATGTAGGTGATGACGTCGTCGGTGTTGTCGGTCGAGCTGGTCAGCGTCGCGTACGAACGGATGAACGACTGGCCGGCGCACTGGTCGGTCTTGACGCGGACACCGGTGATGGTGATCCGTGTCGTGGTGCCCTTGAACTTCTTCTTGTCGATTGCGACGGTGGCCACCGTGCCGGGCTTCAGGTAGATCTTGCCCTGGAGGCTGATGCCGGCGCTGACGGTGGGAAGGCCCATGTTGCCGAAGCCGGGGGTGAGGCTGGCGCCGGGGTTGATCTCGACCTCGTCGGAGATGATGCCGCAGCCGATCTGCTCGCCGGCCTCCAATGAGCCGCCCGTCAGCTTGGTCTTGCCCTTGCCGGTGATGGTGCCGGTGAACGTGCCTGCGACCAGGTACTCGCGCGACGAGACCGCGGTGGTCAACGGGGCCACCGGCAGCTGCGTCTCGTTGCTGCCGGAGACGGTGAGCTTCCAGCCGTCGGGGGTGTCGAGCACGCCGGGAGCGCCCGACGGGACCGCGCCCTCGGGCGGCAGCGGGTTGGTGGCATTCACCGGCACCACGGGCGGCTCCGGAGGCGGGTCGGCCAAGGCGAGGGGCGCAGTCCCTGCCGGAATAGCGATGCAGACTGCTGCCATAACGGCAAAACGGTTCAACATGGTGGTATTGGCGCCTCTCGTGGTCGGGCGTGCGGATCTGTCGCGTCGGAGCATCCAATGGCCAGGTTGCTAGACGGTGAACGGAATACAAACAATGTCGGCCCTATAGTCATCCAGCGGGCCACTCGGGCACCGCGTTTGAATCAGCATGATTTGCAAGCGAATTCACAGGTTCGTGCTACCGAATGGATGGAGACCGGCCACCTGCAGTTTGGTTGTCGTTCATAATTCCGACGTTTAATCCGAACACGGTAGCTTCAGCTGACGCCCAACCGGACGTGCCGGTTCTGGGTGGCGGAGCGTCAGGCAGTCTGACGAGACTGCGGGACCGACGACATTTGGAGGAACCCATGAGATCACCCCAGCTCCGTGGCCGGGCGCTCGGCGCCTCGGTCATCGCATTGGGAATGGCATTGGCGTTCACGCCACTGGCGCTCGCCGATCCGGTCGAGCCTGCACCAGGTCCGGGGCCGTCACCCATAGTGGTGGAGGCCGCGCCGATGGGGGACGACGCCACGCCCGCCGCAGTGACGGCGTGTGGTGCGTTCGCCCAAGCGCTGGACGGTACTTCGCTCTATTTTGGCGATTTCGCGGACTCCCTCGAGGGTTCTAACTACTCGGACCCCGCCGTCGAAAGCAGCAACTCCGTCGGAAGGACGGCGCTGCGCCAGGGTGCCGGCGTCGCGCTGGAGGCGGCGAACACACCCGGTCTGCAGCCCGAGATCGCGAGTCCGATGCGTTCGTGGTCGATGGGAGCCACCGCAATGCTGATCAAGATGGGGCTCCGCATCCCTGGCGAAAGCCTGAACACCACCGCGGAAGGCATGAACAACAGCGCCACCGAGGCTCAGATGGCGTGTGCCACGGCCGGCACCCACGCCTGAGTCGTTCGTGAGGAAATGCGCCATCGCGGCGCTCGTCGTTGGTTTGCTGCTTGCCGGTTGCGCCGGAAAGACGACGGAAGGTCGGTCGGCGGCGCCGAAGTTGGTGCCCGACACGGCGCTCGAAGGGCTGCTCCTATCGGCCAACGAGGTGAACACCATCATGGGCACGTCGGGGATGACGCCGCGAAGTCAGGTCGTCAATCAGATGGGTGACAACCGGAACCTGCTCCCGAATCTCAACTGTCTCGGAGTCTGGCAGGTGACGCAGGCGCCGATCTATGATCCGTTCCACTGGAAGACGTTGAGACAGCAGCTATTTCGCGTGCCCGACAGCGAGCAGTGGGACTATCTGGTGGTGGAGTCGGTCGTGTCGTTCCGTACGTCGGACGGAGCGCGTGCGTTCTTCGACGACTCCGCCGACCGCTGGTCCAAGTGCACCAACCACCACGTCAACATCACGCTCAACGGCGGGTCGCTGCCCAAGTGGTTCAGCGGCGACCTCATTAGAAGCGACACCCAGCTGGCGATGCCCTACACCCGCGGCGAAGGTGACCAAACCCGTTCCTGCCAGAGAGTTCTGGCAGTGAGTGCGAACGTGATCATCGATGCGCAGGCCTGCAAACCGCAGCAGTCAACGCCGATTGCGTCCGCCGTGGACGTCACCGAGAAGATCGAGTCGAAGATGCCCAGCTGACTCCTTTCGAGGAGCATGATTGAGGTATGTCGCACGCACGGAGTTGGCTCGCCGCGGTGATGCTGGCTGCGGGTGCGGCTACGTTGGCCACTGCACCGGCGGTGTGCGCCGAACCGAATCTGGACCAGTCGGCCGCCGCGGTCATCCAACAGCTGACCGATGAGGGCTACAACGTCCAGATCAACTGGGTAAGCGGCGTCAGCAGTAGGCCACTCTCCGAGTGCGCCGTCCTCGGTGTGCACAACCCCAACCTCGCCGGCGGGCCCGTCGAGGACTTCACCACGGTCTACGTCGACGTCTCGTGCCCGAACCACGACGGCGACTCGCATTTCGACCTCGGAGTCGGGATCGGCTTCGGTTGAGCAGACCTCGGTAAAGGCTGAGGTAACTTACCGATATGGTGCGGCCCGCGCAGACGGCGCGCAGCGAGCGAACTCGCGACGCGCTGCGTCAGGCTGCGTTGGTCCGTTTCCTTGGCCAGGGCGTCGAGGAGACCTCGGCGGAGCAGATCGCGTCGGACGCGGGGGTATCGCTTCGGACGTTCTACCGGCACTTCACCTCGAAGCACGACCTGCTGTTCGCCGACTACGACGCCGGAGTGGAGTGGTTCCGCGCCGCGCTGGCCGCCCAGTCCGGCGAGGAGTCGCTCATCGACTCCGTACACGCGGCGGTGATGTCTGCCCCGTACGACGTCGAAGCCGTGTCGAAGATCGCCGAACTACGCGCCAAGGAACTGGACGCTGGACGCATCGTTCGCCACATCCGGGCGGTGGAAACCGATTTCGCGGAAGCGGTCGAGGAGTACCTGACGCGCGACGCCCCTCCGCTCGCGGGCACCGACGAGCGGCTGCGCATCACCGTCACGGCTCGCTGCATCGCCGCGGCGGTGTTCGGTGCGATGGAGGTGTGGATGCTCGACCCCAATCGGTCGGTGCCCGAACTGGCCCGGCTTTGCCGGACGGCGCTGGACTCGGTGGCCGCTGGACTCGAGACCAACCGACGCTAAAGTTTCGTCATTATTGACAAAACTTTGGTGGCGTGCCAGCCTCGGCACATGGCGGATTTCGACGCGATTGTCATCGGTGCGGGCCACAACGGATTGACCGCTGCCACCCTGCTGCAGCGTGCGGGGCTGCGCACGCTGTGCCTGGACTCCAAGCTGTACGCGGGCGGGATGGCCTCCACCGTCGAGCTTTTCGACGGTTTCAAGTTCGAGATCGCCGGATCGGTCCAGATCCCCACGTCCGCCACGGTGAGCCGCGAGCTCGGGCTCGACGAACTGCCCACCGTCGAGCTCGACGTGATGTCGGTGTCGCTGCGCGGCGTGGGCGACGAGCCGCTCGTCTACTACACCGACCCGATGAAGCTCATGACGCACATCAACGACGTGCATGGCGCCGAGGCGGTCAACGGAATGGCCGGGCTGATGGCCTGGTGTCAGGCGCCGACCCGGGCACTCGGGCGGTTCGACGCAGGCAAACCGCCGAAGTCGATCGACGAGATGTATGCCTGCGCGACAAACGAATTCGAACGATCGACCATCACCGACCTGCTGTTCGGTTCGGTCACCGACGTGCTCGACCGGTACCTGCCGGACAAGGAGAAGCACGGCGCGCTGCGGGGCATGCTCTCGCTGCTGGCCGTCAACACCACGTATCGCGGCCCCGCGACGCCTGGCACCGCCGCCGCGTTGGCGTACGGGTTCGCCGTTCCCGACGAGAATGCCTTGCTCGTCAAGAAGCTGAAGGGCGGCATCGGCGCGTTGACGGCTCACCTCGTCGACGTGTTCACGGCAGGCGGTGGTGAGTTGCGGCTGCGCAGCAAGGTGGAGGAGATAACCGTCGTCGACGGCCGCGTCAGCGGGGTCCGGCTCGAGGACGGTTCGATGATCACCGCGCCCGTCGTCGTCTCCGCGGTGGCTCCGGACTTCACGCTCAACCAGCTCGTCGCACCCTCCGCGGTGCCGGACGACGTCCGTGAGCGGTTCTCCCGCATCGACCATCGCGGGAGCTACCTGCAGATGCACTTCGCGCTCGACGGCATCCCGGAGTTCGCGGCTCCCTACGAACTACTCAACGATCCCGCGATGCAGTCGAACATCGGGATCTTCAGCACCCCAGAGGAATTGCAACAGCAGTGGGAGGACTGCCGGCGCGGCATCGTGCCCGCCGACCCGGCCATCGCGCTGCAGATCCCGTCCGTCAACGATCCCGGCCTCGCGCCGCCGGGAAAGCATGCGGCGTCCGCCTTTTCGCTGTGGTTCCCCGTCGAGGAGTCCCAGTCGAGCTACGGCGACATGAAGGTCGAAATGGGGCGCCGCGTGATCGAGAAGCTCACCCGGTTGGCACCGAACTTCGAAAGCTTGATCATCCGGCACACCACCTTCACGCCCAAGCACATGGGCACCATGTTCGGCGCGCCGGGCGGAGACTACTGCCACGGGCTGATCCATCCCGACCAGATCGGGATCAACCGTCCTGGCCCGAAGGGCTATGTCGACCAACCGATTCCGATCGACGGGCTCTACCTAGGCAGTGCGGGCTGCCACGGCGGACCCGGCATCACCTTCATCCCGGGCTACAACGCCGCGCAGCAAGCGTTGGCCGACAAGAATTAGTCGCCGCGGGCGCGCAGCTGGCTGACCCAGTCCTTGGGCACGCGGCCGCGTGGACCGGGTACGGTCTCGTCGGCGGGATGACTTTGCGGTGCAGCCAGTTCCGGTCCGTCGTAGTACTCATTGGCGTCGTAGTTCCAGAACCAGTCCTCGCCGGGTTCGAACGACTGGATGATTGGATGGCCGGTCGCGCGCCAGTGCGCCGCCGCGTGCCGGGCCAGCGAATCGTCACAACAGCCGACGTGACCGCACGCCGCGCATCGACGCAGGTGCACCCACCAGCCACTGACTGCGTCGCATTCGACGCACCCGGTACCGCTGGGTGGGACCTCCGGGTCGATCGCATCGCTCATGGAGTCGAGCGTAGTGGCGGCCGCCGCCGGCCCAGTAGCGCTCATGTCGTTTGTTGGGCCATATCGCGAGTAGCTACCGCGACAAACGACACAATCGCTAATGTCGCGGCATGGCAACCAGTGATTCGCGTGAAGTGGTCATCGAAGCAACGCCCGCGGAGATCCTTGACGTCATCGCCGACGTCGAGTCGACGCCGTCGTGGTCACCGCAGTACCAGAAGGCCGAGATCCTGGAGAGCTATCCCGACGGGCGGCCGAAGCAGGTCAAGATGACGGTCAAGGCCGCGGGGCTGACCGACGTCCAGGTGATCGAGTACACCTGGACCGACAGCAGCGTGAGTTGGACGCTGGTGTCGTCCGGTCAACTCAAGGCGCAGGATGCGGGCTACACGCTGACGCCTTTGGGGGACACGGACCCCGAAAAGACCCGAGTCAAGTTCGACATGGCCATCGACCTGTCGATACCGATGCCGGGCTTCCTGCTGAAGCGCACCCTGAAGGGCGGGATGGAGACCGCCACCGACGGCCTGCGCAAACAGGTGCTGAAGCTCAAGAAGGGCTGAGTCAGCCAGAGCACTCACGAAGTCGCGATATTTGCGCGGGGCGGCAGCGAGGCTCTTACGATCTCAGGGTGCGTTTGTCGTGGCCGTTGATTGGCCGTACTGGGGAAATGCGGACCATCGAGGCCGCGATCGCGGCCCCGGCCGTTTCCGGTGTCCTCGTGTGCGGAGCGGAGGGGGTCGGCAAGAGTCGAATCGCCCATGAGGCGTTGTCCGCTGCCGCGTCGCAGGGTTGTGAAACCCGCTGGACGGCGGGCACATCTCCGGGGCGGACAATTCCGCTGGGTGCGTTCACTGCGTGGGCACCGTCGGGTGTGACCGACACGGTTCAGTTGTTGCGGGGCGTTATCGAGTCGCTGACCACCGCATCTCCTTCGACCGCCGGGGTGGTCCTTGGTGTCGATGACGTACACCTGCTGGATGAGCTGTCGATCTTCGTGGTGCATCACATAGTGCAGCAGGGTGCGGCAAAGGTGATCCTCACCGCCCGCGGCGAACAGCCGATTCCCGCCGCGATACAGGAGATATGGAAGGCCGGCCAGTTCGACCGACTCGACTTGGAGCAACTGTCGCTCAGTGAAACGACCACGCTGCTGTCGGCGGCATTGGAGGGTTCGGTCGATACGGATGCCGTTCAGCGGCTATGGAAGCTGACCCGAGGGAATGTGCTGTATCTGCAGAACATCGTCGAGCAGGAAGTCGCCGACGGCCGAATCGTGCAAGTGGACGGGTACTGGCGGTGGATTGGAGATCCGGTGATGCCGCCCGGTCTCGTCGAGCTCGTTGAATCGCGTATCGGGGCCGTACCCACGCCGGTCAGCGACGTGATCGACGTGCTGGCGGTTGGGGAGCCGATCGAACTCGGCACACTGACACGCATCACCGATGCCGCAGCAATCGAGGAGGCCGAGATCCGCGGCCTCATCACGCTCGAGCCCGCCGGGACCGGTATCGAAGTGCGGGTGCAGCATCCGCTCTACGGACAGGTACGCCGCAGGCGCGCGCCGCACAGCCGGCTACGACGGCTGCGCGGACTGGTCGCCACCGAACTCGGCGCGTCCAAGGACTGCGACGACATCCGAGTCGTCGTGCGCCGCGCGGCATTGAGTCTCGACTCCGATCTCACCCCCGATGCCGACCTGCTCGCCAGGGCCGCCAACGGCGCCGTCTGGTTGGCGGATCTGCCCTTGGCGGATCGATTGGCGCAAGGGGCAATCCGCGCTGGAGCGCGACCGGAACTCAACTTCGTTCGGGCGCACGCATTGTCGTGGCTTGGGCGCGGGGAGGAGGCGGAGGCCCTACTCGCCGACATCCCGATCAGCCAGTTGACTGACCACGACCGCGCCAGGTTTGCGTTCCTGCGGTCCAGCAACATGCTGTGGGCGCTTGCCGACCCGTCGCGCGCCAAGGAGCTCATCGACGAGGCGGCGCGCGTCACACCTCCCCACGATCGCACCTACATCGACGCCTTCCTCGCGGTGTATTGGTTCGCGATGGACCAGCCGGAGGCGGCACTGCAGGCTTCGAAAACCTTGGCGCTGGAGGGCATTCCCGTCGTCGGTGCCGAGATTGCCTGGGCGCTGGCCCAGATGCGTGCGGATGCGGGGCGCACGACCGAAGCCGTGGCCGCCGCTGACGCGGGATACGCCGTCGCGACCCGCACTCTCGACGCTCCGCACATGAGGTTCAACATCGCCGACGCAGAGCTCGGTGCACTGCTGATGGCTGGCCGAGTTGCAAACGCGCTCGAGGTGGCCGAGCGCACGCGTCAGCAGGCGGTGCATCTCCCAGGAGCGGCTCAACTACTTGGGGCCGCAGTGGCTGGGCGGGCCGCGCTTGGCGCCGGTGATCTGCGCAGCGCATGCCTGCTGCTGGGACAGGCCGCCGAAGGGTTGTCCGCGTCGCACGCGATCGGCTGGGGATTCCGCTATCGCATTCCGCATGTGACTGCGCTCGCGATGCGTGGATTGACTCGCGAGGCGGTCGCCGCACTCGAAGCGCTCGACAAGGTGACCCGCCGATTTCGTGCCCTCGACCATGAGACGAGCGTGGCTCGGGCGTGGGTGGTCGCCAGCCAGGGTGCTGTCAGTGAGGCGGTCACCGTTGCGCTGTCTGCTGCGGAAAGGGCAAGAGATACAGGGCGATTCGCCGGGGAAGTGGCCTGCCTCCAGGCCGCCATCCAGTTCGGTGATCACGCCGCCGGCCACAGGTTGCGCGAACTCGAATCGATCGTCGAGGGGCCACGCGCTGGTCTCGTGGCACGGTTCGCCGAAGCTCTGCGGGACGGCGATGCGACTGAATTGGCTTCGTTGTCAGAGGAATTCGAACGGATGGGTGACCTCGTTGCGGCCGTCGATGCGGCGGCCCACGCCGCTCTGGCATACCGCCGCCAAGGCAAACGGGGGTCGGCGTTGGGATCCTCTGCCCGTGCAGAGGCCCTGGCCGAACAGTGTGGCGGGGCAAGCACCCCAGCGCTTCGCCAGGCCAGCGCACCATTGCCGCTCACCGATCGCGAAGCCGAGCTCGTCATGTTGATCGGTGAGGGATTGTCCAACCGCGACGTTGCCGAACGGCTGACCCTTTCCGTACGCACCGTCGAAAGCCACATCTACCGGGCCATGTTGAAGACCGGAACCACCAGCCGCGACGAACTCGCCGCGCTGCTACCGCGTCACGGGACGCCGACGTAGTGAACGTTGCCCTCTGAGGGCATGCGCTCGGCGCGATCGGCGCCGCAAAGACCAGTGACTAAGCTAAGTAGCACTGCGCAGAAATCGGACGACATTGCAGTGGTGTACTACTGCGCTCCTTCCGCTGCCCCTGGTGGACTATTTGCACCGCGAGGCGCGACATCTCACTCGGTGGCCGTCATTTCGCCAGGGCGCAGCTAGAGGAACGAGCGACTGATGCTAGTGAGGATCGCACGTCTTGCCATCGCGGCGCCGAAACGAATCGTGACAACGGCGGCCCTGATACTGGTCGCGGCCGCCATTTTTGGTCTGCCAGTTACCAAATTGCTCTCCGCCGGGGGGTTCACGGATCCCGGCACTGAGTCTGTTCAGGCTGCGGACATCCTCACCAACAAGTTCGGTCACAACGATCTGCAGTTGCTAGTAGCGGTAACCGCTGACGACGGCGTGCATAGTGCCGCGGCGGCCGCGGCGGCCGCCGATGTCACGTCAGTGCTGAAGAACTCGCCGGACGTCACGAATGTGATTTCAGCATGGTCGGCGCCGCCTCCAGCGGCGGCGGGATTGACCAGCAGGGACGGCAAGACCGGCATGGTCATCGCAGGTCTCAGGGGCACTGACGCCGAATACGCCAAAACTGCAAGGCAACTCGTCGATCAGCTGCCGCATGATCGCGACGGCGTCATCGTCCGGGCCGGCGGCGCGCTCACCTTCGCCGAGGCCAACGAACAGGGCGAACGCGATCTGGTGAAGATGGAATTGATCGCTATCCCGCTGAGTTTTGTGGCGCTGGTGTGGGTCTTCGGTGGTCTTTTCGCCGCGGCCCTTCCGATGGCGATCGGGGTATTCGCGATTCTTGGTTCTCTCGCCTTCCTTCGCGCGATCACCTTCTTCACCGACGTCTCGATCTTTGCGATGAACCTCACGGCGGCAATGGGTCTCGCTCTCGCGGTGGACTACACGTTGCTCATCGTCAGCCGCTATCGCGATGAGATCGCGAACGGCATGCCCCCCGATGAGGCCATTGTGCGTACGATGACGACCGCCGGGCGCACCGTGGCCTTCTCCGCGCTGACCGTGGCTCTCTCCATGAGCGCCATGGCGCTGTTCCCGATGTACTTCTTGCGATCGTTCGCCTATGCGGGGGTGGCCGTGGTTCTTCTTGCGGCCGCTGCCGCGATTGTCGTCACGCCCGCCGTCATCGTTCTGTTGGGCCGCCGGCTCGATGCGTTGGACGTCCGCAAGCTGATTCGTCGTGCCTTTGGTAGGCCGCCGACACCGGCGACGCGCCCGATCGATCAAAGTTTCTGGTACCGGAACACGTATGCTGTCATGCGCCACGCGGTGGCGGTCAGCGCCGTCCTCATTGCGGTCCTGCTGCTGCTGGGAGCTCCGTTCGTCGGAGTGAAGTGGGGCTTTCCTGACGACCGCGTATTGCCTGCCACCGCGACGTCTCGCCAGGTAGGTGACCTGTTGCGAACGGAGTTCGCAGTCAACCCGGCAACCAATGTCAGTGTCGTCATTCCCGATATGTCGGGTGTGTCACCAGAAGCGTTGAGCGGCTACGCCGCAGCCCTCTCGGACGTGGCGGATGTCTCGGGAGTATCGACGCCTGCGGCCACATTCGTGGCCGGCGAACTAGTTGGTCCACCGTCGGCTCCAACTGGAGTCGCCGACGGTGGCGCCTTCCTCACCGTGCAGAGCAAGGCCCCGCTGTTCACTGATGCTTCCAATGAGCAGCTGCGGTCGTTGCATGCCGTGCCGCGACCGGCGGGCCATACCGTATTGTTCGGCGGCGCAGCACAATACAACGTCGACAGCGTGGAGTCGATTACGTCGCGGCTGCCCATCGCTCTCGGCGTCATCGCCCTGATCACCTTCGTCCTGCTGTTCTTGGTGACCGGCAGTGTGGTTCTGCCACTGAAAGCGCTTGTGCTCAACATGCTGTCGCTGACTGCCACCTTCGGGGCGCTGGTGTGGGTCTTCCAGGACGGCCACCTTGGGGGCCTCGGCACCACGGCGGCGGGCACGTTGGTCGTCAATGTACCGGTGCTGATGTTCTGCATCGCCTTCGGTCTATCGATGGATTACGAGGTTTTCGTGTTGTCTCGAATTCGCGAGTACTGGCTGGACTCCGGTCGCACCCGCGCGGACAGCGATGAGAGTGTTGCGCTCGGAATCGCCCGTACTGGGCGCGTGGTCACCGCGGCAGCCTTGCTGATGTCCATTTCGTTCGCAGCACTTCTGACGGCCGACGTGTCGTTCATGAAGATGTTCGGCGTCGGCCTGACGATCGCGGTCTTGGTGGACGCGACGCTGGTTCGCATGCTCCTGTTGCCTGCGCTTATGCGCGTGCTTGGCCGTGCGAACTGGTGGCCCGGCTCCGCTGGCGCGAAGAACATCGTCACCGACAGCGAGACGCGCAGGCGCACTGGCGATCTCAGCAAGATATAGGCTGCTCGCTAGTCTCGCGGCCCATGCGTGCTGTGCAAGCCGGGCCTGCAGTCGAGGTGCGACAGTTGCTACCACGGGTCCAGCAGGGTGCAGCGTCGCGTCCGCCCGTGTCCGCAGGGGGGCTGTCGACACCAGGTTTAGGCGTACAGACTGCGAGATAGCGGCCAGCACTAGGACCAGCTCCAGCTGGGCCAGACTCGCGCCCACGCAGATGTGGCGACCGCCGCCGAACGGGAGATACGCGTAGCGCGGATGGGTGGACGCACTTCCCGGCAAGAATCGTTCTGGGTCGAATCGCTCTGGATCCGACCAGAACTCGGGATGGCGGTGAAGAAGATATGGCGATATACCAACGGTGTCGCCTACGGAAACGGGGATGCCCGAGATGTCGTCGTCTTGCACGGCGTCGCGGTTGACGTGGTACGCCGGCGGGTAGAGGCGCAACGCCTCTGACACCACGGCTCGCGTCCACGGCAGCGCATCAACGTCAGGTGCCTGTGGATCCCAGCCGCCCAACACTTCCTCGACTTCGGCAAGCATCCGCTCATGGGCGGCGGGATTCTGCGACAACAGTGCCAGCGTAAACGTCAGAGCATTGGTTGCTCTCTCATGTCCGGGAACGACGTGGGTCATTACCTCGTCCCGGACCTCCGCGCCGGACAGCGGTTGTTCAATCTGTCCGGCCCCCAGCAGCACGTCGAGTAGGTCGCTCGGTTCGTCGTGGGGCGCGCGGATGCGTGTGTCGATGATCCGGGTGATCATCGACTCGAGCGTCTCGGAGGCTCGACCCAGCCCGGGCACGATGCGGGTAGTGACGGATTTGAATTGCTCGGGCGTCAACGATGTCCGAAAGATCGCCGCGGCGCGTAGCGCCATCGAGGTCTGCAGTCGCTTCTCGGCTCGCCCCACCGGGGCAGCATCGCCAGAGAGGTCCATTCCGAACAACACTCGGCCGACGACATCCGTTGTCAGCGTGAGCATCTCGGAGACGATGTCGATGGTCCCGCCGGGTGCCCACTGAGCGATGCGGCCGCGGGTCGCATCGACGATTGCGGGCGCGAACGACTGCACGTGGCGGTGGCTGAACACCGGCTGAACCAGTCCGCGGTGGTGCTGCCAGACCGCCCCTTCAGTGGTAAGCAGGCCTTCACCGATGAACGCCTGCAGCGGCAGATACCCGTAGCCCCTCACATATCGGTCCTGGTGTCGGACGAGGACATGCTCGGCATATTCGGGGCGATCGAGGAGAAGGAAACTACGGTTGCGATTCAACGGTATTCGCACCGCGTCCCCATAGTTGCGCCGAAGCACGCCGTACGATGCCAGTGGGTCGTGCATCGTCAGCGCCCAATAGCGCAGCACGTTCAAGCCCGACGGCCCGGGCGGTACCGATGCGGTTCGAATATCGCCCGACCTATGCCTCATGGCAGCCGTCCCTTTCCAAGGTGCCCTGGCGGAACGATTGCCACCGGAATAGTTTCGTGCTCCGCCAAGGGAATCGTCGCTCCCGCGGAGCGTGACGGGCCCAGTAGTGCGCTACTGCACCATGGTCCGGCTTCGGCGTGGCGCTACTTAGCTAAGTGGTACTTGCCGAGACCGCCCGAGATTGCAGTGGATCGCTACTGCCATCGCCGCACTTGACGTCGGTGACGATTAATCGGTCACCACGCCAGAGGAGGCATGCACGAAGTGTCCGAGTTAGTTGCGGCGGCCGCCGATCCACAGGTTGGTGTCGAAGATCCCAAGTATGTCATCGAACGGGTAGGTGAGCCGCCGGTTCCCATTGCCGAGCCGGCAGCAGCCTTTAGCACGGCCGCTGCTGTGGGGCTGCCCCGTACGCAGCCCACCCGCGGGGTGATTGCCGTCTTGCACAAGGTGTTTCCGGGATCGTCTGTGGATGCACAGCAGGCGCCGCGCCACTATCCGCCTCGCCGCGCCGCCTTTCTCGATCAGGCTGCCATGGCACGAGAAATGCGCAGGCTGTGACTGCGCCCCTGACCATAGCGACACCGGTACTGCAGCACCAGGGCGTCGCCAAGAAACTTCGTCGGGGCGACGAGCAGGTGCACGTGCTCATCGACTTTGACTACACCTTGGACGCAGGCGAATTCGTGGTCCCGACCGGACCGTCGGGCGCAGGCAAATCGAGCCCTCCTGCATATCGCAGGCGGGCTGGACGCGCCCGACACCGGCACTGAGGCCGTGGCCGGCCAGGACGTGTGGGCGATGCGCGCAGGCGCGCGCGCCGCGTTCCGGCGGCGCAACCTCGGATTCGTGTTCCAGTTCTTCAACTTGGTGCCAATGCTGACCGCAGTCGAGAACGTGTCGTTGCCACTGGTGCTCGACGGGATGCCGACCCGATCAGCGGACGCACGCGCCGAGGAGTTGCTGCAACGGGTCGGGCTCAGAGACCGGGCCCGATACCGGCCGGCCGAACTGTCGGGCGGACAGATGCAACGGGTGGCGGTGGCGCGTGCGTTGGTGGCCCGGCCGTCCATCATCCTCGCCGACGAGCCGACCGGAAACCTGGACAGCCATTCGTCGGCCGAGGTCTTGGATCTGTTGCGGTCGCTGTCAGACGAAGACGGCGCGGCGGTCGTGATGGTGACACACGACCGAATTGCGGCGGGCTACGGCACCCGCGAAGTGCACCTTGTTGACGGGCGTGCGTACGCCGTCGACGCCGCGACGCCTATCGCGGAGCGGTGATGCATCCGCTGCGCCGAATGGATGTCTTTCCGGCGGATCCACCTCGCCGCGTTGATCGCCGACTGGCCCCGCATTGTATCTGTGGTCGCTGGGCTCACCTGTGTACTACGGCATCAAGATCGAGTGGGGTCTGCTTGGGCTGCCACTACGAACCGGAGTGGCAGCCGTGACCGTGCCCGTCTTCGCGGCGGCGGTGTACCCAGGTATCCATTCGCGGTACCCAGGTATCCATTCGCGACGGTTGGAAACGGCCAAGGTTCTACGAAGCAGTTGACGCGCGTTTGCCAATCATCGAGTCGTGTGCTGACGCGAATGAGCCGGTGCGACCGTCACAACTACGGGTTGGACCGGGTGCAGGGTCACGTCACCGCGCACTCGCAAGGGTCCCGTCTGTACCGCGTCTACGACGACAGATTGCGCGAAAACGGCCAGCACGAGCGTCATCTCCAAAAAGGCCAGACTCGCGCCAAGGCAGATGCGGCGGCCGGCGCCGAATGGGAGGTACGCATACCGCGGATAGGTGGATGCGCTGTTCGGCAGGAATCGTCTCGGGTCGAATCTTTCTGGGTCGGGCCAAAATTCGGGAATGCGATGCAGAAGGTACGGCGAGAGTGCGATGGTATCGCCGGCAAAAACCTGGACACCCGAGATGTGGTCATCTTCTGCGGCGTCGCGGATTATGTAGCAACCGGGCGGATAGAGCCGCAACGCCTCGTTCACCACCGCCTGTGTCCACGGCAACGAGTCGACGTCGGTCGCTTGTGGGTCCCGGCCCGCCAACACGTCGTCGACTTCGGCAATCATTCGCTCGTATGCAGCGGGATTTCGCGACAGTAGCGCCAGCGTGAAGGTCAGTGCATGAGTTGTGGTCTCATGGCCGGTGAGAACCAAGGTCATCACCTCATCCTGAATCTCCGCGCGGGATAGCGGTTGCTCATCCTGTCCGGCGGCTAGCAGCAGGTCGAGAAGATCGCTGGGTTCGTCGTGGGGCGCGCGGATGCGGGCGTCGATGATGCGGGCTACCAACGAATTCAGCGTCTGCGAGGCTTCTCCCAACGCAGGCGCGATGCGGGTAGCGACGGCGCGAATGCGCTCAGGTGATAGGAAAGCCAGGTGGATCGCCGCGGCGCGCAGCGCCATCGAGCTCTGCAGTCGCGTCTCAGCTCGGCCGACCATCGCGGCGTCGCTCGAGAGATCCATCCCAAACAGCGCTCGTCCGATGACATCCATTGTCAGCGCACGCATCTCGACGGCGATGTCGATACGGGTGCCCGGCACCCACTGCGCGAACCGCTTTCGGGCAGCATCAACGATGGTGGGTGCGAACGATTGCATGTGGCGGTGGCTGAACACCGGTTGCACCAGCCTGCGGTGGCGCTGCCAGACCGCCCCCTCAGCAGTAAGCAGGCCGTCACCGAGGAACGCCTTGAGCGGCCGAGCGATGAAGGTCCTCACGTACTGGTCCTGGTGTTTGAGGAGGACGTGCTCTGCGTATTCGGGTCGATCGAGCAGGAAGAAACTCCGATTGCGGCTCAGCGGTACTCGCACCGTGTCCCCGTAGGTGCGCCGGAGCACGCCGTACGTTGCTAGTGGGTCCCACAACATCTGCGCCCAGTAGCGCAGCACGTTCATGCCCGACGGCCCGGGCGGTACGGGTGCGGTTCGGATATCGCCCAACCCACGCCTCATGATTGCCGTTCCTTCCCCGATGTCTTGGTGCAACGGCGACCACCGGAATAGGTGCAACGCCTCAAGAGGAATCGTCGCTTCAGGAGGGCATTACGAACCCAGTAGTGCGCCACTGCAATATGCCGGGTTTCGTAGCGGCACTACTTAGATGCGTCTTACCTGCCGCTCCTTGAGGCAAACCAGCGAGGAACGGCGTCTATTGACCTCGGTCTAAGCGATTGCGTACGACAAGGGCAAGATCGGGCTTAAGTAGTACCGCTGGAAATCGGGCGACATTGCAGTGACGCGCTACTGCGCTCGCCATCCCCGCACGAGACCACGATTTCAGTTGTGGAGCGTGGCGCCTATTCCGATGGTCGTCGTTGCACCAGGAAATCGCGGAAGGGAGGATGATGGGTGAGGCAAGCACATCGGTCGCATCCGACGGCATCAGCGTTGACCGGCCTTCGCCGACCAGTCAATCCGATCCCCTGGCCGTCCTTAGCCATATACGGGATCCGCATGACTTGCAGGTATTGTCGCGCGATGAGTTGACGAGACTCGCAGATGAGATCAGGGCATTCCTCATTGAAAAGGTGTCGGTCTCAGGGGGACATCTCGGTCCGAACCTTGGTGTCGTCGAGTTGACCATCGCCCTTCATCGGGTATTCGAATCACCGCGCGATGCATTGATATTCGACACCGGTCATCAGGCATACCCGCATAAGCTTCTGACGGGCCGCCAAGACGACTTCGACCAATTGCGGGCCTCAGGCGGCCTGTCGGGGTACCCGTCGCGGGCAGAAAGCGAGCACGACTGGGTCGAGTCTTCGCATGCATCTGCAGCGCTTTCCTACGCGGACGGGTTGGCCAAGGCATTCGAATTGACCGGCAGTAAAGATCGCCGCGTGGTCGCGATCGTCGGTGACGGCGCGCTCACCGGTGGAATGTGTTGGGAGGCAATGAACAACATCGCTGCCGGCAAGACCCGTCGTGTCATTGTCGTCGTCAACGACAACGGCAGGTCTTATGCACCAACGATCGGCGGACTTGCCGACCATCTGACCAGCTTGCGGACGCATCCCGGTTATGAGCGGTTCCTGGCCTCAGTCAAGAGGGATCTGACCAAGCTGCCGATACTCGGACGTCCCACCTATTCGGTACTGCACGCGGTAAAGGCAGGATTGAAGGATGCTTGGAGTCCGCAGAAATTGTTCGCGGATTTGGCGATCAAGTATCTCGGCCCGATCGACGGACACGATATTTTCGCGCTGGAGAAGGCCCTGCGTAAGGCAACGGATGTGTGCGGGCCAGTCATCGTCCACACGGTGACCCAGAAAGGAATGGGATACCGCCCGGCGGAGCAAGATACGGCTGACCGCATGCATGCGTGCGGACCGATCGATCCTCGAACTGGCAAACCGAAGCCAGCCACCGATGCGACGCAATGGACGGACGTCTTTGCCAGTGAACTGCTCCAATGGGGTACGCGCCGCGACGACATCGTCGCGATTACCGCCGCGATGCCGCGCCCGACCGGGTTGGCGACATTCGGAACGCGGTTTCCGAACCGGATGTTCGATGTGGGGATCGCAGAGCAACACGCTGTTACGTCCGCGGCGGGGCTGGCGCTCGGCGGCATGCATCCAGTGGTTGCCATCTATTCAACGTTTCTGAACCGCGCCTTCGACCAAGTGATGATGGATGTCGCACTGCTGAATTTGCCTGTGACATTCGTTCTGGACCGGGCAGGCATAACGGGGCCCGATGGGGCCAGCCACAACGGCGTGTGGGATTTGTCGCTGCTGGGCATGGTGCCTGGCATGTGAGTCGCCGCCCCACGCGATGCCGCAGCGCTCCGCGAACTGTTCGGCGAGGCGCTCGGTGTCGATGACGGTCCGACCGCGATCCGGTTCCCGAAGGGATCGGTGGGTGACAATACCGAAGCTCTGGAACGAGTCGAGGGCGTCGATATACTTTGCCGCCCAAAGGATCCAGATGTTCTGTTGGTCGCGGTCGGGCCGATGGCGTCGGTCGCGCTGAGGGCGACGGCGACACTGGCGAGGCGTGGCGTGGCCGTCGTGGTGGTGGATCCTCGGTGGGTGCTTCCAGTGCCGGAGCAAGTGGTGAAGCTTGCTGGCAATGTGCGCCTGGTAGTAACACTGGAAGAGTCGGGGCTACACGGCGGGGTTGGGTCGGCCGTGGCGGCCCGGATGCGCGAGGCGCGGATCGACACACCGGTGCGCAGTGTCGGTGTGCCGCAACGATTCCTCGCTCACGCCTCGCGCAGCGCAATTCACGCCGACCTCGGCCTAACGGCCGCCGACCTGGTCACCAACATTAGTTTCTGGGTTCAGCGGCTAGCTGACGTCGACGCGAACCGGGGCGAATGACGATGCGCAGCAGTGCGCAGGGTTTTGCGGTCGTGTGCGTATACGTGGTGATCAGCCGGATCGAATCCATGGTCATGGGCGCGCTCCTTGGCCAGCGGTGTCGAGAGCGCTGAGCTGGAATTGCATTGCGAGGACCCGCATGGCATCGGCATCACGGGGTGGCAGCCGTTCCACGGCCCCGAAAACCAGATGGTCGGCGATCATCATGCGCCGCACTTGGGTCTCCGGCAGTTCGCCGGTCAGTGGTTCTTCCGGCAGGGCTCCGACGAGGGCGAAGGTGGTGCCGACGAGAAGCGGGCCCATTGAGGGCGACATCGAGCGCAGGTCACCCAGACCGAGGATCTCCGCGGCCAGGCCCGACCCGGTAGCGAGGCCAGCCTCGGCAACGGGCTTGGGCGACGCAACCAGCAGCTGGTGGATAGCCCCGTCGGCGGAACGCCGCACCCGCTCCAGCATCGAGGCCCAGCGAACCGGTGAGCGGGCGGCCAGCACTGCCGCTGCCAGCTGCAGTCTTCGCCGGTAGGGCGCCGGCGCCCCGACGGCCGTGCACAAGAACGCGGTGGTGGTGATGGTCATATAGGCCATCGCCGCCCGGGCGCCGCGACTGGGGGTGCTCGGGCCGACCCGGGCCAGCAGGGCGAAGCTGCCCAGCGCGGGGGCCAGCAGGCGCAGCATCACCGTCCGTGTCAGTTCCTCGCGGTCGGCGGCGCCGTACAGCGCCAGTTCGCCGCCGCGCAAGTCGTTGGCCAACTGGGCCGTGACGCCGATGCATCCGGCCAGCTCACTTAAATCGGCCTCCGCACAGGCATCTTCGGCGACCAGTGAGCAGACGTATAGCATCACCCGCCCGAGCACGCCCTCGCCGTAGGCGGTCCGTGGCAGCGCGGAATCGAGGTTGTGGGCCATCACTTGGCCGACATCGACCAGCATTCGGCCGACCCGTTTGCGACCCTCGCAGGGCAGCGCCAACAGCAGCGCCCGCACGTCGCGGATGCGCTCGACCAGCACCAGGTCGACCGCCTCGCTGTCGCGGACGGCGATCGCCCGCGGTGGCGATGGCGGCGTGTCGGTGTCGCCGTTCAGGTAGTCCACGGCGGTCACGACGGCGCCGCGCGCCCGCGGGCGGTCGCTCAAGTCTTCGTAGACGTCGAGCACCCGGCAAGCCAGCAGGGCGGCGGTGGCTTCGGCCCGTAGGTCCGCAGGAAGGAAACCGGCTGCGATGCCGCAGTTTCGGGCCGCCGGCGTTAGCGCCAGCCTGGCCAGCTCATCCGGTGACCGGGCTGCCCGCATCGCGGCCAAGTCAGGTGTGCGGCGCAGGTATCTCAGCCCAACGGCTAGGATGCCGAGCCGCCCCGCGCTCATCGGGAGATCACCCGCGCCGAGAGTGCGCGCAAGTGCTCACGCGCTGAGGAGGGCGGGAACACGTCCATTGCCCAGCGGGCCGTCTCGGCGGCGCGGACGGCGACGGCACGGGCAGCTCGGGTGGCCCCGCTGTGCACCAGATCGGCCTGCAGGTCGGCACTGGAAGTCAGCCCGGAGAGCCACATTTCACAAGAACCAGGCCGCATGGCCAGCCATTCGATCACCGGCCAGGTCGGTATCCGGCGGTTGAGGTCGCCGCCGGCCTCCTTGCCCAGTGAGGGGCTGCCCTCGACGTCGCGGACATCATCCATGATCTGAAAGGCGAGGGCGAGTTGGTCTGCGTACCTCATCAGGGCGGGCAGCCGTTCGTGGTCGATTCCCCCCGCAGTGCCGCCGTACGAGCAGGCCAGCCGGAACAGGGTGCCGGTCTTCGCGCCGGCCACGAGCTCATAATGCCGGCGCAAGGCGGCGGCGTCGACGGCGGGCGGTAGGCTCTCGACGAGCTGGCCGGCGGAGAGGTCGGAGATCCGGTCGAGATATGTGACGCCCGGGACCTCACCGAGCCGCGCGAACACCGCCGGATTGTCGGCCAGCACTCGCGCGAGCACCTGTAAAGCCTTGCCGGCCAAATGAAATCCCGCCCGGGCCGCGCTGCGAACGCCGAACGCGGCGGGTACGGACGGCGCATCGCGCCGCAAGAGCGAACCGTCGCAGATGTCGTCGTGCATGAGCGACGCCTCGTGGAACATCTCCATCGCACAGGCCACGTCGACGGCGTCGCGCAGCGGCACCGCGGCGGCCTCGGGCAGCAGACGGGCGCAGGCCAGCGCCATTCCGGCCCGGACCCGTTTACCGGGAACGGCCAGAATGTGGCGGTAGATGGCATCGAAACTGCCACCGCTGATAAGGACTTCGTGCAGCCGATCGGCGACCAGGGTCAATTGATCGTATGGGCGGGTCAGCAAAAGTCGGTCAACGCTGAGGGCGTCGGACGCGACGGATGTGCTTGCCTCACCCATCATCGTCCCTCCCGCGGTGTCCCGGCGAAACGACGGCCACCGGATCCGGTGATTCTCGCTCCACAACGGAAATCGTGGCTGCCGCGTATCGCGACGAGAGCAGTAGCGCGCCACTGCAATCTCGCCCGGTCTCCGGCGGTACTACTTAGGTCACGGTCGTGAGCTGGGTCGTAGTGCTATCCACCCGACAGTGACTCAGCTCATGTCGCGATCGGCACCGCGAATTCTTTCTTTCGAAGGCCAAAACACTCGCGGAATCGTCAAGTTCGACAGTGCTCCCGACCCTCACATCGCCCCGGCCCAGGCGATGTGTCCTTCGAAGCCAAGCGATTCCGCCATCGCGCGATAGCGCCCCACCAAGTCCCGGTATTCGACGTCGTCGCCGCGCGCGCGGGCTTGCAATGCACGTAGTCGCAGCAGCGTGATCTCGAGAATTGCCGAATCTTGTTCGGCCCGCAGATCCGTCAACCAGCCGATCGCCTCTTGGGCTTCGGCCAGGTCGCCCTCGGCGTCACGCTCCAGCAGCGTCTCCACCAGAACGCTGGTGTTCCAAACGCCATACCCGAGCCGTCCTGCCAGCTGCATCTCGTTCGCGGCTTTGCGCATCACCGGGATGGCACTATCGCGGTCGCCGCGCCTGGCCGTTTCCCGGGCGACGCACGTCTCGATGACCGGGAGCAGGAAGAGACCACGCGCGCGCAGCACCGTGTCGCGGACCTGCACCATCATCTCCAGCCCCCGGTGACGGTCGGCTGGGGTGTCCCGATTCAGCAGCGCAATGCCCAGCGTGTACTCGGCCAAACCCACAGCGAGATCGCTGGATTCCGCGGCGGTCTGCACCGCCTCCTCGAAGACACGCAGTGCGGAGTCATCGACCCGAGGCACCCCGTAAAGCATCGAGTTACCGTAGGTCCAGGCGAGGACACAGGCGAGGGTGCCCGGATCGCTGTCTCGCGCCATCGCGATGGCGTCGTGGAGGTCCTGCCGCCACCCGGGACCGCCCAGCCACCACCGAGCCGTGCCGCGCCATGCCAACGCGGCCGCCACCGGTGATCCGAGACCGAAGCCGGCGCCCTTGGCGGGGTCGCCCTCGGCCAACTCGACGGCGGTCTGCGACCAGCGCAAGAGCTCGCCGAATTCACCGGCATCCCACCAGTTGCAGAATGCTACGAAGGCCAACCCCACAGTCAGGGTGGGATCGCCGATCGATTCCAGCAGCACCATTTGTTCGGATGCCAGCCGCGAACCCTCCCCAGCGCGTCCGGCGTAGAGGAGTTCGGTGGCCAGCCCGGTCATGGCAATGGCCAGCGAGACCTTGTCCCCGGCTGCCGCGCACAACTCCCGCAACTCCGCGAAGCGGTCCCGGCTTTCGTGGACTGCCCCGAACCCGACGGTGGCGCACAGCATGGTCCGCGGGGCGATGCGCATCGACAGCTGGTCTGGGTACTCGGCAGGCAGCGTGTCGGCGATCTGGCGTGCCCGCTCCCAACTGACCCGGGCGGCGCTGGGATCACGGTCGATTGACCACGCGGCGGCACGCATCTGCCAGCCATAGGCGGCGGGCAGCTCGTCGGCGGCCTGCAGATGTTCGGCGATCAGCGCCGCGTTGTCCTCCACCGAGCCGGGCGCACGCTCTTGGATCTCGGTGGCCAGGCGCAGGTGCATTTCGGCGCGATCCGATTTCAGCTGCGATTCGTAGGCCACCGCGCGGATCAGGGGGTGGTGGAAGGCGTATTCGGCGCTGGGGGTGAACCGCACCTGATCGATCAGATCGACACTGAGCAGCTCGTCGAACTCCGGATCGATGCCCAGCGCGGCGAGCAGGTCAGCCCCGAAGCGGGCGCCAATTACCGACGCCGCGTTGAGCGTGCGCTTGGCCGCTGTGGTCAGTCGGTCGATGCGCGCCTCAATGGCCGCCTGCACCGTGGCCGGCACTGCGACGTCGGCGACATCCGTGAGACACACGTAGCTCCCGCGGTCGCCTTCCAGCACGCCGCGGGTAGCCAACTCGCGCACGATCTCCTCGGCGAAAAACGGGTTCCCCGCCGCCCGCTCGGCGACGATCGCCGCCAGCTCGCCGACCGAAGGATCCGCACCCAGCAGCTCACCCAGCAGCTCCGTCGTGTCCGAATCAGCCAGTGGGGCAAGGGCTATCGTCTGCGCACCGCGCACCCGCGTCAGTGCCCCCTCATACTCCGGGCGCGACGTGATCAGGACCATCGACGGGGTGCGTGGAACCACCGTCAGGAAGTCGGCCAGCATCGACTCACTGACCGCGTCGATCCAGTGCGCGTCCTCGATGATGAACAGAGACGGCTCGGTGCGGGTCAGCATTGTCGCGTTCACCAGCGCGGTCAACCGGCGCCGCCGCGCATCCGGGTCGACCTGGGGCAGCGCAACCTCGGGGTCGGCAATAGCGAGCAGATCATCAAGCAGCAACCGATCTTGCGGGTCGGCATCAGGCACATACGCCCGCAATCCAGCGCGGGCGGCTTCGCCGTCCAGGTCAGCCACCCCGCTGCCCGCCCGCAGCAGGCGGGCTATCGCACCGAAGGGGACGTCACGGGTATGCCACTCGCAGAAGGTCCAAAACACTTCGACCCCGCGACCGGCCGCTAGCGCCGCAGCTTCCCGCGCCGCCCGGGACTTGCCGATGCCGGGCGGCCCCACCACGTTCACCACACCGCCGTGGCCACCGATCGCGCGGTCCACCATGGCGTCAAGGGCCGCCATCTCCCAGCCCCGACCCACTAGGCTCGCGTCGGCGCGCCCGACCAGGCCATCGCGCGCGCCGATCGCCACCAGTCGGCGCGCGGGCACTGGTTGGTCGGCGCCCTTGATGCGTACTTGGTCCGGTTCGGCCAGCATCACGGTGTGCTCGACCAGCCTCGCGGTCGACTCCGACAGCATCACGCCGCCCGGCGGGGCCACCGATTCCATCCGCTGGGCGAACCCGACGGCCGCGCCGGTCGCGGTGTACCCAAGCGATCCCGAGCCGATGACCCCGGCGATCACCCGGCCCGAGTTCAGGCCCACCCGCAACCGCAGATCCACACCATCGCGGTTTTGGACCTCGACGGCGAGCCGCTTCGCTTCATCCTGAATCGCCAAGGCTGCGAGACAGGCACGAAAAGCGTGGTTCTCCAACGCAACTGGGGCGCCGAAGATTGCCATTAGCCCGTCGCCGGTGTGTTCGACGGCCCCGCCGCCGTAGCGTTGCGCCACCGCAGCTGAGCGCTCCAGCAGTTCGGTCATGATTTCACGCAACCGCTCTACATCCACGGCGGCCGCGAGGTCCATTGACCGCACCACGTCGGCGAACAGCACCGTCACCTGCTTGTACTCCGCTGGATCAACCGAAGCCACCAACTGCGACCCGCACATGTCGCAGAATCGGGCGCCGCGCTGTGGTGCGGAGCCGCACGACCGGCACACTGCCGTTGCCGACGGCTCGGAATCCCCGGCCAAGTCCGCGTCCTCCACTGACCTACTGATGCGCCAAGCGTATGACGTTTCGCGCATTTGCGGATAGCCGATATTGCCGCACGCGAAAAAAACGTGTGCTCGACGGGACGGCGCCAGGCAACTTACGGTCCATCCGTGACGAATACGGGACCCCTGGCCGGGGTGAAGGTCATCGAGCTCGGCGGCATCGGGCCGGGCCCACACGCGGCGATGATCCTCGCCGACCTCGGTGCCGACGTGGTGCGCGTGCGTCGCCCTGGTGGGCTGCAGATGCCACCCGAGGACGTCGACCTGCTACACCGGGGCAAGCGCGTCGTCGACCTCGACGTCAAGAACCAGCCGCAGCTGCTGCTGGACCTCGCCGCCAAGGCCGACGTGTTGCTGGACTGCTTTCGGCCCGGCACCTGCGAGCGGCTCGGCATCGGGCCCGACGAATGCGCGGCCGTCAACCCACAGCTGATCTACGCCCGCATCACGGGGTGGGGTCAGGATGGTCCGCTCGCGCAGACCGCGGGCCACGACATCAACTACCTGTCACAGACCGGCGCGCTGAGCGCCATCGGCTATCGCGACCGTCCTCCGGTGGCGCCGCTGAACCTCGTCGCTGACTTCGGCGGAGGGTCGATGTTCGTGTTGCTCGGCATCGTCGCGGCGCTCTACGAGCGTGAGCGCTCCGGGCTGGGGCAGGTGATCGACGCGGCGATGGTCGACGGGGTCAGCATCCTCGCGCAGATGATGTGGACGATGAAGGCGACCGGCTCGCTGAAGGATCAGCGCGAGTCGTTCCTGCTCGACGGCGGTGCTCCGTACTACCGCAGCTACGAGACGTCGGACGGTGCGTACATGGCGGTCGGGGCCATCGAGCCCCAGTTCTTCGCGCAATTGCTCGACGGGCTCGGACTGTCGCCCGACGAGGTGCCCAACCAATTCGAGCTCGGTCGCTACGACGAAATGAAGGCGATCTTCGCCGCCCGGTTCGCCAGCCGGACGCGCGCGGAATGGGCCGAGGTGTTCGCCGGGACGGACGCGTGTGTGACGCCCGTGCTCAGCTGGACCGAAGCCGCAGGTAACGAGCACCTGAACGCGCGCGGGACGCTGACGACGGTCGACGGCGTCCAGCAGGCCGCGCCCGCACCGCGGTTCTCCCGCACGCCGGCCGGGCCCGTGGGCGCACCGCCGAAATCGACCTCGTCGCTCGATGAAATCGACTGGTAATTGACAGAATGTACGAATTAGCTAAGAAATAGCCTGCGCGAGGCTGGAGAATAGTACTACCTTTGCTCTTATGGCAGTGCGAGCGTCGAAGGAAATGGTTTTCGACGCCTCGCCGGAGGCGATCCTCGATGAGCTCGCCGACATCGACGAGGTGCCGTCGTGGTCAACGGTGCATCGCGCCGTGGAAGTGCTCGATCGTCACCCCGATGGGCGACCTCATCACGTCAAGGCCACGGTGAAGATCATGGGCATCACCGACAAGGAGCTTCTGGAATATCACTGGGGCCACGACTGGGTGGTCTGGGACGCGTCGAAGACTTTCCAGCAACGCGGCCAACACGGTGAATACAACCTGACGCGCGTGGGCGAGCAGACGCGGGTGCGGTTCGACATCATCGTCGACCTGGCCGCGCCCATCCCGGAGTTCCTGATCAAGCGCGCCAAGAAGATCGTGTTGGACGTCGCGCTCGACCGGCTGCGGTGCCGGGTGACGCGCAACCACGGCTGACGCCCACAGGTCTTGCGCGCATGGTGAGTGAAAGGGAATGTCCGCGCGGCCCGTGCGGGTTGTCGCAGACATGCCCACCGGAGTAGTCCTTCATCGCAGCGCCACGGCCGACAACGCGGTCGACGACGTCATCGGCCAGGCCCGCCAGGCCTTCGCCGCCGGAGTCCGGCAGATCTGGCTGGCCCAGCAGTTCGACCACGACGCGATCTCGCTCGCCGGGCTCGTCGGCGCCGCGGTGCCCGGGCTCGGCGTCGGAACCTTCGTCGTCCCGATCAATCCGCGGCACCCGCTCGTCGTCTCGTCGCTGGCGCAGACCGCACAGGCTGCCTCGCACGGGAACTTCAGCCTCGGCCTTGGGCTCGGCGCGCACGGCCCCGAGCATCAGGCCTTCGGTACGTCGTGGCCGAATACCGTTGCACGGCTGCGGGAACACTTGACGGTGCTCCGGTCGATCTTCGACACCGGCGAGGTGAGCTTTCACGGAACGGAGCTCACCGCAGCCCCAGAATGGCCCGTCGCCCTGCCCGGCGGCACGCCGATTCCGTTGTACGTGGCGGCCATGGGCCCGAAGGCGCTGCAGGTGACCGGCGAGCTCGCCGACGGCACCCTGCCGTATCTCGCCGGGCCGCGCACCATCGCCGAGTTCATCGGGCCGACCATCCGCAAGGCCGCCGCGGACGTGGGTCGCGCCGAGCCGCGCGTCATCGCGGCCGTGCCGGTGTTGGTGACCGACGGCGTCGACGCGGGCCGTACGTTCGCCGCCGACGTGCTGTCGTTCTACGCGACGATCCCGTCGTACCAGAAGGTCATCGCGCGGGAGGGCGTGGGCAACGTCGCGGAACTGGCGGCGGTCGGCCCCGCCGACGCGGTGCGCAAGCAGTTGCGCCGCTATGTCGACGCCGGAGCGACGGACCTCGTGCTCAGCCCCCTGCGGGGCACCGAAGACGTTGGTCGGCAGGCCCTTTGGGAGCTCGCCGCGTCGCTCTGACTACTTCAGTACCTGCAACCGCTTGATGGCCTCTTCCATGGTCTCGTCACGCTTGCAGAAGGCGAAGCGCACCAGGTGATTCCAGTCACCGAGGTGCCCGGAGCCGGGATCGCAGAACGCCGACATCGGAATCGCCGCCACCCCCGCCCGCTCGGGCAACTCGGCGCAGAACGTCGAACTGTCGGCGTAGCCCAGCGGCCGGGGGTCGGCGCATAGGAAGTAGGTGCCGAAACTGTCGTGCACCGCGAAGCCGATGTCGCTCAGCGCCGAGGCGAGCCGGTCGCGCTTGGCCTGGAACGACTCTCGCAGCGCAGCCACCCACGCGTCCTCGGTATCGAGCGCGGTGGCCACCGCGGGCTGAAACGGTGCGCCGCCGACGTAGGTGAGGAACTGCTTGGCCGCCCGCACCCCTGCGATGAGTTCGCTTGGCCCGCAAGCCCATCCGATCTTCCATCCGGTGACGTTGAACATCTTCGCCGCACTCGAGATGGTGACCGTGCGCTCGGCCATCCCCGGATAGCCCGCCAGCGGACGGTGCTGCTTGCCGTCGAATACCAGCTGTTCGTAGACCTCGTCGGTGATCACCAGCAGGTCGCGGGCCACCGCGAGCTCGGCGATGGCGGACAGCTCCGCGTCGGAGGCGACCATCCCGGTGGGGTTGTGCGGTGAGTTGACGATGAGCGCGCGCGTGCGCGGGGTGACGGCGCGGGAGAGGGCGTCGACGTCGATGGCGAAGCCTGCGCCCGCGGTGATCATCGGCACGGCCACCCGGTGGCATCCGGCCATGGCGATCACGGGGGAGTAGGAGTCGTAGAACGGCTCGATGACCAATACCTCGGAGCCGGGTTCGACGAGCCCGATGACCGACGCCGCGATGGCCTCCGTCGCGCCGACCGTGACGAGCACCTCGGTATCGGGGTCGTAGGTGATGCCGAAGCGCCGCAGGCGTTGGTTGGCGATGGCCTCTCGCAGCGCAGCGATGCCGGGCCCGGGCGGGTACTGGTTGACGCCGTCGGCGATCGCCTGCTCGGCCGTCTTCAACATCAGGTCGGGGCCGTCCTCGTCGGGGAAGCCCTGCCCCAGGTTCACCGCGCCGATGCGCGCGGCCAACGCCGACATCTCGGCGAAGATCGTCGTCGCATACGGCTGCAGCCTCGAGACCGTCATGGGTGTCGAGCCTAGGGCCCGCCGTTCGGCGTCGCCGCAGCAGAGGAGGCGCCGGCCCGCCCGCCCAACCACCCGGTTGGGAGGGGCTGTTACGCTGCGGGTACAGGGGTCCTCACATCTGACATCCGAACCACCACGAAGAGGAATTCACCATGTCCGAAGAAGCCTTCATCTATGAGGCCATCCGCACGCCGCGAGGCAAGCAACGCAACGGCTCGCTGAACGAGGTCAAGCCACTGGATCTGGTGGTCGGGCTGATCGACGAGCTACGCACCCGCAACCCCGATCTGGACGAGAACCTGATCAGCGACGTCGTGCTCGGCGTCGTCTCGCCCGTCGGTGACCAGGGCGCCGACATCGCGCGCACGGCCGTCGTCGCCGCGGGCATGCCCGACACCGTCGGTGGCGTCCAGCTCAACCGCTTCTGCGCGTCGGGCCTCGAAGCCGTCAACACCGCCGCGCAGAAGGTGCGCTCCGGCTGGGACGACCTCGTGATCGCGGGCGGCGTCGAGTCGATGAGCCGCGTGCCGATGGGCTCTGACGGCGGCGCACTGTTCACCGATCCGGCCACCGGCTTCGACAACTACATCGTCCCGCAGGGCATCGGCGCCGACCTGATCGCCACCATCGAGGGCTTCTCCCGTGAGGACGTCGACGCCTACGCGGCGCGCTCCCAGGAGCTGGCCGCGGCGGCCTGGTCGGGCGGTTACTTCGCGAAGTCCGTCGTCCCTGTCAAGGACCAGAACGGCTTGGTGATCCTTGACCACGACGAGCACATGCGGCCCGGCAGCACCGTCGAGAGCCTTGGCAAGCTGAAGCCGGCGTTCGAGGGCCTGGCCGCCATGACCGGGTTCGACGACGTGGCGCTGCAGAAGTACCACTGGGTGGAGAAGATCAACCACGTCCACACCGGCGGGAACAGCTCCGGCATCGTCGACGGCGCCGCCCTGGTGCTCGTCGGGTCCGAGGCCGCGGGCAAGTCGCAGGGGCTGACCCCGCGCGCCCGCATCGTGGCGACCGCCACCAGCGGCGCCGACCCGACGATCATGCTCACCGGACCCACGCCGGCGACCCGCAAGGTGCTCGACCGGGCCGGGCTGACTGTCGACGACATCGACCTGTTCGAGCTCAACGAGGCCTTCGCGTCCGTGGTGCTGAAGTTCCAGAAGGACCTGAACATCCCCGACGAGAAGCTGAACGTCAACGGCGGCGCCATCGCGATGGGTCACCCACTGGGTGCCACCGGAGCCATGATCGCCGGAACCATGGTCGACGAGCTCGAGCGCCGCGGCGCCCGCCGCGCGTTGGTCACCCTGTGCATCGGTGGCGGAATGGGCGTCGCCACCATCATCGAGCGAGTCTGAGGGTAGGGAAAAGACATGGCAGAGAAAACGATTCAGTGGGACAAGGATGCCGACGGCATCGTCACCCTGACCTTGGACGACCCAACGGGCTCGGCCAACGTGATGAACGAGCACTACCAGGAGTCGATGCACTACGCGGTCGAATGCCTTCTCGCGGAGAAGGATTCGATCACCGGCGTCGTCATCACCAGCGCGAAGAAGACCTTCTTCGCCGGCGGCGACCTGAAGGCGATGATCAACCTGGGCCCCGAGAACGCGGGGGAGGCCTTCGACACGGTCGAGAACGTCAAGCGTGACCTGCGCGCACTCGAGACGCTGGGCAAGCCCGTCGTCGCCGCGATCAACGGCGCCGCGCTCGGCGGCGGCCTGGAGATCGCGCTGGCGTGTCATCACCGCATCGCGGCTGACGTGAAGGGCAGCGTCTTGGGTCTACCCGAGGTCACGCTGGGCCTGCTGCCAGGCGGCGGTGGCGTCACCCGCACCGTGCGGATGCTCGGCATCCAGACCGCGTTCGTCAGCGTGCTGAGCCAAGGCACCAGGTTCAAGCCGGCGCAGGCCAAGGAACTCGGTCTCGTCGACGAGGTGTTGCCGACCGTCGAGGAACTGGTGCCCGCCGCCAAGGCGTGGATCAAGGCCAACCCCGACAGCCACGTGCAGCCGTGGGACGTCAAGGGCTACAAGATGCCCGGGGGCACCCCGAGCACGCCGTCGCTCGCGGCGATCCTGCCGTCGTTCGCCTCGCTGCTGCGCAAGCAGCTCAAGGGCGCACCGATGCCTGCCCCGCGCGCCATCCTGGCCGCGGCGGTCGAGGGCGCGCAGGTCGACTTCGACACCGCCAGCCGCATCGAGAGCCGCTACTTCACGTCGCTGGTCACGGGTCACGTCGCGAAGAACATGATCCAGGCGTTCTTCTTCGACCTGCAGTACATCAACTCCGGCGGCTCCCGCCCCGAGGGCATCGGCAAGACCCCGATCACCAAGATCGGCGTGCTCGGCGCGGGCATGATGGGCGCGGGCATCGCCTACGTCTCGGCGAAGGCCGGGTTCGACGTCGTGCTCAAGGACGTCTCGATCGAGGCCGCGCAGAAGGGCAAGGCCTACTCGGAGAAGCTCGAGGCGAAGGCGCTCGAGCGGGGCAAGACCACGCAGGAGAAGAGCGACGCGCTGCTGGCTCGCATCACGCCGACGGCGGACCCGGCCGACTTCAAGGGCGTCGACTTCGTCGTCGAGGCGGTCTTCGAGTCGGTTGAACTGAAGCACAAGGTGTTTCAGGAGATCGAGGACGTCGTCGAGCCCAACGCACTGCTCGGGTCGAACACCTCGACCCTGCCGATCACCGAGTTGGCGACCGGCGTGAAGCGGCAGGACGACTTCATCGGAATCCACTTCTTCTCGCCCGTCGACAAGATGCCGTTGGTGGAGATCATCCGCGGCGAGAAGACCTCGGACGAGGCGTTGGCCCGGGTGTTCGACTACACCTTGGCCATCGGCAAGACCCCGATCGTCGTCAACGACAGCCGTGGCTTCTTCACCTCCCGCGTCATCGGCACCTTCGTCAACGAGGCGCTGGCGATGCTCGGCGAGGGCGTCGAGCCGACCAGCATCGAGCAGGCGGGTAGCCAGGCCGGCTACCCGGCGCCGCCGCTGCAGCTGTCCGACGAGCTCAACCTCGAGCTCATGCACAAGATCGCCGTCGCGTCGCGCAAGGGCATCGAGGACGCGGGCGGCACGTACGAGGCGCACCCGGCCGAGGCGGTCGTCGAGAAGATGATCGATCTCGAGCGGCCGTCCCGGTTGAAGGGCACCGGGTTCTACGAGTACGTCGACGGCAAGCGCGTCGGGCTGTGGTCGGGGCTGAAGGAGACGTTCAACTCCGGCACGTCGCAGCCGCCGCTGCAGGACATGATCGACCGGATGCTGTTCGCCGAGGCGCTCGAGACGCAGAAGTGCATCGACGAGGGCGTGCTCACCTCGACCGCCGACGCCAACATCGGCTCGATCATGGGCATCGGCTTCCCGCCGTGGACGGGTGGGTCGGCGCAGTACATCGTCGGATACCCCGGTGGCAAGGAAGGTTTCGTGGCCCGCGCCAAGGAACTGGCTGCCAAGTACGGCGACCGGTTCACGCCGCCTGCGTCGCTGACCTAGTTCGGCTGCGAAACTGCCCCGAAACAACGGAGTTTCGGGGCAGTTTCGCGTCTGGGGGCTACTCAGTCCCGCGCGAACACGTAGTGCCTAGCCGAATTCTTGCCGTTGCGGTCCATGGCCGATTCGTCGCCCTGAGCGAGCATCGTCCAGCCGTCGGTGAACCGTCGGGCCACGTCCTCGGAGGAGATACCGGGCACGACGAATAAGCCGCCGGGGACGAACGCGACGATCACCAGCCGGCAGCCGGGGGCGGCGAGGGTGGTGACCTCGCGGGCGTAGGCGTCGCGGTCCACGTCGCTCATCCCGTGCAGACACCCGTTGTCGACGATGAGCCCGAACCCCGATGCGACGCCCTCCGAACCGAGCCTGGTGGCGTCGGCCCTGACGAAGTCCACCGAGACGTCGGCCTTGGCGGCCTTCGTGCGCGCCTCCGCCAGCGGCTTGTCGACGTAGTCCACGCCCGTCACCTGCCACCCGTTCTTCGCCAGGTAGATCGCGGTGTCCCCAGTGCCGCAACCGATGTCGAGCGCGCGGCCCGGGGTCAAGGCGTCCGGGCCTTCGACGAGCCCGCGCAGCGTCGGTGACAGCGGGTGGCCATCCCACGGGGTGAAGCCCAGCCGGTACAGCACTCGGAAGAGCCGTTGCCGCGACGGCATGGTCAGAACCCGCCGAGGTCCGCCGACAGCCAGTGCTCGGGCTTCAGCCGGATGGTCACGCTCTCACCGTGCTCGCGGCGGGCGAACTCGAGATAGGCGTCGACCTGTTCGGGCAACAGGTAGCGCTTGGTCATCTCGACGAGCTGCTCGTCGACGCTGGGCTCGATCGAGCTGACGGCGCCGTCGACCGCGACGTAGCGCACGGTCGGCTCGAGCCGTTCGGCCATCAGCGAGAAGTACCCACTGGACTCGATGAGCCGGTGCTTGCGCGAGCCAGCACCCGTCAGCAGCCAGGGCTCCCCGCCGGGGGCGTACTGGTACCAGATGGGAACGGTCAGCGGGCCGCGCTGGTCGCCCGCGTACACCGAAAGCGCGCCGATGTGCGGTTCGGACAGAAACTGTTCGCGTTCTTCCTTGGAGAGTGCCATGTAACCCAGGCTAACCGCGCTAGCGATTGGCCCAGAGGCTCTCGACCCGCTGGGGAGTGGACACTGACTGCACGCTCATCGCGCCGAACGCGGCGACGACCGCCTCGCTGGGCGCGTGCGCGCCGAAGACGCCGCCCTGCATGGTGATCATGTTGAGCGCGGCCACGTGGTTGGCGTAGTCGGTGGCGCCGGTGGCATCGGAGACGACGAGGCATTCGTACCCGCGGTCGTTGGCGTCTCGCATGGTGGTGTGCACGCACACGTCGGTGGTGATGCCGGTGAACACGATGTGAGTGATGCCGTTGCTCTTGAGGATCAACTCCAGGTCGGTGGCGTAGAAGCTGCCCTTGCCCGGCTTGTCGATGACGGGTTCGCCTGGTCGTGGGGCCATCTCGGGTACGAGCTCCCACCCGGGCTCGCCGACCGTAAGGATGCGCCCGCACGGCCCGAGCGAGCCGATCTCAGCGCCGATCTGCGCCGAGCGCCAGCGCTTGTTGGCGGGCAGGTCGGACAGGTCGGGCCGGTGGCCCTCGCGGGTGTGGACGATGAACAGGCCTGCCTCGCGGGCGGCCCGCAGCACCGTCTGTGCGGGTCCGAGTGGCGTGCGAGTCAGCGACAGGTCGTAGCCCATCGCGTCGACGTAGCCGCCGTCACCGCAGAAGTCGACCTGCCAGTCGATGTTGATCAATGCCGTTCGGCCGCAGGGGATGTCGCCGTCGTACGGCCAGGTGTACGGATTGGCGGCGATGGTCACGGGGCTCATGCGGTCTCTCCACTCAGTGCGGGCAGGGTTGTGTCCGCTGCTGTATACAGTGCGGTATACGTGTCGCAACCTTGTTGAGCCGCGTGAACATCCGGTTACGTTCCGGCCTTCCTCGTCACCGAACCGGCGTCGGATAGTCGAAGACGGGCATCGAGTCGAACGCCCGCACGCCGCCGGGGTTGGCTCGGGCGATGGCGTTGCCCAGCCAGGCCGGTAGCCGCGAGAACGCCTGCGCGCCATAGGCCAACGCCCACACGCCAGCGCGCGTGTCCGGCACCAGCGTCTTGGCCGCTCGAAGGGCGAGTGCCCTGCTGTGCCGCACCGGTTCGGCCATCGCCTGCTCGTACGCGGCGAAGGCGCGGACGTGATCGCCGTCCGCGCGGGCGAGCTCGCCTGCCAACGTGTATGCGCCAACCACGGCAAGGGTGGTGCTGCCGCCGACCGCGGGACCGGGGCAGTAGCCCGCGTCGCCGACGAGCGTCACCCGGTCGCGCGACCAGCTGTCCATGCGCAGCTGTGTCACCGAGTCGAAGTAGAACGACGGAGTGTGGTCCAGATCGTCGAGCCATGTGTCGACTTCCGGTGCCATCGACCTGAATTCCGCGTCGAGGAAGGCCTTTTGGCGTTCGGCATCGCGGTGGTGGTACTCCAGTGGCTGCTCGCGCTTGAACAGGAAGACCGCCCGCGCATCCGAGAGGTGCTTGACCGTGTAGATCGCGGTGAGGCGACCGGGACTGGCGTACACGATGTTCTGGCCCTCGGGTGCCGCCGACTTTGGCACCGAAAGCACGGCGAGGTAGGCGCCGATGTAGGTGCTCAGTGCAGCCTCGTCGCCGAACGTCAGGCGCCGCACGTTCGAGTGCAGCCCGTCGGCGCCGACGACCAGGTCGAACCTGCGTGGTGGGGCCTTCTCGAAGGTCACGTCGCCGTCGGGGGAGATCGCCGTGATGGAATCGTCGAAGAGGTACTCGACGTCGTCTCGGCCTGCGTCGTAGTAGATCTCGCTGAGGTCGTCGCGCATGATCTCAGCGTGCCGGCTCGAGGTGGCGGCGAACAGCTTGCTGAGGTCGACGGCGACCGCACGATCGCCGGGCATGCGATGGATCGTCATTCGGTCGTTGCGGGTCGCGAGCTCGTTGACGCGATCCAGGACGCCCATCCGTTCGGTGATGTCCATCGCGGGTCGGAAGAGGTCGATGGCATGGCCGCCTGTCTTGCGCAGTGCCGGGGCGCGTTCGACGACGGTCACGTCGAAGCCGTACCTGGTCAGCCAATGGGCCAGGACCGGGCCGGAGATGCTAGCTCCCGAGATGAGGATGCTCATGTCCAACTCCTTACTTAACGATCGGTAAGGTGACGCTAACACTTACCGACCGTTAAGTCAGGGCTACCCTTCTAGGGTGCCCAGCAGACCGCCATCGGAGACCAAGCAGCGCATTCAGGAGGTCGCCAGGGAGATGTTCGTCGCCAAGGGCGTCGCGAGCACCAGCCTCCAGGACATCGCCGATCGACTCGGCGTCACCAAGCCCGCGCTGTACTACCACTTCGCCTCGCGGGAGGAGCTCGTCCGCAGCATCGTGGCGCCCCTCATCGAGGAGGGCGAACGCTTCATCGCGGAGCACGAGGCCTCGCGGGACAACGACGCGCGGGCGCTGCTGGAGGGCTACTTCGACTTTCACTACGCGCACCGCGCCGACCTCGTCATGCTCGTCACGGAGCTCAGCACACTCGCGGAGCTCGGCCTCGTCGACAAGGTGCTGGCCTGGCGCGACCGGCTCGGCAAGCTGGTCTTCGGGGCCCGGCCCACGCTGGCCCAATCGACGCGCGCCGTGATCGCGTTCGGCGGACTGCAGGACTGCTGTCTGCAGTTTCCCGACGCGCCTTACGACAAGCTTCGTCGCGTGACCGTCGACGGCGCACTGGCGGCGTTGGGACGCTGACGGATCACCGTGGGTGCTCGGTCAGCCACGCGTCGGTGACGCGGACGAAGTCACCCACCACGTCGGCGATCTGGGCATTGAAGAAGCCGGCGATCGCGCCCCCGAGCAACGGCACCTTGACCTCGGCCGCGGCAGTGCCTGCGAGGTGCGTCCCGTGGCCGGAGGGCGTTAGCTCCACCCGGCCGCGTCCGGATATCGGTGTTCGCAGGGCCGCGATGGTGACGTCACCGCTCAGGCCGCCGTGCACCGGACGCCACCGCTCGCGCTGTATCACCCGCAGTGCGCCAAGTCGCAGCGGGCGAAGCACTGCGGGCAGTTGGTCGCCGCCGAATCGCATCGTGATCTCGACGGTCGTGGTGCCGTCCTCATCGGTGGTCAAGGAGTCGAGTGTCGGCGCACCGACGTCGTAGTGGGCAAGCCGCGAACGCCAGTAGTCCGCGTGGGCGAACGCCCACTGGATATGGGTGACGGGGTGTGGGGACTGGGCCGAGAGGTTGATGGAACGCGGCACAGCACGGCACGCTACCGCAAATCAATTGGGCGTTGGCCAGTTCATCGACCTGCCGGATAATCCACAGGTCAGCGTGCTTCGAATATGGAGAGCCGAGTAACCGGTCAAATTACTGGCGATGAATGATGGTGCTCGAAACGACATTGCACAATGCAATTCCTGACGGCAACGACAAATCGAATGAATGCGCCAGGCTCACAGATGCGGCGGCGGCAGCTTCGTCAGATCTGGAAGCTGCGGCGGCGGCAGTTGTGTCAGGTCGGGCAGCTGGGGCGGTGGCAGCTGAGTCAGGTCGGGCAGCTGCGGCGGTGGTAGCTGGCCGAAATTCGGCTGCAGGATTATCGGGATGTCGGGCACCAACCCGAGGCCGATGCTCGGGAGTACCAGGTCGGGCATGTTGACCTGCGCCAGCGGTGGAATCCCGCTGAGCGCTGACCAATTCGGCGTACCAGACAGGTCCGACCCACCCAGCCCCGGCGGAGGCGGAAGGTGCTGGAGATTCGCGCCGACGCCCGACCACAGGTCGAGGCACTGTCCGGACTGCTCGTCGACGACGGTGTTGTCGGGGCACCGCACCCCGCACTGATTGGCGTCGACGGTGTATCCGGTGTTGCCTGCGTCTTCGCAGTCAGCGCGACTGATTGCGGGAACGACCACGACGCTGAACGCCATCGGAGCGAGCGCCACCGCCGAACTGGACACAAGCATCAGCAGAATTTGGCGAACGCGAACCGTCATGAGAGTCCCTTGGAAAATATCGAAATCAATGAATTCATGCGAGTGTAGACAATTGCGTCCGCGTCCGCTGCTTTACCTAATTAGCCAGCGTATTTGGCGGCCGTGGGAATTTCGTGTAAAGAGCCGGGCGCTCGGCTGGCGGTGCTGGATCGTTCGGCCGGGCTTAGAGTGAGAACTCGTGCGCTTCGGACTCTTCATCCCACAAGGTTGGCGACTCGATCTGGTGGGCATCCCCACCGCAAGCCAGTGGGGGGTGATGAGCGAGCTCGCGACCTACGCCGACGGCGGCGCCTGGGACTCGCTGTGGGTCTACGACCACTTCCACACGGTGCCGGTGCCCACCGACGAGGCCACCCACGAGGCTTGGTCGTTGATGGCCGCGTACGCGGCGACGACGTCGCGGATCAAGCTCGGCCAGATGTGCACCGCGATGAGCTACCGCAATCCCGTCTACCTGGCCAAGGTGGCCGCCACCGCCGACATCATCTCGGGTGGCCGGGTGCAGATGGGCATCGGCGGCGGCTGGTACCAACACGAATGGGAGGCCTACGGCTACGGCTTTCCCTCGGCAGGCGTTCGGTTGCGCAAGCTCGACGAGGGCGTGCAGATCATGCGCGACGCCTGGCGGGACGGCCGGGTCAGCTTCCACGGCAAGGAGTATCCCGACGTCGAGGGTGCCATCGTGGCGCCCAAGCCGCTGCAGGACGGCGGCCCACCGCTGTGGATCGCCGGCGGCGGCGAGAAGGTGACGTTGAAGATCGCCGCCAAGTACGCGCAGTACACCAACTTCACCTCCGAGCCGGAGGGCTTCCGACACAAGTCCGAAGTACTCGCCGCGCACTGCAAGGACGTCGGCACCGACTACGACGCCATCGTGCGATCGGCCAACTTCAACGCCGTCGTCGGGACGTCCGAGGCCGACGTCGCCGAGCGCGTCGAGCGGATCCGCGCCCGGCAGGTCGGCGTCGCCAACGCGGAGGCCGTCGAGGGCATGCTGTCGACGATCACGTCGCCCGACTCCGCCAGCGGCACACCGGAACAGATCGTCGAGAAGCTCCAGCGGATGAAGGCGCTCGGCTGTGAGTACGCCATCCTGTACTTCCCAGAAGCCGCCTACGACCGGTCCGGCATCGAGCTCTTCGAGCGCGAGGTCATACCCGCCCTGAGCTAGCCGCCTGATACTGGGCGACGTGCCAGCCGTCGCCACCGTCGGTGAGCACCACGCCGATGTTGAGCTCCAACGGCGGCCGGTCGGTGAACGCGAACGTGGCAGCCAGGTAGCCGAGCACGACATCGTTTGTCGGCCTGCGGGTTTCGAGGACGCGATAGTCGACCGTCATGCCCAGCGGCTGGGAGTCGTAGTAGGTGGCCACCCCCGTCCGCCCGACGGTGTACGGGCGAAGGCCTTGGAAGACGGCGTCGGTGCTGAACAACGCTGCCACGCGGTCCGGCTCACGAGCGTCGATGCCCGCCTTCCACCGGTCCATGACGCTGCGCAGGAGCTGCTCGGTCGTCATCAGTGGCCGGCGCTCTGGCCGCCGTCGACGTGCAGGATCTCGCCCGTCACGAACCCCGCCTGCTCGAGGTAGAGCACGGCGTCGACGACGTCGCTGACGTCGCCCAACCGGCCCAGTGGATGCAACCCGGCCAGTGCCGCGTACGTGGCGGGGTCGTGCATGGGAGTCTTCACAACGCCGAGGGCGACGGCGTTGGCGCGAATTCCCCTGTCCGCGTATTCGATTGCCAACGCCTTGGTAGCGGCGTTGAGGCCGCCCTTCGTCAGCGACGCCAACGCCGAAGGCACCTGTGAGTTGGCGTGGTCGACAAGGCTCGTCGAGATCGTCACCACGTGGCCACCGCGGCCGGCGGGCACCATCGCCGCGAGCGCCGCCCGCGTGACGTCGAAGAAGCCGCGCAGATTGACGCCCGTGATGGCGTCGTAGTCGGCGTCGGTGTACTCGGTGAATGGCTTCGAGATGAAGATGCCCGCGTTGTTCACCACGGTGTCGATTCGCCCGAAGTGGGAAAGTGCGGCGTCGACGATCCGTTGCCCGACGCCGGGCTCGGCGATGTCACCCGGTACGACGAGCACCATCGGGTCGTCGGACTCGGTGATGGAACGGGAGTTGGCGGCGACGACGTAGCCGAGCTTGCGGTAGCCCGCTACCAGCCCTTCGCCGATGCCCTGGGAGGCACCGGTGATGAGTGCGACGCGTGGTGAGTTGGTCATGATGGATTCCCTTCTGGCGGTTGTGCTCATCGCAACGAAGTCTCAGACGGTGGCACTCCCCGCCGCCACGACCGGATTCCTCTCTGCTGAGAGGTCGAGCCTCATAGCGGCGGACCTGCACTACGCTGGCCGAATGGAGTTGCGGCAGCTGCGCTACTTCGTCACGGTCGCCGACGAATTGAACTTCGGGCGCGCCGCCGAACGGTTGCGCATCGCGGGTCCGTCGCTGTCCCAACAAATCAAATCGCTCGAGCGTGACCTCAAGGTGCAACTGTTCGACCGCGATCGCCGGTCGGTGGCGCTCACTGCGGCCGGGTCCGCGCTGCTGCCGCAAGCCCGTGCGCTGATCGGCCAGGCCGACGACCTTCGCAGGCAGGCGCTCGGGCTGTCGTCGTCGGAGCCGGTCCGGATCGGTTGCGTGCAGTGGTGCCCGACGGACTGGGCGGAACGGGCGGCCGGAGTGGCACAGGTGCACGTCGACACTTGGGTGATGCCATCGCACGCTCAGGCCGCGCGGGTGGCCGAGGGCAGCTTGGATCTCGCGATCTGCTGGGTGGAGCGCTCCGACCTGGAGGCGCTGTCACTCGAGGCGCGGTTGGTCGGCACCGATCGGCTGTACGCGCTGGCCGTGGGTGACGACACGTCACCCGTCGATGCGCGGCACACAACGGTGCTGGTCGACGCCGACGAGGCCAGCTGGTCGTCGTGGAACCGCTACGCCGAACAGTTCGCCCGCGACGCGGGTGCACCCTTGGTGCGCGTCGACGACGGCGGCGTGACGGGCTCGACGTTCTTCGACCACATCCGTCGGCTGCGCCAGCCCGTGCTCAACAATCCCAAGGGGCAGAACGACGTAACGCCCGCGGATCTGGTCCGCCGCCCAGTGGTCGGGCCGGCCCCGCTGTGGACGTGGTCGCTGGTGTGGCGGCGCGGTGAGGACAACGCCGCGGTGCGCGCCGTCATCGAGGCGTTCACCGCTGACGCAGACCGGTCGGTGCTGGACCAACCTGGGGTGTGGCTGCCGCTGGACGACCCGCATCGGGCGGTCGTCGGCTGAGCACTGCCGTTTTACAGCCGAGGCTGTGGCCCTACTGGGGCGGGTACAACGGCGGCGGCGGCGGTGAGTGCACCGGCTGGTACACCCCCGCCGGTGGTGCCGGAGCGGGTGGCGGTCCGTCGAAGTACCCGGGCGGCGGGGGGCCGCTCAATGGGTAGTACCCGGGCGGCAGCGCGGTCACGCCGGCCGGGGGGCCTTCTGACGGCGGCGGGATCGTCTCGGATCCCGGGGCGTTGGTCGAGACGTATCCGGGTGGCAGCGGTGGAGGCGGACCGGCTCCTGGGGGCGGTGCCGATCCGGGCATCATGCCCTCCGGCGTGTCCGCGTAGTTGAACGGATCCTTCGCCTGATTCCAGGCATCGCGGATGGAGCCGAGCGGGCCGTTGTTGTTCCCGTTGCCGTAGTGGGGGTTCTCCATCTCCGGCACCGGCGGCGGGCCGATGGGCGGGGGAGGTGGTGCGGCGATGGGTTCGCTGCCTGCTGGTTCCACGACGGGCTGACCCGGGGCCGCGCACGTCGGCGTCGGCGGGTTGCAAGGAGGCGCCACGGGGTCCGCGGAAGCGTGCCCTGCCAGGGCCAATGCCCCCAGCCAGATGGTCACGCCTGCGAAGGCGACGGTGGCGATGTGCATGGCTGAGCTGGCGCGGTAGCGCTGCCGTCCGGTCATGAGTTGAGTGGTGTGCTTCCTGCCATAGTCCGCGAGGACTGCTGTCGACCCGCGATTGAGGCTAGCGCGTCAGTGGGGCGCCCGCGTTGTTAGGGCGATGTCGGCCCCCATACGCCGGTCGCAGCGGTTTGGCGGACGTACTGCGCGAAGTCCTTGGGTTCGCGGCCAAGCGCACGCTGCACACCGTCGGCCAACTGCGCCTTGCTACCGAGCACTTCGGTGAACAAGTGGTTCAACAGCCAGATGAAGTCCTTGGGCATCCCGTACTCGGCCAGCATCGAGACGTAGTCGTCGATGGAGACCGACACGAACTGGACATCCCGCCCGGCGGCCGCGGCCACCTCCGCGACCGCCTCGCCGAAGCTGAGGAGTCTCGGCCCGGTCAGCTCATAGAGCTGGCCGACGTGGCGGTCCTCGGTCAGCGCGGCGACCACGACGTCAGCGATGTCGTCGGCATCCACGAATGGCTCCTGCACGTCGCGGACCGGTAGTGCCACGCTGCCGGCGAGAACTTCATCGAGCCAGGCCCCCTCGCTGAAGTTCTGCGCGAAGAACGCGCAGCGGACGATCGTCCATCGCAGCCCTGACGCCTTGACGACGTCCTCGGCCCGCTCGGCCTCGACCTCGTTGCGGCCGGACAGCAGCACGAGGCGACTGACGCCGGCTTCCTTGGCCATTCCGGTCAGCGCGCGGACGGCGTCGACCGAACCGGGGACGGCCAGGTCCGGGTAGTAGGTGAGGTAGACCTTGTCGACGCCGGCCAGGGCAGGCCTCCAGGTCTGCTGGTCGTCCCAGTCGAATGGGACGTCGGCGGCGCGCGACCCGTGCCGGACGGGGATGCCGCACTGCTCGAGTTGGTCTGCGACGCGCTTTCCGGTCTTTCCGGTGCTGCCGATGACGAGGATGGGGCGGATGTCAGGTGAATTGGTCATGCCGATGATTCAAGGACCAATCGACGAGACGATCCATGGTTCAACGGCTCAATCGCATACGCAATCGTCTGGCTCAGATGGATCAGATGGCCGGGCCCAGCAAGTCGTCGGCGTCCTTGATGACGTAGCCGTAGCCCTGCTCGGCAAGGAAGCGCTGGCGGTGCGCGGCGTAGTCGGCGTCGAGGCTGTCGCGGGAGACCACCGAGTAGAACACTGCCCCGCCGCCGTCGGCCTTGGGCCGTAGCAACCGTCCCAACCGCTGGGCCTCTTCCTGACGTGAGCCGAAGGTGCCCGAAACCTGCACGGCGACGCTGGCTTCCGGCAGGTCGATGGAGAAGTTGGCGACCTTGGACACCACTAGTGTCTGGATCTCACCTTGGCGGAAGGCTTCGTAGAGCGACTCGCGTTCGGCGGTCTTGGTGGAGCCCTGGATCACCGGCGCGTTGAGTTCTCGGCCGAGTTCGTCCAGCTGGTCGAGATACGCGCCGATCACCAGCGTCGGCTCGTTCGGATGGCGCTCGAGAATGGACTTCACCACGGCGATCTTGGTGTGCGCGGTGGAGCAGAGCTTGTAGCGTTCCTCGGGCTCGGCGGTGGCGTAGATCATGCGCTCGTTGTCGGTCATCGTGACCCGCACCTCGATGCACTCGGCGGGGGCGATCCACCCTTGCGCCTCGATGTCCTTCCACGGTGCGTCATAGCGCTTGGGGCCGATCAGGCTGAACACGTCGCCCTCGCGGCCGTCCTCCCGGATCAGCGTGGCGGTCAGGCCGAGCCGCCGGCGGGACTGCAGGTCGGCCGTCATGCGGAACACCGGAGCGGGCAGCAGGTGCACCTCGTCGTAGATGATCAGGCCCCAGTCGCGGCTGTCGAACAACTCGAGGTGGCGGTACTCGCCCTTGGTGCGGCGCGTGATTACCTGATACGTCGCGATGGTGACCGGCCGGATCTCCTTGCGCTCGCCTGAGTACTCGCCGATCTCCTCTTCGGTCAGCGACGTGCGGGCGATCAGCTCGCGCTTCCACTGCCGGCCTGCCACGGTGTTGGTGACCAGGATCAACGTCGTCGCGCTGGCCTTGGCCATGGCCGCCGCACCCACCAGCGTCTTGCCTGCGCCGCACGGCAGCACCACCACGCCGGAGCCGCCCGCCCAGAACGAGTCGGCGGCCATCTGCTGATAGTCGCGCAGGTGCCAGTTCTGTTGGTCGAGGCTGATCGGGTGGGCCTCGCCGTCCACGTAACCCGCGAGATCCTCTGCGGGCCAACCGATCTTCAGCAGCATCTGCTTGACCCGGCCGCGTTCACTTGGGTGCACTAGGACGGTGTCGTCGTCGATGCGCGCGCCTAGCATCGGGGCGATCTTCTTGTGGCGCAGCACCTCTTCGAGCACCGCGCGGTCCAAGCTGATCAGCACGAGGCCGTGCACCGGGCTCTTGACCAACTGCAGCCTGCCGTAGCGGGCCATCGTGTCGACGATGTCGACGAGTAGCGGCTGCGGCACCGCATAACGCGAGAACGACACCAGTGCATCGACGACCTGCTCGGCGTCGTGCCCCGCCGCGCGCGCGTTCCACAGTGCCAGCGGGGTGATGCGGTAGGTGTGGATGTGTTCGGGGGCACGTTCGAGCTCGGCGAACGGCGCGATGGCCGCGCGCGCCTCGCCTGCGAGCTCGTGGTCGACTTCGAGCAGCACCGTCTTGTCGGACTGCACGATCAATGGGCCGTCAGTCATCCGCGAGCCCGCTCCGCTTCACAGTCATTCCGCCCATTATCCGTCCTCAGCCGACACCACCGACGTCACGCGGTGGATCGCGAACTCCCGGACGCGACCGGCGGCCGGGTCGTAGGCCGTGAGTTGGCCGCCCCGCACGTTGATCGGGGCGACGACACGCTGCGTGGCGACGCCCGCGGCGTCGACGTAGCCGATCACCACCGACCCCTGCTGATGCGCGGCGCGTTGCAATTGCGCCATCGCTTCGGCCGGGTCGAGCCTGATGCCCGAGGACGGCGCGGCCGCCATCTTGCGCAGCACGGCGACGATCGCGCCCAGCGTCTGGGCGTTCGGGGTCGGGTTGGGCCGGTAGCGGCGCGGCCGGCCCGGCGGGGTGACCCTGGCACCGCGGGCGCGGACGTCGACGATGGTGCCCGACGCATCCTCGGCCGCCGGAGCGAATCCGGCCGCGCGAAGGGCGGTCAGCACCTCGCCGATCGGGGCTTGCGACACCGCGACGGTGGGCGCGAGGATGCGCACGTCGAGCCGCTCCACGGCGGCCGACGCGACGGCCTGGGCCAGCAGCGCGGGGTCCTCGCAGCGGACGAACGAGGCGGCCATGCCGACGCGCAGCTGCCCGTGCCTGCGGGCGACGTCGTCGATCAGGTACGTCAAGCCTTGCGGCACAGGTGTTTTCGAGTGCCTGGTGAACAGGGCGTGCAGTTCCCCTGCGGTCCGGCCGGTGTCCAGCGCGCGCCTGATGGACTGTTCACTGATCCGGTACACCATGGCCGCACCAGCCGACTCGACGGTGGCCACCGCGGCCAATTGCTCGGCCAGTTCGCGTTCCAGCGGGCCGGGCACGATCACGGTGAGGTCGGCCTGCAGCAGGAAGTGGTCGATCGGCGCGGGCAGCACCTTGGCCATGGCCGCGACGACCCGGTCCTCGGACGCGTCCTCGAGAAGCAGCCGCATCGGCGTCGCGAGCGCGCCCCGGCCAACCACGCCGACCGCGTGTGCCTCGGTGAGCAAGTCGGCCACCGGCTCGGGTTGCAGTCGGGCCGCCCACCGCGGCCGCCGCCAGCTCAGCGCCTGCGCGGCCGACGTCGCGTCGACGCCCTTGCCGGGAGCGAGCTGCGCGAGCATCGCCAACAACAGCCGGCGGTCCAGTGGAGCGGCCGTCGAATACAACGAATCCGACAGCGCCGCATAGGGTTTGCCGTCGGGCCCGCGTTGGCCGACGAGCCCGGGCCGCGACGGCAGGTCCAGCCAGGTGGTCGCGAGTAGGTGCCAGCGCACGGCCGCGGGCGACTCGATGAAGCGGTCGGCGGCGACGGTGGGAGCCCACACCGTGCCGTCGTCCGCCAACGGGTCGGAATTCGGCACCCCTGGGGCGATGAGGCCAGCGGTCGACGCGACCCCGAGGAGCAGTCCGAGTCGTTGCTCGTCGATTCCGGTCACCTTGGTCAGCCGCTTGACCTCGCGCACCCCGAGCCCGCCGTTGCGAAGCTCGGGAACCGGTGCGGCGGACAGGTTCTCGATGAGCACCTCGACGTCGCGCAGCAGATCGATCGCTGCTCCAGCCGCGGCGGCATCGACGTCGGCCACCGACGTGGACGTCACCGCGGGATCGGGCGGCACCAGGGACGTCGGGCCGGGCAGCTCACCGCGCAGCACCTGACCGACCGCCCGCGGCAGGATGACGGTGTCGACGTCGACCTGGCGCAGCAGTCCCGACGCGAGCAGCACTTGCACCGGACGGTCGGCCGGGGTGCCAGGGGCGGCGTCTCGGGTGCGCCCGACCGGCGACCCGTCGACGAGGCGGTCGAGCAGCTCGCGTTGGGCGGGGTCGACGTCGGCGAGCAGTTCGGCGATGCGCGCGGCGCCGTCGCCGTCCGCTTCGAGCGTGACCTGGCCGGGATGCCAGGGCAGCCCCGAGGCGGCCTCCCCGGTGACCCGCAGTGCGGTGTCACCCCAGACCAGGGCTCGGGCCTTCAGGTCGTCTACAGCGGCGTTCACGTCGGCTTCGTCGGCGCGGTCGCCAATCAGCGCGACCAGCTTGGCCGGCGGTACCAGATCACCGTCGGCACGCAGCAGCAGAAGCGCGTCGAGCACCGCAAGCCGCAGAAAGTCGAGATCGTCGGTGACGGCCTTCACCGACTGCCGCGTCTGCGCCCGTGCGGCCAACGCCGAGATGGAGCCAGGCGGCGGCTGGGTCAGATCGGGCCGTAGCTCCAGCAGCTGAACCAGCGCTTCGTCGGGCAGGTCGGTCAGCCAGGCGCCCAAAGGTACCGAGGGAGCCGGCTGGGAGCTGGGGCGAGACATTGCCAACCAGCCTATGCCAGCGCACTGCGCTCGCCACTCGCCGTCGTGCCTGCCACAATGTGGGGCGTGGCTGAGAAGAAACCGCAGAAGAAGCGCTACGTCGACAACGGCTGGCCCGCGACGAACGACGGCGACCACGCCATCAGTGAGCTTGCCGCCGACCGCACCGGGGCCCTTTCCCCCTTCGGTGAGGTGACCTTCCCGCTCCCGGCCGACGAACTGCCCTACATGCACCCGATCACCGTCATCAACAGGTAGCCGTGGGCTTGTCACACCTCGACGATGAGGGGGCAGCGCACATGGTCGACGTCAGCGGCAAGGACGCCACCAAGCGCACCGCGGTGGCCGCAGGCGTACTGCGCACCCGGCCCGACGTCGTCGCACTGATCGCCAGCGGCGGCCTGCCGAAGGGTGACGCGTTGGCCACTGCGCGGGTGGCGGGCATTCTCGCCGCCAAGCGCACCAGCGACCTGATTCCGCTGTGCCATCAACTTGCGCTGACGTCCGTCGACGTCGAATTCGATATCGGCTCAACGGAAGTCGCGATCACGGCGACGGTACGTACCACCGATCGCACCGGCGTGGAGATGGAGGCGCTGACTGCCGTGAGCGTGGCAGCGCTGACGCTCTACGACATGCTCAAGGCCGTCGACCCGGCAGCGACCATCGACGGCATCCACGTCGTGCGCAAGCAGGGCGGCAAGACCGGCACCTGGACCCCTTCGTGACGCGTTCTGCGCGGGTGGTGATCGCGTCCACGCGCGCGGCCACAGGCGTCTACGAGGACCGCACCGGACCCGTCATCGTCGAGTGGTTGACGCGGCGGGGCTTCGCCGTGCCGCCGCCGGTCGTCGTGGCCGACGGCACCGGCGTGAACCAAGCGCTGTTCGCCGCGCTCGGCGAGCGGGTCAACCTGATCCTGACGTCGGGGGGCACCGGCATCTCGCCGACCGACGGAACCGCCGACGCCACCGCGAACGTCGTCGACTACCAGATTCCTGGGCTGGCCGACGCGATCCGGCGCTCCGGCCTGCCCCACGTGCCGACCTCGGTGCTGTCGCGGGGCGTGTGCGGCGTGCGCGACGGCACCCTGATCGTGAACCTGCCGGGCTCGACCGGCGGCGTCAACGACGGCCTGGGCGTGCTGGAGGACGTGCTGGACCACGCCCTTGACCAGTTGGCCGGCGGGGACCACTCCAAATGAGCGCAGTCGTGCTCCGCGCCGAACTCAGCGAGCGGCCGATCGATCTCGTCTCGCACGAAGCCCTCGTCGCGCACCGCACCGCGGGAGCCGTCGTCGGCTTCGTCGGTGCGGTCCGCGATCACGACGGAGGGCAGTCGGTGTTGAGGCTGGAGTACTCCGCGCATCCCACGGCGCAGCAGACGCTGGCCGACGTGGCCGCCGAGATCGCCGCGAACAGCCGAGGCGTGCGGGCCATCGCCGTCAGCCACCGCATCGGTGCGCTGGAGATCGGCGACGCGGCCCTAGTGGCCGCCGTGGCCGCCGCCCACCGTGGTGAAGCGTTCGAGACGTGCGCGCTGCTGGTGGAGCAGGTCAAGGCGCGGCTGCCGGTGTGGAAGCACCAGTTCTTCGCCGACGGAACCGACGAATGGGTCGGGAGCGCCTAATCCGCTACGCGGGCGGCGCAGGAACCGGGGCTGGCGGGAACAGCGGTGCCGGGCCCGCGGGCAGCGGAGCCGGTGCGGCGTCGCCGGGGGACAGCGGAACGTTCGGGCCGGGCGCCTGATCCGGGTACGGCGTGTTCATCCCACGCTGCGCGATGCCCATGATCAGGGCTTCCTTGCCGCTGATCTCCTGGTTCTGGACGGCCTGCCACAGATCCTTCAGGTAGCTCACGTTGGGCGTCTCGTTGCCGGCCGCGGTCGGATCCATGGTCGAACCCGGCGGCAACGCGTCGGGGCTGGCGAGGTGCGGCATGCCCTCTGGAGGAGTGGGAATCTGCCCGCTGACCAGCTGGTTCGCTGCGTCGTATGCCGGGGCAGGGACGTCGACGGCGTTGAGCGGGAGCAACGGATCGGCGGGTGCCGCCACGGGACCGGGCGCAGGCGGGGCGGGGGGCCCCGGCACCGGCAGCACCGGATCCAGCGGGAGGTCGCCTGCGTGCAGCGCCCATGCCTGCGGCTGATCGGCCGGGGCCGGGCCACCCTCGACGACGTCCCAGTCGGCGGCCTCGATGACGGGCGGTGCGTCGGGCAGCGGGGCGTCGGCGGGCGGTGCCTCGGGCAGCGGGGCGTCGATCATCGGCATCGGAGCGCCGACGGTGAACGCGGGGTCGATGACCGGAAGCTGCTGGTCCAGCGGCATCACGTTCGGATCGGGCGGCGGTGGTCCGTCGACGGGCGGCGCCTCGGGCATCGGGGCGTCCAGCGGGACGAATGCGTCGGGCGGCGGTGGGCCGACGGGCTCCGGGGGAGGCGTCGGGGCGAAGTCCGAGACGAGGTCGAATGGCGGCGGCGGGGGAAGCTCGCCGTTCAGTTCCGGGTTGTCGAGCGGCTGAGGCGCATCGGCCACGACGTTGCGTGGCGTCGCGGCTCCGAGGCCACGACCACAGACGGGCCAGGCGCCGCGGCCCTGGGAGGCCAGCACGCGCTCGGCGACGGCGATCTGCTGTTCCTTGGTGGCCAGATGGGCGGCGGGGGCGTACTCGCCGCCGCCATGGCCCTTCCAAGTGCCAGCCGCGAATTGGAGGCCGCCCTGATATCCGTTGCCGGTGTTGATGGCCCAGTTGCCGCCGGATTCGCATCGGGCGACGGTGTCCCACTCGCCGTCGGTCGCGGCATTGGCCTGCCCGGCGAGGGCAATGCTTCCGGTTCCGATGACGGCGCCCGTGAAGGCGATCTTTGCGACGCTTACCGCTGAACTGGTGGCCTTACGATGCCGTCCGCTCATGGGTGCAGAAAATCCTCTCGTCAACGCCCGCGAGGTCAGCTGTCGGGTTCGGGCTGGAGAGGTTGCCCGGCCGGCGTCTCACGACGTCGGCTTCACCCCAAGGAGTCGTTTCCGGCTCCGTGGTCCTGCAGTGTGGTGGACCGGTGGGTCCCCCGCCCCCATCCAATGGGTATGTCGGTGGCAGTGCCCAATGGATGAGGTTCGGCGCTATCGGGCACAGCGGGCCACCGATTTGGGTCGAGTGGCTTGGGATCAGACCGTAATGGGTTCAAGTGCTCTCGTCATTTTTGACAGCCTCGGCGTTTCCCCAGCTAGCGAACTATAAGAGGACCTTAAAGCCGCAGGACGGGTTTACGTTGTCCCAGCGTCGGGAACGAGATAACCGGGCCGTGGCCAGTTCGTGATCATTTTGTGATGTGACGTATATCACGTCATCCGCCGGCGAACGGCGGCAATACATCTACGGTCTGGTTTGTTGCGAGCGGCTTGGCGCGGTCGCGCACGGCGACGCCGTCGCAGAGGAACGAACAACGGTCCAGCACCGCGGCCAATTTGCTGCTTCGGGTGCTGAGCTGCTCGACCAGGTCATCGACCGTCGACCCCGGCGCCACACCCACGGTCTCCGTCTCCACGCCGGCCGCGGCGCGCGCCGCCGCGAAGTAGCGGACGGTGATCTGTCCCGTCATCCGCCGATCGCACTCATCGGTCGGGTCGGCTGCACGAAGTTGGGATCGTTGATGCCGTGCCCCGCGGGCTTGGCCCACATCGCCGAACGCCACGCGGCCTCGATCGCGGCGTCGTCGGCGCCGGTGCGCAGAAGCAGCCGCAGGTCGGTCTCCTCGGTGGAGAACAGGCAGCTGCGCACCTGGCCGTCGGCGGTGAGTCGGGTGCGGTCGCAGGCCGAGCAGAACGCATGCGACACCGAGGCGACGATGCCGACCGAGCCGCCGCGGCCAGGACCGTCAACGCGCCACAGCTGCGCCGGCGCCGAACCGCGGGGAGCGGGATCGGGGCGGAGCTCGAAGTTTCGCTGCAAGGTGTCCAGGATCCGGTCGGCGGAGACGGTCTCGTCGCGCTTCCATTGATGCTCGGCGTCCAGCGGCATCTGCTCGATGAGCCGCAGCTGATACCCGTGATCCAGGCAGAAGCGCAGCAGCGAGACGGCGTCGTCGAGACCGGTCTCCCGGTCGAGCACGGCGTTCACCTTGACCGGCGTCAGGCCGGCCGCAGCCGCCCCAGCGAGCCCTTCGATGACGTCGGAGAGCCGGTCGCGGCGCGTGATCTTCGCGAAGCGATCCGGCTCGACGGTGTCGAGTGAGACGTTCACCCGATCGAGTCCCGCGGCCTTGAGTCCGGCGGCGCGGCGTGCGAGCCCAATTCCGTTGGTGGTCAACGCGATCTCGGGGCGGGGACGCAGGGCCGCGGCCGCAGCGATCGCCTCCTCGAGGTGTCGCGACACCAGCGGTTCGCCTCCGGTGAAGCGCACGCTGGTGACGCCGAGTCGGGTCACGGCGACGTGGAGCAGCCGGGCCATTTCCTCTGGGTTCAGCAGTTGATCGCCGGGCAGCCAGTCGAGACCCTCGGCGGGCATGCAGTACGTGCACCGCAGGTTGCACCGGTCGGTCATCGAGACGCGCAGGTCGGTGGCGATCCGGCCGTACGTGTCGACGAGGGGGCCAGTCGGCGGCGCATCCGTGGCGGGAAGGCGCAACGACGGGACGCCGAGTGCGGTCACGGTCATCCGGGCACCCCCGTGCGGGGAGCGTCGGTGGGCACGATCTCCTTGCCAAGCGGCAGCAGGGACACCGGGATGAGCTTCAGGTTGGCGATGGCCAAGGGGATGCCGATGATCGTGATGGCCATCGCGACGGCGGTGACCACGTGGCCGATGGCCAGCCAGATGCCACAGAGGATCAGCCAGATCACGTTGCCGACGGCGGCCCCTGGGCGGGGTCCCGGCTTGTCGACGACGGTGTACCCGAACGGCCACAGCGCGTAGACCCCGATGCGGAACGCGGCGAAGCCGAACGGGATGGTGATGATGAGGATGAAGCAGAGGATGCCGGCCGCGAAGTAACCCAGGGCCAGCCACAGGCCGCCGAAGATCAGCCAGATGACGTTCAGGATCAGGCGCATGTCTTCCTCCCGCGGTCGTTTCAGCCTACCGGGGCTTATTCGCGTGCTGGTCGGGGAGGCGTCCGAGTAGAATCATCGCATTCGCGTCCTGCGCAGGTGGGACGCGTTCCTTGTGTGAACCAGAGATTGAGCGGGTGAGACCAGTGCCGACCGGCAAGGTGAAGTGGTACAGCGCCGAAAAGGGCTTCGGCTTCGTGTCCCAGGAGGACGGCGAAGACGTCTACGTCGGGTCGTCGGCGTTGCCCGCTGGCGTCGAGGAACTCAAGGCCGGTCAGAAGGTCGAGTTCGGGATCGCCGCGGGTCGTCGTGGCCCGCAGGCGTTGAGTCTCAAGGTGATCGAGCCGCCGCCGAGCATTCAGCGCACCCGGCGCGAGGCAGCTCCGGCGCCCGAGCACAAGCACACGCCTGACGAGTTGCACGGCATGGTCGAGGACATGATCACGCTGCTCGAGGGCGCGGTGCAGCCCGAGCTGCGCAAGGGCCGCTACCCCGACCGCAAGATCGCCCGGCGGGTGTCCGAGGTGGTCAAGGCCGTCGCGAGCGAGCTCGATTCCTAGGGTTCGCTCGCCGAACGTCGACTTATCGTCGGCTGACGAGGGCGCTCGACGTCAACTCGACGCTCGGCAAGACTGACGGCATGGCGTACGTCAACCCCAAGGGCGAGTTCTCCCGCGACACCAACTACATCACCACCCGCGTCACCGCGGACGGCCGCGACGGCTACCCCGTCGAACCGGGCCGCTACCGACTGGTGGTGGCGCGGGCGTGCCCGTGGGCCAACCGGGCGATCATCGTGCGCAGGCTGCTGGGGCTGGAAGACGTGCTCTCCATTGGCTTTTGCGGCCCCACCCATGACGAGCGGAGCTGGACGTTCGACCTGGACCCCGGCGGCGTCGACCCCGTGCTGAAGATTCCGCGCCTGCAGGACGCCTACTTCACCCGGGACCCCGACTACCCGAAGGGCATCACGGTGCCCGCCATCGTCGACGTCGCGACCGGGGCGGTGGTGACCAACGACTTCGCGCAGATGACCCTCGACCTGTCGACCGAGTGGACGGCCTACCACCGCGAGGGTGCGCCGCAGCTCTACCCAGAGCAGCTGCGTGCCGAAATCGACGAGGTGGCCAAGCGCGTCTACACCGAGGTCAACAATGGCGTCTACCGATGCGGGTTCGCCGGCTCGCAGGGCGCGTACGACATGGCCTACGACCGGCTGTTCACCGCATTGGACTGGTTGTCCGAAAGGCTAAGCGGGCAAAGGTATCTGGTGGGCGACACCATCACCGAGGCCGACGTGCGGCTGTTCACCACGTTGGCGCGCTTCGATCCCGTCTACCACGGCCATTTCAAGTGCAACCGGACCAAGCTCACCGAACAGCCGGTGTTGTGGGCGTACGCCCGCGACCTGTTCCAGACGCCGGGCTTCGGCGACACGATCGACTTCGTCCAGATCAAGCAGCACTACTACGTGGTGCACGCTGACATCAACCCGACGCGCATCGTGCCGAAGGGTCCCGAGCTAACGAACTGGCTGACGTCACACGGCCGGGAAGCCTTGGGCGGCAGGCCGTTCGGCGATGGGACGCCGCCCGGTCCGACGCGCGACGCAGAGCGCGTGCCGCCGGGCCACGGGGCCGACTAGGCCCACACGGTCCGCACCGACCATTCGGCGTGCGGCCAGGGGAACTCGTTGCCCTGCTCGTCGCGGACCAGGGTCGGCAGCTGGACCGCGACCCCGGTCAACTTGCCGTAGTGCGGGTCGACGGTGGGGATGGTGACCGCGAGCTTGACGTTGGGCGGGAACGCCTCGACCACCGGTCCGTCGGAACCCTCGTAGGCGCGCAGCAGCACCCACGGCGCCCGCGCGATCGACGGCGGCACCGACAGCTGGATGGGGTCGCGCGAGGTGACCACCAATTCGCCGGTGGTCTCGGGGATGTCGCACTTGGTGATCTCGAAGACGTCGCAGTACCGGTACGGCCCGACGCGGACCAACTGCCCGTGCGTGTAGGCGCTGATCTCCGGGTGCTGGGGACGTGACTCGCGGGTCAGCCGCCAGATCACCACGGCCGTGCCTGCGGATGCGAGTATCGCGACCACCCCGAGGACGGCGATGACGCGCTTCACTCGGGTGCCGCCGCCGCGCGAGTGCGGGGCCCCTCCTGCTCGGCGAAGACGGGCCTGTTGCCGCCGAGCCCCGGGATCAGCGAATCACCGTTGTAGCTCACCAGCGTCTGCGCGAGCCCCGGGATGAGGAACGCGGTGATGGCCGTGAAGCCCACCCACAGGTCGGTGTAGATCAGCACGCCCGTCGCACCGCCGAGGACCCAGGCCAGCTGCAGGAACGACTCCGATCGGCCGAACGCAGAGGCCGTCGACGCCTCGGGCAGGTCGTCCTGAATGGAGGCGTCCAGGCAGGCCTTCGCGATGGCGCTGGCACCCGCCGTGACCAGCGTCGCCACCGCGGCCACCAGGATGTTGCCCGCCAGCGCGGTACCCAACGCGACGGCGGTGACGGCGATGGTGGCCCACACCACCAGCTTGGCGGGATGGCCGAGTTTGAGCCGCGCGGCCGTCATGTTGCCGGCGAAGTTGCCGATGCCCGCCGCGACGCCGATCAGGCCGAGCACCTTGATCTGTTCCCAGCCGCTGCTGTCGGCATCCGCCTTGGCGACGAACGCGGGGTACAGGAACAGGAACCCCACCATCAACTTGATCGTGCAGTTGCCCCACAGCGAAGTGATGATGTTGCGGCCCAAGGGTTGTCGCGCCGACTTGCCCGGTTTGCCTGCGGGCTCCCGGTTGATCAGTTCGGTGGGCGCGTGGTAGCTCAGCGTGGTCGGCACCTCACCCTCGGTGACCTCGACCCACTTGGGGATCCGCATCGCCAGGACCGCCCCCGCCACCGTCATCGCGACGCAGACGTAGAGCGCGCCGGGCAGGTCGAACATGTTGAACGAGTACTCCACGCCCGCGGCGATGGCGCCTCCGACGATGGTGCCGCCGAGCAGGCCGAAGGTGGTCAGCCGCGAATTCACCCGAACCAGATCGATGGTCGGTGGCAAGACGCGCGGTGTCATGGCGCTGCGCAGCACGGAGAACGACTTCGACAGCACCATCATGCCCAGCGCGCACGGGTAGAGCACCCATGGCGGGAAGCTGCCGTTCTCGTAGTTGGCGATGAGTACCACCGCGAGCACGGTGCGCAGCCCGAACGACGTGGCGAGCGCGACGCGGCGGCCATGCTGAAACCGGTCGAGCGCGGGCCCGATGAGTGGAGCGATGACCGCGAACGGCGCGATGGTGATGAGCAGGTAGAGGGCGACCTTGCTCTTGCTCTCGCCGGACGCTGCGGCGAAGAACAGCGTGTTGGCCAACGCCACGGCCATGGCCGAGTCGGCCGCGAAGTTGGCCATTACCGGGTACGTCAGTGCCGTCAGCCCGGACTTGTCGGCGCCGTCGGCGGTGGCCGCCTTCTGGAACAGGCCGTACATCTTCGAGCCCATTTCGCGGCCGCGCGCCGCGGCGCCGCGCGGGGGCGCGACCCGCTGACCGGCGGACTGTCCTGCGCCACCGGCGGGCGGCGGTGCGGAACCGGAGCGCTCGCGCGGCGAGTCGATGGGGGGCAGGTACGGGTTGGCGCTGCCGGGTGCGGCTCCGCGGCGCGGCCGCCGCTGGCGGCCGGGATCGCTCGGGTAGTTGGCCATGCCCGGATGCTCCGGCGGCCGTGGCGGAGAGTAGCGAGGACCCCTCGGGTCCCCTGGCCCGTGCCTGGGATCGCGCGGTCCGCTCACGCCGTCGATTCTTCCCCATCGGCCGGACAGACGCCTGCAGGGCGACCGGTGTGGCTTTGCTCGCCCCCCGTCAGGCAGTATTGATGCCGATGGACGCCATTACTGATACCGCCGAGCACGTTGACTCGGCCGACCTCACCACGGTGCTCACGGGCGCCGTGGAGCTGGCGCGCGCCGCGATCGTCGAGTTCAGCGGTGAGGACGTGGTCGGCGAGTATCTCGGCGCAAGCTTCGAGGATCCGACCGCGGCCACCCACCGCTTCCTCGCCGCCATGCCCGGCTACCAGGGCTGGCAGTGGGCCGTCGTGCTCGCGGCATATCCGGGCGCCGATCACGCCACCATCAGCGAGGTGGTCCTGGTGCCTGGGCCGACGGCGCTGCTGGCGCCCGCGTGGGTGCCCTGGCAGCAGCGGATCCAACCCGGCGACCTCGGCCCCGGCGACCTGCTGGCTCCGCCCGCCGACGACCCGCGGCTGGTGCCCGGCTACATGTCGTCGGGCGACGAAGAACTCGACGAGGTGGCAGGCGAGGTGGGCTACGGCCGTACCCGGGTGCTCAGCCAGTGGGGCCGCATCGAGGCCGCCCAGCGGTGGTTCGACGGCGACTACGGTCCAGGTTCGGCGATGGCGCGCTCCACCCGCCGCGTGTGCCGCGACTGCGGTTTCTACCTGCCGCTGTCGGGTTCGTTGGGGTTGATGTTCGGGGTGTGTACCAACGAGTTGGCGGCCGACGCCCACGTCGTCACCAATGAATACGGCTGCGGCGCGCATTCGGACACGCCTGCGCCTGCCAGCATCGGGTCGCCCATGTTCGACCCGTTCGACGACGGCGTGCTCGACCTGGCCGACCAGTAGTCGCGCGACTACGGTTCCCTGCGGCCCTCGGCGGCCGCCTTCAGCCGGCGCAGCGATGCGTTCATGCCGTCGACCAGCTCCCGTTCGAAGTTGGGTACGCCTCCGAACATCTTGTCCACCACGAAGTTCGACGCCGGCTTGATCCCGTCGTCGGCGCGTCGTGTCTCGACCACGCGGGTGCCGGTTGAGGTCGGTTCGAGCTCGTAGGACCAGACGGTGTTGTTCTCGTTGACGCGGAACGCGAGTTTCTTCTCGGGCTCCAGCTCGGTGACCCGACACGTGGTCGGCCAGTACGTGAGCTTGCGTCGGTTCAGGTTGACCGTCTTGGTGCCGACGCGCAGCGGTCCGAACGCCTTCATCACCCGGCATTGCGGACTCCATCGTGGCATCAGGCTGAGGTCGGAGATCAACGCCCAGACCTTGGCCGGCGGCGCGTCGATGTCGAGTTGCGCCTGCAGAACCTCATCGGACATGTCGTTCCTCCGTGTGTCGAATTCAGCTGAGCCCGGACTGCGCGCCGCGTGAGCCCCTGCGGGCGGCTTGGCGCTGCCACAGGAAGATCGACGTCCCGAGTACGCCGACGCCGAGGCCGGCCACTGTGGTGGGCCTCCAGCCGTGCAGGTCCGGCACGGTGAACGCGAGGATCACCGCGACGAGCCACCCCGTGGCAATGACGACGATGACCGGCCATGGCTTCAGCAGCGCCGCCGGCAGAGCGGGCGGTTCTGGCGTTGCGTCGCCGGGTGGCGGTGTCGTCGCGGACATCGCGCACCAACCTAGTCGATGGGCCTGCCGCCCGGACCGCGACCCGAAACGCCCGATGTTCTGCCGGTTTCCGAACACGGGTCGGTAGTCTGTTGCCTCGTGAGCGACGCGGATGCCCGACTGGCCAGCGACTTGTCGCTCGCCGTCGTTCGCCTGGCACGGCAATTGCGGTTCCGGCGTCCCGATTCTCCGGTCTCCCTGTCGCAGTTGTCCGCCCTCGCGACGCTCGCGAAGGAGGGTCCGATGACTCCGGGCACCCTCGCGGTGCGCGAACGCGTGCGACCGCCGTCGATGACACGCGTGATTGCGTCGCTCGCTGAGCTCGGGTTCGTCGACAGGGCCGCCCATCCCGACGACGGCCGCCAGGTGTTGGTGTCGGTCTCGCAGTCGGGGGCCGAGTTGATCGAGATCGAGCGGCGCGCCAGCCGTGAGTGGTTGCAGCAGCGGCTGGCCGAGTTCACGACGGACGAGCGCAGGACCTTGGTGGCCGCGGCGGACCTGATGATGGCCATCGTGGACGAAAGTGCTTCAGCCTGAATGTGATCGACGTCGGCGATCCGGCCGATCCGCGGCTCGACGACTTCCGCGACCTCAACAGCATCGACCGCAGGCCCGACCTGCCGACCGGCAAGGGGCTCGTCATCGCCGAGGGCGTGTTGGTGGTGCAGCGGATGTTGGCGTCGAGGTTCGCTCCGCGGGCGATGTTCGGAACCGACCGCAGACTCGGCGAGCTGGCGGCCGACCTCTGCGACGTCGACGTGCCGTACTACCGGGCCAGCGCGGAGGTGATGGCCGAGGTGATCGGCTTCCACCTGAACCGTGGGGTGCTGGCCGCGGCGCCGCGCCCGCCGGAGTTGACTGTCGCGGGCGTGCTGGACGGCGCGCACACGATCGCGGTGCTCGAAGGCGTCAACGACCACGAGAACCTGGGCTCGATCTTCCGCAACGCGGCGGGGCTGGCCGTCGACGCCGTGGTGTTTGGCACTGGGTGCGCCGATCCGCTGTACCGGCGGGCGGTGCGCGTCTCCATGGGGCACGCGCTGCTCGTCCCCTACGCGTGGGCCGCCGACTGGCCGAGGGACCTGGAGACGTTGCGGGACAATGGTTTCCGGATACTGGCGATGACCCCCGACCCGTCGGCGCCGTCGTTGGCCGAAGCGATGACGCACCTCGCGGAGGCAAAGGTGGCGGTGCTGGTCGGCGCCGAGGGGCCGGGGCTGACCGAGCGTGCGATGCGGTCGAGCGACGTGCGGGTGCGCATCCCGATGTCGCGGGGCACTGACTCGCTGAACGTCGCGACGGCGGCGGCGTTGGCCTTCTACGAGCGGGCTAGGGAGCACTAGCCCCCTGCAGCAGTGGGAGTTTCGGCGTTGACCAAGTTGTCGTGGAACACGTCCATCAGTTCCGAACTGAGATGGTCGTTCTTCTTCGTCAGCGACGCGAACTCGTACTGCTTCTTGGGCATGTCGTCACGGATGGCGACCATGGGGTCTTCGAAGTCGCGGATGTATCCCACGGCCAGGCCGCCCATTTGGTAACCCATCAGCTTGAGCAGATCGTCGTCGAGGGTGCGGGCCACCTCGATCGGCGTCGACAGGTACTGGTTCTCCTCCTGACGAACCCAGCCGACGCAGTAGGTGATGTTGATGCCCTGGCGCACCTTGTCCGACTTGTTGGCCGCGGCGCCGTGGTACACCTTGCCCGAATAGAAGAAGACCGAGCCGCGCTCCATTTCGGCACGCACGATCTCCTCGTCGACGTAGGTCTGCTTCCCCTCGGCGAAGTGACTTCCCGGCACCAGTCGGGTGGCACCGTTTTCGACGGTGAAGTCGGTCATCGCCCACATGGTGTTGCACTGCACGTCGTAGTCGAGCGGGAAGGGAAAGAAGTCCCATGCGTTCTCGTCACGGTGTAGCGGCTGGTCCGTCTCGCCCGGGAAAACCGAGATCACCTGGGTGAGGTGCAGCTGATAGACGGTGGCCTTGGACAGCATGTCCGCGCAGGTGTCGAGCACCAGCGGGTGAGTGACGAGCTCACGGCTGGCGGGCGAGCGCGGGATCAGCGAGCCGGTTCGGCGGGTCATCCGGCCGATGAAGTCGTCGTTGCCTGCGGGCGTGAGGTCGATGTGCTCCTCGAGCTCTTGGGCCACCCGGTCCATGAGTTCGTTCGAGACGAGGTTGTCGACGATGACGAAGCCGTTGGCGCGGATCGCTGCGGCAACTTCTGCCGACGTCGCGGTGGGCGGCAGGTGGTACTCAGGCATCGAGCAACTCCGATCACGTGATGGTGCGAGGTAGGGTGAGCCGCGTGGAAATGGGCCGGGAACCTCGCTGGTGAGGCGGCATCGTTGACGGTGAAACTGAATCAGTCTCAGATTTCTGAGCCACTGCCGATCGGTAAAGGACACGTAACCGCCGGGGCGTCCCTGCCCGAGCTCATGGTTCCGGTGATGGCCCAGGTTGGCGCCCGGCGCTCGGCCGCTCAGTCCCGCAGCCAGGACAAGATGGACCGGGTCCTGCGCGCCACTGCAGCGCTCCTCGACGAGAGCGGCGCCGATGCGGTCACCACCACTGCGGTGGCGGCGCGTGCCGAGGTATCCATCGGCTGGCTCTACAACTTCTTCGACGACCGCCAGGCGCTGCTCGAAGAGATCGTGGCCACCGGCCTGCTGCAACTCGACCGTGATCTGGAGAAAGTCGGATTCAGCCTGGCGGGCACCGACTGGCGGACCACTGTGATCGCCGGCATCGATACCGTGATCGAGTTCTTCGACGCCTCACCGGGATTCAGGTCGCTGTGGTTCTCCGCAGAATTCTCCGGCCGCATGCTGCAGGCGAACCGACTGCACGACGACGCGCTGGCCGCCTACCTGGCGGCCAGCGTCACCGCGACCCGACCCGATGCGCCGGACGTACCGCTGGAGATCGTCACGCAGGTCTTCATCGGCATGCTCGACAAGGGACTCGATCTCTCCTACCGCAACAACTCGGAAGGCGACAAGAAGATGCTCGCGGAGATGTCCCGCGCCAGTGTCGACTACCTGGGTTGCTTCTTGCCCTGACGACGTGGCCACCGCCGAGGAAGCGAACTGGGAAGGTTGATGGAGTGACAGAGGATGCCAAGCCGTGGGGCACGGGACTGACGGTGGCGGGTTTCGTCGCGGCGGTCACGGCCGCGGCGATCATCGTGTTGAGCCTCGGCCTGACGAGGGTGCACCCGCTACTCGCAGTCGGCCTGAACGTCGTCGCCGTCGGTGGGTTGGCGCCGACGGTGTGGGAATGGCGCAGGCGCCCGGTGTGGCGGTGGTTCGTGCTCGGCAGCGGCGTCGGGGTCGTGGGGGGCTGGCTGGCGCTGCTCGCGATGGCGATCGCAAGCTAGGCGCGCGACGACAGGTCAGGGTTGGGTGCCGGAGCGGACGCCAAGCAGGACGTCCTCCCAAGCCGGTACCTCGGGCTTGCGCTTGCGGGCGCGCGGCTTCGGTGCGGGCTGCGGTTCCGGTTCGATGACCTGTTCCGGGGGACTGAGCGGCAGTTCCGGTTCGGCGACGAATTCGGGGACGGGTGCGACCGCCCGCAGTGGCGGCCGGTCGAAGTTCGGGTCGATGAGCTCGGCGGCGGAGTCGTCGAACGCCGTGGCGGTGCCGCCGTGGGCTCCCGGGGTGAACCGGAAGTGGGCGACGTTGTCCGACCGGCCGGCCTTCCATGCCATCTGCACCGTCCAGCGGCCGTCCTCGTTGCGCCAGGCGTCCCACGTCGTCGACTCCGGGTCGAGGCCGCGCGAGACGAGCGCGGCGGTCACGGTCTCCAGCAGTGTCATGACGGATGGCCCGTCGGCGAGCACCGGATGGGCGGCGGTGGCCAACTCGGCGGCGCGGGAGCGTTCCAGCAGGACGGGGTGGGCGAATCGTTCTATCCGGCTGAGGCTCTCCCCGGCCGCAGAGGCAACCTGTTCGACGGACGCGCCCGCACGAATCCTCGATTGAATGTCCTTGGGACGCAGCACGGTTGGAACCTCGACCTCGATCTTGGGTGGACTGACGCCGGCCCGGTCCCCGCGCAGTGCGGCGTGCAGGCGATCGTCGGGACACAACACGAACTTGTCACCCGAGTCGGCCGTCTCGCAGATGATGCGTTTGCCATCGACGTCGAGTCCGACGACCTGCAGTTCCCGCATATCGACCTCCTGAGGCTTAACGCATCACCCTACTGCGTTACCGACTCGTGACCGGCCCGACACGCGGAGCGTTGCGCACGAGGTCAGAGGTGTTCGACGACCCAATCGACGCAGGCCACGAGGGCACTGACGTCGTCGGGATCGACGGCGGGGAACATCGCCACGCGCAGCTGGTTGCGGCCCAACTTCCGGTACGGCTCGGTGTCGACGATGCCGTTGGCGCGTAGCTCCTTGGCCACCGCCGCTGCGTCGACGTCATCGGAGAAGTCGATCGTGCCGACGACCTGTGAGCGCTGCGCCGGATCCGCGACGAACGGTGTGGTGTAACTGGTGGCCTCGGCCCACGAATACAGCCGCTGCGACGAGTCCGCGGTGCGCTTGACGGCCCAGTCCAGTCCGCCGTTGCCGTTCAGCCAGTCGACTTGCTCGGCGAGCATGACGAGCGTGCCGATGGCCGGGGTGTTGTACGTCTGGTTCTTGAGGCTGTTGTCGACGGCGATCGGCAGCGAAAGGAAGTCGGGCACCCAGCGGCCGCCCGCGGCGATCTGTTCGACGCGGGCCAGTGCGGCTGGGCTCATGATGGCCAGCCACAGACCACCGTCGGAGGCGAAGTTCTTTTGCGGCGCAAAGTAATACGCGTCGGTATCGGCGATGTCGACGGGCAGTCCGCCCGCCGCCGACGTGGCGTCGATGACCACCAACGCATCGCCGGCCGGCCGCTGCACGGGCACCGCGACACCGGTGGACGTCTCGTTGTGCGCCCACGCCACCACGTCGACGGACGGATCCGACTGGGGTTCGGGAGCGGTGCCGGGGTCGGACTTGATGACGATCGGGTCGCCCACGAATGGGTTGGCCGCCACGGCGGAGGCGAACTTCGCACTGAATTCGCCGAAGGTGAGGTGCAGCGAGCGCTTGTCGATGAGTCCGAATGCGGCGGCGTCCCAGAACGCCGTCGACCCGCCGTTGCCAAGCACGACCTCGTAGCCGTCGGGCACCGAGAACAGCGTTTTGATGCCGTCGCGCACGCGGCCGACCAGGTTCTTCACCGGCGCCTGCCGGTGCGAGGTGCCGAACAGCGCACCCGCTGCCGCGAGGGCCTGCAGTTGTTCTGGGCGGACCTTGGATGGTCCCGAGCCGAAGCGGCCGTCCTTGGGCTTCAGTTCGGCGGGAATGGTGAGCGCCATGCCGCCAAGCCTAGTGACCTCGCTAGAGCGTGAGGATGCGGGCATCGTCGGCCGTGACCGCGACGGTGTGTTCGCTGTGCGCGGCGCGTGCGCCGGTGGCGGTGCGCAACGTCCATCCGTCGGCGTCGTGCCGGTAGTCGTCGGTGCCGTCGGCGATGAGCATCGGCTCGATGGCGATCACCAACCCGGGCCGCAGCGTCATGCCCAGGCCCGCTCGGCCTTCGTTGGGGACGTGCGGGGCCTCGTGCATCGTGCGTCCGATCCCGTGCCCGCCGTGATCGGCGAGCATGCCGAAGCCGGCGCGACGAGCGGTCGTCCCGATCGCGTGGCCGATGTCGCCGAGCGTGTTTCCAGGCCGGACCGCGGCGATGCCCGCCGTCAGTGCCGCGTCCGTCGCGGCGATCAACGCGGAGTCCTCGGGTGAAGCGGTGCCGACGACGAAGCTGCGGGCGGCGTCACCGCACCAGCCGTTCAGGACGGCGCCGAAGTCGATGGAGACGAGGTCGCCGTCGGACAGCAGCTCCGCCTTGGGGATGCCGTGAACGACGGCATCGTTGACGCTCGTGCACAGCACGGCGGGGAAGGGCGACGACGCCCAGGGCGGGTGGTAGTTGAGGAACGGCGACGTCGCTCCGTGCCGCGCGAGCACGTCCGCGGCGACCTCGTCGAGGTCGGCGGTCGAACGTCCGGGGACGGCGTAGGCGGCGACGGCGCGCAGGGCCTCGGCCACCACGGCGCCCGCTGCGGCCATCGCGTCGATCTCGGAAGCGGTCTTCAGTTGGACCATCAACTGTGATCTACATCACATGTGACCGGGATTACCAGGCTGGACCACATCCCAGAAACGGCCTGTTCAATTCCTGGGACCTCCGGTACCGTGTTAGACACCGAGCAAGCAAATGTAAACCTCACGGGAGGGTTCGAATGGCTCGCACGAAGATGATCAACCGTTGGCGTCGCAACATGGAAGTCCGCGATGACACCGAGTACGTGGACATGCTCACCACACTGTCTGAGGGGTCTGTGCGGCGCAACTTCAATCCGTACACGGACATCGACTGGGATTCGCCCGAGTTTGCCGTCGTCCCGAACGACGAGCGCTGGATCTTGCCGGGCACCGACCCGTTCGGCAAGCACCCCTGGTACCAGGCGCAGTCGAAGGAACGCCAGATCGAGATCGGCATGTGGCGCCAGGCCAACGTCGCCAAGGTGGGCCTGCACTTCGAGTCGATTCTGATTCGCGGTCTGATGGAGTACGCGTTCTGGACGCCGAACGGCTCGCCGGAATACCGGTACTGCTTGCACGAGGCGGTCGAAGAGTGCAACCACACCATGATGTTTCAGGAGATGGTGAACCGCATCGGCACCGACGTGCCTGGCATGCCGCGGCTGCTCAAGTGGATCCAGCCGGTCATCCCGCTGGCCGCCGGTCCGCTGCCGATCCCGTTCTGGTTCGGCATTCTCGCGGGTGAGGAGCCCATCGACCACACCCAGAAGAACGTGTTGCGCGAGGGCAAGACGCTGCACCCGATCATGGAGCGGGTGATGGCCATCCACGTCGCCGAGGAGGCCCGGCACATCTCGTTCGCGCACGAGTACCTCCGCAAGCGGATTCCGCACCTGCCGCGACGCAAGCGGTTCTTGTTGTCGCTCTACGTCCCGCTGACCATGCGGATCCTGTGCTCGGCCATCATCGTTCCGCCGCGGGCGTTCTGGAAGGAATTCGACATCCCCCGCTCGGTCCGCAAGGAAGTGTTCTTCTCCTCGCCCGAGTCCCGCCAGATGCTGAGGGACATGTTCGGCGACGTCCGGATGCTCTGCCACGACACCGGCCTGATGAACCCGCTTTCGAAGCTCATCTGGCGGATCTGCAAGATCAACGGTGCGCCCAGCCGCTACCGCAGCGAGCCGCAACGCCAGCATCTGGTGTCGGTCGCTTAAGGTTCGGCATGCCCCACGTCATCACCCAGTCGTGTTGCAGCGACGGGTCCTGTGTCTACGCCTGCCCGGTGAACTGCATCCACCCGTCACCGGACGAGCCCGGCTTCGCCACGGCGGAGATGCTGTACATCGATCCGGTGGCGTGCGTCGACTGTGGGGCGTGCGTCTCGGCGTGCCCGGTCGGGGCCATCGCACCCGAGTCGAAGCTGGAGCTCGAGCAGCTGCCCTTCGTCGAGCTCAACGCTTCGTTCTATCCGAAGCGTGAGGGCAAGCTGCCGCCGACGTCCAAGCTGGCGCCGGTGCTCGAGGCCCCGGAGATCCGGGCGCGCTCCGGCGGCCCACTGACGGTGGCGATCGTCGGTTCCGGGCCTGCGGCGATGTATGCGGCGGACGAACTGCTCACGCAGCACGGTGTGGTCGTGAACGTCTTCGAGAAGCTGCCGACGCCGTACGGGTTGGTGCGGGCGGGCGTCGCGCCGGACCATCAGACCACCAAACGGGTCACGTGGTTGTTCGACAAGATCGCCAGCAAGCGCGGCTTCGGGTTCTACCTCAACGTCGAGGTCGGCAAGCACGTCAGCCACGCCGAACTGCTGGCCCACCATCACGCGGTGCTCTACGCAGTCGGGGCGCCCAACGACCGTCGGCTCGACATCGAGGGCATGGGAATGCCCGGCAGCGGGACGGCGACCGAGCTGGTCGCGTGGATCAACGGTCACCCCGACTTCGCCGAGCTGCCCGTCGACCTGAGCCACGAGCGGGTCGTGATCGTGGGCAACGGCAACGTCGCCTTGGACGTGGCCCGCATCTTGACTAGTGATCCGGACGCGCTGGCTCGCACCGACATCGCCGATCACGCGCTGGCGGCGCTGCGTGGCTCGCGGGTCCAGGAGGTCGTGATCGTCGCGCGGCGCGGACCGGCCGCCTCCGCGTTCACGCTGCCCGAGTTGATCGGGCTGACGGCGACGCACGAGGTGGTGCTCGACGCAGCGGACCATGAACTGGTGCTGCGCGAGCTCGCGACGGAGTCCGACCCGTTGACGCGCAACAAGCTCGAGGTGCTCTCGAAGCTCGGCGACGCATCGGCTCCGATGACCCGGCCCCGCATCCGATTGGCATACCAACTGACGCCGCACAGGCTGCTTGGCGCGGGCCGCGCCGAGGGCATCGCGTTCGTGGTCACCGGAGCCGACGAGGTGCGCCACGTCGAAGCGGGGTTGGTGTTGACGTCGATCGGATACCGCGGCAAGGCCATCGCCGACCTGCCGTTCGACGACGACGCAGCCGTGGTGCCCAACGAGCGCGGGCGGGTCGGCGGGGCGCCGGGGGCGTATGTCGCCGGCTGGATCAAGCGCGGGCCGACGGGGTTCATCGGCACCAACAAGTCGTGCGCGGCGGAGACCGTCTGCGAGTTGGTCGCCGACTACAACGCAGGCCGGCTGGCCGATCCGAGCGTCAAACCCGCGACGCTGGATCGACTGGTTCGGCAGCGGCAACCCGACGTCGTTGACTCGGCCGGCTGGACGGCGATCGACGAGGCCGAGCGTGCCCGCGGCGGTGCAGACCGGCCACGCGACAAGTTCACCGCTATCCCCGACATGCTCGCGGCCGCCGCGGCCGCTCCGGTGCCGTCGCTGAGTCGACGATTGCTGGCTGGGTTGCGCCGCTAGGCCGTCCGACTTCGGCAAAACCCCGCGCCACTCCCGCTGCGGGCGTAAGCAATTCCCATGAGCGCAGGCGCGTACGTGGGTCGTGTCGGGGGGTTGGCGGTTGCGCTGGGGGTGGGCGCGGCGTTGTTCACCGGTAGCGGGGTCGCGTGGGCGGACACTCCGTCGTCGTCTGATTCGTCGTCGACGGACTCCTCGCCGGCGTCGGCTCACGACGAGAAACCCGGCGCCGAGAAGCCCGACGCCGAGAAGCCGGATGCGACGAAACCGGACTCCCAGCAACCCGATACGACGAAACCCGAGCCCGAGGCGGGAGCCGACGAAGCGGCCGACCCCGACCCCGTGGACCCAGAGCCCTCAGACCCCGCGGACCCCGCGGACCCCGCCGAGCCGGCCAAGCCGGTCACCGAGTCCAAGAAGTCGGCCGCCACGACAGAGGAGTCCGCCGCGTCGACGACGCCCACGACCAAGGTGTCCGCCACCGAGGTGAAGGTCGACGAGTCGAAGCACCTCGAGTCGAAGCCCACGGCCGAATCGGAGTCGACCGAGCAGTCGGCCCTCACCGCCTCGCCGCGCGCGATGGCCGCCAGCGTCGAGGTCCAGGCCGCGGCGACGTCCGTGGCAGTTCCGTCGCTGCGGCCGTGGCCAACGGCCTTCGACCCCGGCACCGCCGTGAGTTACCTGACGGGCCTGGTGACCAGCGTCGTCAGCGCCGTACTGAACCCGTTCGCCGCAGGGCTGCCCGCGGGCCCGGCCGCGCCTCCGACGGCGTGGACGCTGCTGGCGTGGGTGCGTCGGGAGTTGTTCAACGAGTCGCCGACCATCACCCCGGTGATCAACCCGCAATCAAACGGACTCGTCACCGGAAACATCGGTGCAGTCGACCCCGATGGCGACCCCCTGACCTACACCGTCGTCGGCACGCCACACAACGGCGGCACGCTCGAGATCGACGACGCCGGCAACTTCACCTACCGCCCCATGAACGCGATGGCAGCGGTCGGCGGAGTCGATCAGTTCACGGTCGTGGTCAGCGACGAGGCCGCCGGGCTCCACGTGCACGGCCCGCTGGGTCTGTTGAAGTTCGTGCCGATCCTCGGCAACTTCATCAATCCCGGCGCCGGTGACGCAGTGGCGCAAACGATCACGGTCAACGTCGACCCAGTGGCCGGCGTCGACCTGTCGTTCCCGGCCAGCTTCCACTGGGGTGTGGCACATGCGGGATTCCAGGCCGAGGGCGGCCCAGGCTCACCGGTGGATCCGAACTCCGACTGGTACAAGTGGGTGCACGATCCGATCAATCAGCTGCTGGGACTGACCCACGGAGTGCCGGAGGACGGGCCAGGCACGTACGTCTCCTACGACACCGACGCGGTGCTCGCCGAGACCGACCTCGGCATGAACACGTTCCGGATGAGCATCGAGTGGAGCCGTATCTTCCCGAATTCCACTGCATCCATTGATATCTCAGATGAAGGCGGTGGCGTCAGTCAGGCCGATCTGGAGGCGCTGGACGCGCTGGCCAACTCGGCCGAGGTCCAGCACTACCGCGACGTGTTCGCCTCGCTGCGCGCACATGATCTGGAACCGCTGATCACCGTCAACCACTTCACGTTGCCGGCCTGGGTGCACGACCCGACCACCACCCGGCTGCTGGCCCAGCTCGGCTTGCCCGCGCCGGACGCGGGGTGGCTGTCGCCCGACACCCCGGTCGAGTTCGAGAAGTACGCCGCGTACGTCGCGTGGAAGTACGGCGACCAGGTCGACAACTGGACGGTGCTCAACGAGCCCGTGCCGCCGGTCCTGACCGAGTTCCTCTCGATACCCGGTGTGGTGCCGGCCTGGCCGCCGGGGCTCATCCGGCCCGATCTTGCGTCGACGTTCCTGGTGAACGAGGCCAAGGGGTACGTCGCCGCGTACGACGCCATCCATGAGTGGGACCAGCACATCGCGACGCCGGGCCAGCCCAAGGCGTTCGTCGGGTTCGCGAACAACATGATCCCGGCCCGGCCGGCCAACCCGGTGAATCCGCTCGACGTACAGGCGGCCGACGCGTGGAACGACTTCTACAACCACTGGTTCCCGAACGCCGTCATCGACGGGTGGGTCGATGCCAACCTCGACGGCATCCAGACCGCCGACGAGATCCATCCCGAGTTCATGAACAAGGCCGACTTCATCGGCGTCCAGTACTACGGGTCGCAACCGATGCAGGGCTTCGGCTTCGCACCGGTCCCGGGATTCCCATGGCTGAAGGGCCTGCCGGGCCGATGCGCGGCCTCCGAGCCGACGTGCAGTGACTTCAACCAGCCGACTGACCCCGGTGGCTTCCGCGAGGTCCTCGAGGTCGCGGCCTCATACGGAAAGCCGTTGTGGGTCACCGAGAATGGCATCGCGGATGCGAATGACTCGAAGCGGCCGTCGTACCTCGTCAACCACATCGCCGTCGTACAGGACATGGTCGCGCACGGCGTCGACATCCGCGGCTACACCTACTGGTCGTTCGTCGACAACCTCGAATGGGCCAACGGCTATGACCTCGAGTTCGGGCTGTACGGCTCCGACCCGACGACGCCGGAACTGGAGCGCACACCGAAGCCGGCCAGCATCGCCGCGATCAGCGGGATCACGACGTCAAACTCGCTACCGCTGGCCTTGCTCGGTATGTACATCCCGAACCTATGAGCCCTGCTTCATCGCCTCGGCGATCTCCTCCATGCTGACCTCGCGGACCTGCTGGCCCAGCGACCAGTGGTGCCCGAACGGGTCGCGCACGGCGCCGTAGCGGTCACCCCAGAACTGATCCTCGAGCGGTGCGACGACCGTCGCCCCGGCGTCGAGCGCCTGCTGGAACTTGGCGTCGACGTCCTCGGTGACCTGAAGGTGGATGGTGACCGGGGTGCCGCCAAGCGACGTCGGCGTCATCGACTTGCCGCCACTCATCTCGGGGAAGTCGTCGTTGAGCATGATCGACGAGCCGTTGATCGCGAGCGACGCGTGGACGAGCTTGCCTCCTGGGCCGGGCACCCGGCCCTGCTCGACGGCATCGAAGGCCTTGACGTAGAAGTCGATGGCGGCGGCGGCATCGTCGACGACGAGGTGGGGAATGACGGCGGATTGCAGTTGTTCTGGCATGGCGAGCTCCTAATTCTTGGTGCGATTCATGCGTACGTCGTTACTGACCGGCACCGCACACGCAACTCATCGCGGTGCCAACCCCAAGCCAACCCCACGCCACCGACAAGTGGCGCTAGACAACCGAGAATTCAGCGGGCAGACGTCCTCGCCCGGTGAGTGCCAGCAGCATCGACTCGCCCTGACCGAGCGCGACCCCGATGCGGGTGGCCAACGCCGTGGCCTCCGCCAGCACGTCGTCCGGCAATACCGGCGCAATGCTGCAGGCGCGTGCGATGTCGAGTCCGTGCACCGCCAGCTCGAAGGTGCGGGTCGGAAGGTAGTGGTTCAGCCGGATGCCGAGGCCGCCGATGACGGCGATCAGCGGATCGCCCACACCGTCCAGATCGGACAGCGCCCGCTCGACCAGTCCGTCGATGGTGGCTGCGGGATCGGCGCCGAGCTCGCGACCGGCCTGCCTGCCGCGCTCGATGATGTCGGCGGCACCCAGGGTGGACGCGTAGTCGCGAATCTTCACGTAGTAGTCGGCGGGGCTAGTGACGTCCTCGCGCTCGGCGGTCGTCTGTAGGTAGGTGCTCACCGTGATCAGCGATCGCGACGTGTGGCCGACGAGCGCCCGCAGGTCCCAGTCGCCCAGTCCAGGACCGTCCCAACCCGATCCGGGGAGTTGGCGCACCAGGTGTGCGAACGCCCTGGCGGCCGAGGCGAAGGTGGCGACGGTCGAATCGGTCATGACGTGCTGAGCTGATCCCAGCCTTCGACTTCCTCAGGCGTTCGTGGATCCGGGCCGACGTAGATGGCCGACGGGCGCACCAGCTTGCCGAGCCGCTTCTGCTCGAGGATGTGCGCGCACCAGCCCGCCGTGCGCCCACAGGTGAACATCGCGGGCATCATCTTGGCGGGCACCTTGGCGAAGTCGAGGATCACCGCGGCCCAGAACTCGACGTTGGTCTCGATGGCGCGATCCGGGCGTCGCTCGCGAAGCTCGGCCAGTGCGGCCTGTTCCAGGGCGGCGGCGGCGTCGTAGCGGGGCGCATTGAGCCGTTTGGCGGTGGCCCGCAGCACCTTGGCCCGCGGATCCTCGGCGCGGTAGACGCGGTGCCCGAAGCCCATGAGCTTGTCCTTGCGGTCGAGGATGCCCTTCACCACGGCCCGGGCGTCGCCACTGGTCTCGACCTCCTCGATCATCGGGAGCACGCGCGCAGGCGCGCCGCCGTGCAGCGGGCCGCTCATCGCGCCGACGGCGCCGGACAACGACGCCGCCACGTCGGCCCCCGTCGAGGCGATTACCCGCGCCGTGAACGTGGAGGCGTTCATGCCGTGTTCGGCGGCGGTCACCCAGTACGCGTCGATGGCCTCGACGTGCTTGGGGTCGGGGTCGCCCTGCCATCGGGTCATGAAACGTTCTGTGACGGTGACACATTGGTCGATGGTGCGTTGCGGCACCGCGGGCTGGTAGATGCCGCGGGCGGATTGTGCGACGTAGGACAGGGCCATCACCGACGCCCTGGCCAGCTGCTCGCGGGCGGTCTCGTCGTCGATGTCCAGCAAGGGGGCGTAGCCCCAGATCGGCGCGAGCATGGCCAACCCGGCCTGCACGTCGACGCGGACGTCGCCGGTGTGGATCGGCAGGGGGAACGGTTCGGCCGGTGGCAACCCGTGGCCGAACCGTCCGTCGACGAGCAGCGCCCACACGTCACCGAACGTGACGCGGCGGTCGACCAGGTCCTCGATGTCCACGCCGCGGTAGCGCAACGCGCCACCGTCCTTGTCGGGTTCGGCGATCTCAGTGGTGAAGGCGACGACGCCTTCGAGGCCCGTGACGAAGTCGTCGGGTACCTGGGACATGCGGGTCATGCGCCGATTCTTGCACTCGCTTCGGTACAGATCACTGCCGGTCCGTAATGCATCGGCGAACACGCGGGCGTAGCGTCGCGACCGTGAGTTCCCAGGATGGCGAGCACCTCGCGCACATGCGGGTGGAGTACGGCTCGGTCGAGAAGGACGGCAGCCCCGACCTCGACGCCGACTGGCTCGCCGACGGCTGGGTTGCCTTGCTGCGCAACTGGATGGCCGACGCCGAGCGGGCCGGCTGTGCGGAGCCGAACGCCATGGTGGTCGGGACGACCGATGAGCGGGGAAGGCCCGTCACCCGAACGGTGTTGTCCAAGGGCGTGGACGAAACCGGCATCACGTTCTTCACCAATTACGACTCCGACAAGGGCGAGCAGCTAGCCCGCAATGCGTACGCCTCGGCAACCTTCCCGTGGTACGCGCTTGGCCGCCAGGTACACGTGCGCGGACCGGTGACGAAGGTGTCGGCCGCCGCCACGCTCGACTACTGGTCCAAGCGGCCACGCGGTTCGCAACTGGGGGCGTGGGCGTCACACCAGTCAAAACCGATTGGCACACGTGCGGCACTGCTGGAACAGTTGTCCGACGTGACGCAACGATTCGCCGACCTCGACGCGGTCCCGGTGCCGCCGAACTGGGGCGGCTATCTCATCGCACCGGAGGTCGTCGAGTTCTGGCAGGGTCGGGAAAACCGGGTACACAATAGGATTCGTGTCACAGAGGGCCGCGTCGAGCGGCTCCAGCCGTAGTGCGGAAGTTATTCGCCGACACCACACCGCTGCGAACACCGGATTTCCGGCGGCTGTGGCTGGCAGAGGTCGTCACGGTCATCGGCGGCAACCTGACCATCTTCGCGGTGCCGGTCCAGCTGTACGCCCTCACCCAGAACTCCGTGTACGTCGGGCTTTCCGGACTGTTCGCGCTCGTTCCGCTGGTCGTGTTCGGGCTCCTCGGCGGTGCCTGGGCCGACGCGATGGACCGGCGACTGCTGTTGATCATCGCGTCGATCGGGCTCGCGCTGTCGTCGGTGCTGCTGTGGCTTCAGGCCGCGCTGGCGCTGAACAATGTCTGGGTGGTGCTGTGCCTGCTATCGGTGCAGCAGGCGTTCTATGCGATCGAGAGCCCGACCCGGGCGGCGGCCATTCCACGCATGGTGCCCGGCGATCAGTTGGCGGCCGCCAACTCGCTGAACATCACGGTGTTCCAGTTCGGTGCCATCGTGGGGCCGCTGTTGGCCGGCGTGATGCTGCACTGGGTCGACCTGTCCACGCTCTACCTGATCGACGCGATCACCTGCATCTTGCCGATCTGGATGATGTTCCGGATCGCGCGGATGCCACCCACCAATGGCGCCCAGGGTTCGTCGGGGTACGGGTTTGCCGCGGTGCTGGACGGGTTCCGGTACCTGGCCGGAAACCGGGTGGTGCTGATGTCGTTCGTCGTGGACCTCATCGCGATGATCCTTGGCATGCCTCGCGCCCTGTTCCCGCAAATGGCGCACGAAAGCTTTGGCGGCCCGGTCGAGGGGGGCACCACGATCGCGCTGCTGGCCGCGGCGATGTCGGCAGGCGCCGTCGCGGGCGGAGTGTTCTCGGGCTGGTTTCCCCGCATCCAGCGTCAGGGTTTGGCGGTCGTGACCTCGATCGTGGTGTGGGGCGTGGCGATGATCGGGTTCGGGGTGGCTGGCGGGTTCGCGCACGGCCATACCGGTGCTCTGCTCTGGATTGCGTTGGCGTTCTTGGCCATTGGCGGCGCCGCGGACATGGTCTCATCGGCGTTTCGCAATACCATCCTGCAGCAGGCCGCTTCTGATGAATTGCGCGGCCGGTTGCAGGGCGTGTTCACGGTGGTCGTGGCGGGCGGACCGCGGTTGGCCGACCTGTTGCACGGCGCCGCAGCGGCCGCAGTGGGCACCACCGTGGCAGCGGCTGGTGGGGGCGGATTGGTCGTCATCGGCGTGATGGTGGCCGCGGTGGCCGTCCCTGCGTTCGTGCGTTATCGCGTGTAAGTCCTTCCCATTTCACCGACTTAACTAACTCACAGTCCGGAGGGTTAACATGCTCGAGTGGCCCATGTGTTGGGGGAGGCGCCAGCAGGCCTGCGCGAGCGCAAGAAGCAGCGCACTCGCGCGATGCTCATCGACGCGGCCATGAACCTCTGCGTTAGACAAGGCTACGAACAGACCACCGTCGAACAGATCGCGGAGGCCGCGGACGTCTCATCGCGCACGTTCAGTCGGTACTTCGCCACCAAGGACGCGGTGTTCCTCACGCTCATCGAGGATTACGTCGAGCAGGTCGCCGTCGAGTTGGGAAACGTTCCGGCCAACGTCGGTCCGCTGGAAGGGCTGCGGATGGCGCACGTCGCGACCCTCACACGAGTGGCGAACCGTCCGGTCGGCCGGCTGTCCGACGACCGGATCGCGCTCATGTTGCGCGTCATCAATGCGTCGGATGCACTGCGGCAGGCCGCTTTCGACTTCGAGCACGAACCGTCTCACGTCTTCATGGCCAAGCGCTTAGGGGTGCCGGTCGACGACCGCCGCGTGCGGTTGGTCGCCGCGGTCTTCTCCGCGGTGATCGTCGCGGCCTGCGGTGACCTCGTCGCAGACACGGACGGCGTGCGGCTCGGGGCCGGCGTCATGATCGACCGACTAAACGAGGCATTCGCTCAGCTGACGGATTTGGTCATTGACCTGGAAGTTCCGGTGGAAGAGCGCACCTTCGAGGCGGTGAATGGCTGAGTTCTCGGGGATTCGTGAGCGCAAGAAGGTCCGTACCCGCGAGGCCCTGATCGAGGCCGCTGCCGAACTCTGCCTTCGCCGCGGGTTCGACAACACCACCGTCGAGCAGATCGCCGCTGCCGCCGACGTGTCGACGCGGACCTTCAGCCGCTACTTCCCGACCAAGGGAGCGGTGATCGTTGCGATCGCCGACGACATGGACGCGTCCATCGCCGCCGCGTTGAGCGAGCAGCCCGTCGACATCACCGAATACGAGGCGCTGCTGCGGGCCCACCTGGCCGTGTTCGGCCCGGAGCTCAACTACGTGACCCCGGGCTTCCGGCGCATGGCGGCGCTGATTCAGATCGTCAACGGTTCGGCGTCGATGAGGGCGTCCGCGCTGGCACAGAAGGACGGGGTCTCGAACAACGCCGCGCTGGAGGTTATGGCCAGGCGCATGGGGGTGCCCTTCGAACACCCTGCGATCCGTGTGATCGGCGACACGTGGACGATGTTGTTCGCGGCGTCCTTCGACGGCCTTGGCCTACCCGGTAACGAGCCGGTCGAGCCCAAGGTGGTCTGTGATCGGTTGTGCGCGACGTTCGAGTTGTTCCGCAGGTCCTGGACGCCGTGGAATGGGCCGCCGACGGAATCCGTCGTCAAGGAGTAGCCCCCCGCAAGCGCGCCGGGTTGAGAGCGACTACCTTCCACTAGTGACGGACAGCGTGTCCCGGACGACAACCGCAGAAGGGGTTTCCGTGCCCGACAACTCGAGTTCCGACGAGGTCGCGACGCTCCGCTATCCAGGCGGAGAGCTCGACCTGGATATCGTCCGCGCGACGGAGGGCTCCGACGGCATCGCACTTGGGCCGTTGCTCGCCAAGACCGGGTACACCACGTTCGACGGCGGCTTCGTCAACACCGCGTCCACCAAGAGCGCCATCACCTACATCGACGGTGACGCGGGCATTCTGCGGTACCGGGGCTATCCGATCGAACAACTGGCGGAGAAGTCGACGTTCATCGAGGTCAGCTACCTGCTGATCTACGGCGAACTCCCGACCGCCGAGCAGCTGGAGAAGTTCACCACCCAGATCCAGCGCCACACGCTGCTTCACGAGGACCTCAAGCGCTTCTTCGACGGCTTCCCCCGCAACGCGCACCCGATGCCGGTGCTGTCCAGCGCCGCCAACGCACTGTCGGCGTATTACCAGGACTCACTCGACCCGCTCGACAAGGAGCAGGTCGAACTGTCGACCATCCGGCTGCTGGCCAAGCTGCCCACCATCGCCGCGTATGCCTACAAGAAGTCGGTCGGCCAGCCGTTCCTCTACCCGGACAACACGTTGACCCTCGTCGAGAACTTCCTGCGGATGACGTTCGGGTTGCCCGCCGAGCCCTACGAGGTCGACCCCGAGATCGTCCGGGCGCTCGACATGCTGCTGATCCTGCACGCCGACCACGAGCAGAACTGCTCGACGTCGACGGTGCGGCTGGTCGGCTCGTCGCAAGCCAACCTGTTCACGTCGATCTCCGGCGGCATCAACGCGCTGTGGGGCCCGCTGCACGGTGGCGCCAACCAGGCGGTATTGGAGATGCTGGAGGAGATCCGTAAGTCCGGCGGCGACGTCCACGAGTTCGTCCGCAAGGTGAAGAACCGCGAGGACGGCGTGAAGCTGATGGGCTTCGGTCACCGCGTCTACAAGAACTACGACCCTCGGGCGCGCATCGTCAAGGAGCAGGCCGACAAGATCCTCGGCAAGCTCGGCGTTCAGGACGACTTGCTCGACATCGCGAAGGCGCTCGAAGAGGTGGCGCTCACCGACGACTTCTTCATCGAACGCAAGCTGTACCCGAACGTCGACTTCTACACCGGGGTGATCTACCGCGCCATGGGCTTCCCGACCCGGATGTTCACCGTGCTGTTCGCCCTCGGCCGCTTGCCGGGGTGGATCGCGCACTGGCGCGAGATGCACGACGAGCCCGGCGGCAAGATCGGCCGTCCGCGTCAGATCTACACGGGGTACACCGAGCGGGACTACGCCATCATCGACGGCCGCTAGCTTCTTCTTGCCCGCGAGCGTGCGTGTTTGCACGCGACACGCCGAGGCACGGCGGCAGTATGCGCACGCTCGTCGATCCTGAGACGCACGTCACCCGAAGATCGTTTGCATTGGTAATAGTTGTAGGTTCACAATAGTTGTGTGAATACAACTGGCATGAGCGAGCGGCGGAAGATCATCATTCTGCTGACCTGCTGCATGAGCCTGTTGATCCTGTCGATGGACATGACGATCGTCAACGTCGCGATCCCCGCCATCCGCACTGACCTGCACGCCACCCCGTCGCAGCTGCAATGGGTCGTCGACATCTACACGCTCGCGCTCGCCTCGCTGTTGATCCTGGCGGGGGCCACCGGCGACCGCTTCGGCCGACGCCGGGTGTTCCAGATCGGGTTGGCGCTCTTCGCGGTCGGCTCGCTGCTCTGCAGCGTGGCACCCACCATCGACATGCTGATCGGAGCGCGGCTCGTCCAGGGGATCGGCGGTTCGATGATGAATCCCGTTGCCATGTCGATCATCTCGCAGGTATTTACCGGCCGCGTGGAGCGCGCCCGAGCGCTGGGGATCTGGGGTGCCGTGATCGGGATCTCGATGGCACTGGGTCCGACGGTCGGCGGATTGCTCATCGAGTACGTCAGCTGGCAGGCCGTGTTCTGGATCAACCTGCCGATCTGTGCCGCGGCGATCGCGCTGACGATGATCTTCGTGCCGGAGAGCAAGTCGGCGACGATGCGCAACATCGACCCGATCGGACAGGCGTTGGCCGTGCTGTTCCTGTTCGGGCTGGTCTTCGCGCTGATCGAGGGCCCCAGCAAGGGGTGGACAAACCCGCTCGTGCTCGGCATTGCCGCCGTCGCCGCGGTTGCGTTCGTCGGCTTCCTGGCCTTCGAGTCCCGACGAACCGACCCGTTCATCGACTTGCGCTTCTTCCGGAGCATCCCCTTTTCGTCGGCCACGCTGACGGCGGTCTCCGCGTTCGCCGCCTGGGGCGCCTTCCTCTTCATCATGTCGCTGTACCTGCAGGCCGAGCGACACTTCTCGGCGATGCAGACCGGGCTGATCTACCTGCCGATCGCCGTTGGCGCCCTGGTGTTCTCGCCGCTGTCGGGCCGATTGGTCGGTCGCTACGGGGCGCGCCCGTCACTGCTTGCGGCGGGGGTGCTGATTACCTGCGCATCGGTGCTGTTGACGTTCCTGACGGCGACCACGCCGGTGTGGGGGCTGGTGATTCTTTTCACCGTCTTCGGAATCGGCTTCTCGATGGTGAACGCGCCCTTGACCAACACCGCGGTGAGCGGGATGCCACTGGATCGGGCGGGCGCCGCGTCAGCGGTGACGTCGACCAGCAGGCAGGTCGGCGTGAGCATCGGTGTGGCGCTGTGCGGTTCGCTGACGGGCACGGCGCTGACGCACCTCGGGTCAGACTTCGCCGCCGCGGCCCGGCCGCTGTGGTTCGTGTGCGTCGGGCTGGGCATCGTGGTCTTCTGCCTAGGTTTCTACGCGACGACGCCAAGGGCCCTTCGTTCCGCCGAACGGTTGGCGCCGCTGATCGAGAGCCCGGTGAGGCCGAAGGTGGCCGCAGATGTCTGACGAGCTGGCCGACGAAGTCTGGCGCTCCATGGCCGCGGTGGTGTTCGACAACCGTGACGTGTGGAAGCGGTCCATCATCGACCAGACGGGCCTGCCGTTCAGTCGAGTCCGAGTGTTGATCAGACTCGCCAGGCGACCGATGACCGCCAAGGAGATCGCCGAGGCCGCCACCATGGATGCGCCCGCCACCACCGTCGCCATCAACGATCTCGAGGAACGCGGACTCGTCGTGCGCGAGACGGATCCGACCAACCGCCGGTCCAAGCTCGTCTCGCTGACCGATGAGGGCCGCCGCGTCTGCGCGAGCATCGACGAAGTCGACGATCCGGCGCCCGATCCGTTCGCGACGCTGAGCGAAGCGGAACTTCTGGCGCTCCAAGCCATCCTGGCGAAGTTGAGCGCCGACTAGCTCTCGAGTACAGCCATTGCGGCGTTGTGCCCACCTATGCCCGAGACGGCGCCGCCGCGGCGGGAACCCGAGCCGCACAACAGGATCCGGTCGTGGGCGGTGGCCACGCCCCACCGGTGCGCCGGAGTATCCAGTGGCTCGTCATCGTCGGCGAACGGCCAGCGCAGCGCGCCGTGGAAGATGTTGCCCGCCGTCATCCCGAGCGCGTCTTCGAGATCCGCGGTCGTCTTGGTCTCGATGCACGGTCTGCCGTCGGCGTCCGTCATCACGACGTCCTGAATGGGTTCGGCGAGTACCGAATTCAACGAGGCCAGCACCGCGTCGGTGAGCCGCGTCCGGATGGCGTCGTGGTCTGCCGCGGCGACCAGCGCGTGAGGAGTGTGCAGGCCGAACACCGTCAGCGTCTGCGCACCCGACCGACGCAGCTCGTCGGACAGGATGGTCGGATCGGTCAGCGAGTGGCAGTAGATCTCGCACGGTAGTGGATCGGGGACGCGGCCGCTGTCCGCTGCGTCGAAGCCGCCGTCGAGTTGGGAGAGCGTCTCGTTGATGTGGAACGTGCCGCCGAAGGCCGCTTCGGGCGTGACGGACTGGTCGCGAAGTCGGGGCAGCCGTTTCAGCATGAGGTTGACCTTCACCTGGGCGCCCGGCGCCGTCGGCGGTGCGGGTTCGCCGAGCAGGTTCGCCAGCACCGACGGGGTGACGCCCGACATCACCCAGCGTGCGTGGGCCACGCGATCGCGGCCGCCGCTGCGGTAGCGCACCTCACCGTCCGGGGTGATCGCGTAAACGTCTGCGCCCGTGACGAGTTCGGCGCCGTGGCCTGCCGCGGCCGCCGCGAGCGCGCCGGTGACGGCGCCCATGCCGCCGATCGGAACGTCCCAGTCGCCCGTGCCACCACCGATGAGGTGATAGAGGAAGCACACGTTCTGGGCGAGCGACGGGTCGTCGGTGCGCGCGAACGTTCCTATCAGCGCATCGGTCGCCATCACGCCACGAACCAGGTCGTCATCGACGGCGGCGCAGATGGCGGTGCCGATGGGTTGGCCGACAAGGGCGTCCCATGCAGCCACGGCATCGGGGTCGCCCCCCGCCATGACGTGCCGGCGCGCGTCGGCGGCGGTTTGCAGGGGTTGCAGGAGCGTCGGCCATAGTCGTTGCGTCACCAGGCGGAAACGCCGGTAGAACTCGTCGAATCCGGGCGCATCGGTGCCCGCGCCGATGGTGTCGAACGATCCGCCCGGACCCACCAACAGTCCGGTGCGACCGCCCGTCGCCGGATCGGGCGTGTACGACGACACGCTTCGTCGGGCCAGGCGCACCCGCGCGCCGAGATCGTCGACGATGCGCTGCGGCAGCAGGCTGACAAGATACGAGTACCGCGACAGCCGAGCGTCGACCCCGGCGAAGGCATGCGCCGAAACTGCCGCTCCACCAACGCTTTCGAGACGTTCGAGCACCTGAACTCGACGCCCTGCTCTAGCGAGGTAGGCCGCCGCGACCAGCGCGTTGTGACCGCCGCCGACGATGACTACGTCGGGTTGCCCGTCAGTCACGATTCAATTCAGGTAGCCCTCGACCTGATCGCCTGGTCGCGCAGTGGCCTGATCGGGGTCCTGACCCGTCTCGCGCAGCGCGCGCCGCTGCCGCAGCAGATCCCAGCACTGGTCGAGTTGAACCTCCAGGGCGCGCAGCCGCTTGTGCTCCTCGGTCTCGTCGATCTCGTGATGTTGAAGCTGCGAGCGGAGCTTCTTCTCCTCGGCGACGAGTTCGTTTACCTGCTCGAGAATGTTGCGGTCCTTGTCCACCAGCCCAGTGTGCCCGACTACCGTGATGGTCGTGGCAGGAGACAAGAAACCCGAGATCGACTTTCCCGACGGCCCCGCTCCCGGTGAGCTCGTCATTTCCGACGTGGTCGTCGGCGACGGCGCCGAAGCAGTCCCCGGTGGAACCGTCACCGTTCACTACGTCGGCGTCGAGTACGACACCGGCGAGGAATTCGACAGTTCCTGGAACCGTGGCGAATCCATCGAATTCCCGCTGCGTGGCCTGATCCAGGGCTGGCAGGACGGCATTCCGGGCATGCGGGTCGGTGGGCGGCGCAAGCTCGTCATCCCGCCCGCGCAGGCGTACGGCGCCGAGGGGTCGGGGCACCGGTTGTCCGGCAAGACGCTGATATTCGTCATCGACCTGCTCGGCGTCCGATAGCGCCTGGCGCAGCAAACCGTCCGCCCGCCGCATAGGGGTTCGCCGTGTTTGCTGATTCGGACGAACACCTTCCGGTGGTACCCGGTCGGCTCTAGGCTCGAAAGGCCGTGCAAGCGCGGCGCGGTTTCGTCTGTACATGACAGGAGGACAAATGTCGGGTTCGGAGGAAGATCGCACCGTCACCGACTGGCGCACCGAGTCCAGGCTCTACCGACGCAAGCCGGGCGCGGGCTGGCTAGTGGCGTTCCTCGCCATTCCCGCGTTGCTGGCGCTGATCGGATGGGGCGGACTGGACAGGGCCAACCGCTCGGACGAGTTGGCGCTGCCGAGCGTCGACCCCTCGGCCACGTTGAGCGTCACCGCCGCGGCACCGACGGCCACGGGTACCGCCGCCCCAGTTGGCGGCTACCCGCCGTGGTCAATCACCCGCAACGGCAACGGCTTAGCGCTGTCGGGTGAATTGCCCGACGCCGACACGAAGACGGGCTTGGTCGACGTGCTCAAGCAGGTGATGCCCGGCGCCCTCATCGATGACAAGCTCACCGTCCAGTCGGGTGTGACCGCTCCCGACGCCGCCGCGCTCGGTGGCCTGTTCAGTGCCATCGTCGGGATGCCCGACTTCGACCTGAAGCTCGAGGGCGACACGGTGACCCTGACGGGCACCGCGCCGGCGGAGGCCATCAAGGCCAGTGCCGAGGAGTACGCCAAGAAGTCTTGGCCGAACGTCAAGGTCGTCAACAACATTGAGGTCACCGGCGCCACTCCGACGGCGCCGGCGAGTGCTCCACCGCCCACTCCGGCCCCGGCACCGGCTCCCGGCGCTGGCGGACCGTGTGCGACGTTGCAGGCCGACATCACCAGCCTGTTGAAGACGCCGATCAACTTCGCGACCGACGGCTTCTCGCTCGCGCCCGAGTCCAAGCGACTGGTGGCCCAGATCGCCGACAAGGTGAAGGCCTGCCCCGACGTGAAGCTGTCCGTGGTCGGGCATACCGACAACACCGGCAACGATGCGATCAACGTTCCGCTTAGCGGGAGCCGCGCCAAATCGGTTGCCGAGGAGCTCGTTTCGGATGGAGTGACCGCAGGCGGCGTCACGTCGAGCGGCGCAGGCTCGGCCAACCCGGTCGCCAGCAATGCCACCCCTGACGGTCGGGCGCAGAACCGCCGCGTCGAGATCACAGTCAGCTAAGGAGAATTGACATGGGTTTCTTCCTCCAGTGGGTGTGGTACCTACTCGCGTTTCTTGTCGGGTCTCTGGTGGCGTGGCTGCTCGCAGTCGTCACGGTGAAGCGCACGAGCGAAGACGAGGCGTTCGCCGACCTACCCGGCTCGCGTGAGATCGGGGGCGAGTCGTGAGCAACGTGAACTGGTGCCTCATGGCGGTGTCGTTCGGGCTGGGATTGGTTCTGACGCTGGCCTTCCTGATTCGGCGGGTCAAGCGTGAGGTGCCGGTGTACGGGTCCGGCGGCGGTTCCGCGGGCCTGGCAGGTTCGGCGGGGGTGAAGGCGCCGAAGGTGGACGTGGACGCACCGACGGCTGCGGTGCCGTTGGCTGGTGCTCCGGACGTCGACGCGCCGACGGCGAGGGTGCCCAAGGTGGACCCGACCGATGTGGACGGCCCCGACGTCGACCTGCCGGACGTCTCGGGCAAGGGCACGCTGGCCGCCGCGGCAGCGGGCGTTGCCGGGGGTGCGGCCGCGGCGAAACTCGTTGGTTCGAGCGGATCCTCGGGAGCCGACGAGCCGTACGGAGCGGGCTCGGCGCGGGTCGCGCCGGGCGCGGCGGCGCCAACTGGATGGACCATCAAGGGCAACGAGGACTCGATGCTCTACCACTCACCGGAAAGCCCGTCGTACAAGCAGACGATCGCCGAGCTGTGGTTCCGCGACGAGGAGACGGCAACAGCCGCGGGCTTCGCACGCTGGGACAGCGGAAAGTCCCAGCGCGGGCAGCGTTAGCGCCTTACTGCGGGCCGGGTAGCCGCAGCAGCAGGCGGGCGCCGCCCAACGGGCTGGCCTCTAATGAGGCTGTCCCACCATGCAGTTCGGCCTGCTGAGCCACCAGTGCCAGACCCAGCCCCGAGCCGGAATGCGACGCCGTAGAACCCCGGCTGAACCGAGCGAAGACGACGGTGCGCTCCTCCTCCGGAACGCCGACGCCGTCGTCGTCGATGGCGATTTCGACCCCGGCCCGCGAGCTCACCGCGGACAGCTGAACCCGGCTGGCGCCACCGTGTTTGACGGCGTTGGCGATGGCGTTGTCGACGGCCAGCCGAAGCCCCGCGGGCAGGCCGATGATGATCACCGTGGGGGCGGGCACCAGCGACACGTCGAGTTCGGGGAACACGCGCATGGCGTCGTGGGCGGCCCGGTCGAGCAGCTCGGTGATGTCGACGGGCACGTGGTCGTCGAACGTCGAGAGTTCGCCCTGCGCAAGGCGTTCGATCGCCGACAGCGTGGCCTCGATGCGGGTCTGCGTCCTGATGACGTCGCCGAGCACTTCCTTGCGTTGCTCCTCGGGCATGTCGAGGGTGGCGAGCACCTCGAGGTTGGTGCGCATGGCGGTCAGGGGAGTGCGCAGCTCGTGCGACGTCACCGCGGCGAAGTCGCGGGAGGTCACCAGCGCGGCCTTGGTGCGGTCCTGTTCGTCCCAGATGCGTTGGACCATTCCATTGACGGCGTCGGCGATCTCGACGGCCTCGGTGGCCCCGCGGACTTCGATGTCGGGTGCCTCACCGCCGACGTCGATGGCCCGCGTTTGCTGCGCGAGCCGTTTCAGCGGGCGCACTGCGAAGGCGGCCAGCAGCCAACCGAGGAAGGCCGCAGCGCCGATGGCGAACACGCAGATCAGCAGCACCCGGCGGTGCAGGTTGTTGGTGTCGGCGATGGTGGCGTCGTAGGTGGCGCCGACGGCGACCAGCGTCGGCTCCGCGGGCCCGCGGATCTCGACGGTGCGTACCCGGTAGCGGACGCCGTTGACGTCGGTGTCGGCGTAGCCCGCGGGCAGCTCGGGAAGGACGACGTCCGAATTCGAGGACACCTGCCCGGCCGTGCGCACGGTGATGATCGCGTCCTGGTCGTTGGGCGACTTCGGAATCTGTTCGAGTCCGCGGGGCAGGAACGGGATGGCGAACCCCGCGGCTTCGTCGAGGCGACGGTCGAGCCGCTCCTTGCGGTCGTTGGTGATGCCGACCCACACGATGGTGCCGACGATGGTGATCAGGATCGCGGCGGCGACGGCGCTCGCGAAGGCCACGCGCGTCCGCAGCGACGGAGTCCGTCGAAACGTTCGCGCTAGTAGGTTCACTACCTACTGCTGTCTGAGGACGAACCCCACGCCGCGCACCGTGTGCAGCAGCCGGGGCGCGCCGCCTGCCTCCAGCTTGCGGCGCAGATAACCGATGAAGACGTCGACGACGTTGGTGTCGGCGGCGAAGTCATAGCCCCACACCAGCTCGAGCAACTGCGCGCGCGACAGTACGGCCGTCTTGTGCTCGGCGAGCACGGCCAGCAGGTCGAACTCGCGCTTCGTCAAGTCGACGTCGACGCCGTTCACCCGCGCCCGCCGACCCGGGATGTCCACCTCGAGCGGACCGACCGCGATGGTTTCCGACGAGAACGTCGCCGTCGCCCCGCGGCGCCGCAACAGCGCCTTGACCCGCGCCACCAACTCGGCCAGCACGAACGGCTTGACCAGATAGTCGTCGGCGCCCGCTTCGAGGCCGGCCACGCGGTCGTCGACCGAACTGCGTGCCGACAGCACGCACACCGGCACGTCGTTGTCCATCGCGCGCAACGCGGTGACCACGCTGACCCCGTCGAGCACCGGCATGTTGATGTCGAGCACGATCGCGTCGGGCCGGTTCTCCGTCGCGCTGCGCAGCGCCTCGGCGCCGTCGACGGCCGTGGCGACCTCGAACCCCGACAGTCTCAGCCCCCGCTCGAGGGATGCGAGTACGTCGGGGTCGTCATCCACCACGAGCACCCGGGGAGACGAACCGCCGCTGTCCATAATGGCCATCTTGCCCGATGAGCTCCCCGCGGTGCGGTAGGCGCGTGACCGGCCCCGAAACGCGACGCACCGAATTAACGTCATGGCAGGGTGCCGGGCCCCGCACGCTGCTAGTTTCGACACTCGTGCAACCGAATGGTTCCCGCCTGATCGTCGAGCCCGACGACGGACTCGATCCGGTCCGAGAATTCATCGGCTCGGCGCAGACGACGCTGCAGGTCAAGCAGTTCACCTTCACCGACGAGTCGCTCATCGCGGCGGTCATCGACCGCAAGAACGCGGGCGTCGACGTGCGCGTCATGCTGAATGCGGCGCGCTCCGGTGGCGACCGGGCCAACGACGAGACCTTCGCCCAATTCGAGGCCGCCGGCATCACTGTCCAGTGGGCCAACCCCAACTTCTACGTCACGCACGAGAAGTCGATCGTCGTCGACGGGTCCGCCGCGCTGGTCGCGACGTTCAACCTCTGCGAGAAGTACTTCACCCGGACCCGCGACTACGGCGTCATCACCACCGACCCCCTGCACGTCGCGCAGATCATCGAGGTCTTCAACGCGGACTGGGAGCACGCCGACTGGGTGCCGTCGGAACACCACGGCCTGTCGTGGAGCAACTCCAACTCGCGGCTGGACATGGCCCAGTTCATCGATTCCGCCACCTGGCGTCTTGACGTCCAGCACCCGAAGTTCGTCGACGCGGTGATCCTCGATCGCATCGTCGACGCCGTCCATCGCGGCGTGAAGGTGCATGTGCTCTGCGGCGGCAAGCATGGCATCAGCGAGTGGGACGTGCTGGACACGTTCGCCTCGCTGCGCACGTTGCGGCGGTTCGGGGTCAAGGTGCACAAGCAGAAGAACCTGCGTGTGCACGCCAAGCTGCTCATCGTCGACGACGAACGGGCGTTCGTCGGTTCGATGAACATCGACCGCAGCGCCTTCGACCTGCGCCGCGAGCTCGGCATCGTGACCGCCGACCCGGCCGTCGTCGCTCGACTCAAGACCGTCTTCGACGAGGACTGGGCGCTGTCGCATCAGTACGACCCGCCGGATCCGCTCAACGCGGCCGAGCACCACGAGGACGACTTCCCGCACGACCCCGAACTGATGCATGAGTGACGGGCTGTCGCCCCCGGCGGAGCGGGTCTCGCTCGCTACCTTGGCCTGGACCTTCAACCACATCGCGCTCGCGTCGTTCGGCGGCGGCCTTTCGGCGTGGTCGCGTGAGGTGCTGGTAGTCGAGCGGAAGTGGTTGGGCGAGAACGAGTTCCTGTCCGCGATGACGATGTGCCGCATCCTGCCCGGCGCCAACCAGGTCAACATGGCGGTGTTCGTCGGCACCAAGATGCGCGGTGTGCCCGGGGCGGTCACGGCCGTCGTCGGGCTGTGCTTCATGCCGCTGGTGATCGTGTTGTTCATGGCGTGGCTCTACTTCCAATTCAAGGAAGTCCCCGCGGTCAAGGGCGTGCTGCACGGCGCGTCGGCGGCGGCCGTCGCACTCACGTTGGCGATGGTGATCAAGACGGGCCAGAAGTGCCTGACCGGCGTGGTTCCCGTCGCGCTGTTCGCCTTGGCGTTCGTGCTCAACGGGGTGCTGCGCTGGCCGCTGCTCGGCGTGTTGGGGATCGTCGCTCCGCTCGCGTTGCTCTGGGCGTGGCCGCGGCGGCGCGACGAGGTCAAGGCGTGAGTACGTACCTGCAGCTGGTCGTGCTGTTCGGCTCGCTATCGCTGATGTCGATCGGCGGCGGCAACGCCGTGCTGCCCGAGATGCACCTGCGGGCCGTGAACCAGGACCATTGGGTGACGAACGCCCAGTTCGCCGACCTGTTCTCGATCTCGCAGACGGCGCCGGGCCCGAGCATCCTCATCGTCGGCATGGTCGGCTATGCGGCCGGTTTGCCCGTTGGCGGGGTGGCTGGGGGCATCCTCGGCGGCGTGATCGCCACCGTGGCGATGGTGATTCCGGCCGCGTCGCTGGTCTACGGCATCACGCTGTTCTGGCAGAAGGCCGAGCAGTCCAAGTGGCGCATCGCCGTCGAGAAGGGCTTCGCGCCGCTGACCGTCGGATTGATCCTCGCCTCATCGCTGGTGATGAGCCGCGCCGCCGACCACGACTGGCAGGCCTACGCGCTGACGGCGGTGTGCACGTTGATCTTCGTGCGGACCAAGCTCAACCCGCTGCTGGTGGTCGCCGCCGCAGGCGTGATCGGCTACTTCGGCATCGTCTGACTGTGATTTGGGCGCGCTTTCGCCCGGTCAGCGTCCGTGCGCGCGCCGAAATCGCCAGGGGGGGCGCGCCGGGGAAGGCTTTGACCTCATCAATGGTTGAGGTTCTAGGGTGATTACGTGAACATGGAAATGGCTGCGCGGCACACGCTGCGCCTGCAGGTGAAGGCCCGTGGGGGTGACCTGCGCGAGCTGGCCAACCGCACGCTGCTGAAGCGGATCTGGCGGTTCTCGGCGCGTCACCACCGCCGACTGGGCGGATTCGTCGCAGTCAGCGTGGTCGGCGCGCTGCTCGCCGTGTCCACCCCGGTTCTGGCGGGTCGCGTGGTCGACGCCATCGTGCACGGCGGCCAACCGTCCACGGTCGTGGTCATCGCAACGATCATCGCGATGGTGGCGCTGGCCGAGGCCGCGGTGGGGCTGCTGACTCGCTGGCTGTCGTCCAACATCGGTGAGGGCTTGATCCTCGACCTGCGCACCGCCGTGTTCGACCACGTGCAGCGGATGCCGGTGGCGTTCTTCACCAGAACCCGCACCGGTGCACTCGTCAGCCGCCTCGGCAACGACGTGATCGGCGCCCAGCGCGCCTTCTCCGACACGTTGTCCGGCGTGGTGGGCAACCTGGTCACGCTGGCGCTCACGCTGACCGTGATGCTGAGCATCTCGTGGCAGATCACCGCGCTGTCCCTGGTGTTGACGCCACTGTTCCTGCTGCCCGCCCGCCGCATCGGTCGCACCATGGCGACGTTGAGCCGCGAGAGCGCGATCTACAACGCGACCATGAACACCCAGATGACCGAACGCTTCTCGGCGCCCGGCGCGACCCTGGTCAAGCTGTTCGGCAATCCGGTCCGGGAGTCCGACGAGTTCGCAGCGCGCGCCGACCGCGTGCGCGACATCGGGGTGCGCACCGCGATGTTGCAGGCCACCTTCATGAACTCGCTGACTCTGATGTCGGCACTCGCACTGGCGCTGGTGTACGGCCTGGGCGGGGTGCTCGCGATTGGCGGACAACTGCAGGCGGGTGCGATCGTCTCGTTGGCTCTGCTGCTGACCCGGCTCTATGCACCGCTGACGGCGTTGGCGAACGCGCACGTCGAGATCGCCAGTGCGCTGGTCAGTTTCGACCGGGTGTTCGAGGTGCTGGACCTGACCCCGCTGATCCGCGAGCGGCCCGGCGCGGTGCCGGTGCCCGACGGTCCGGTGAGCGTGGAGTTCGACGACGTGCGGTTCGGCTACCCGTCGGCGACGGAGGTATCGCTGGCCTCGCTGGAGGAGGTGGCCGTGCTCGACGACCGCGGGGGAGACGAAGTGCTGCACGGGATTTCGTTCACCGCGCAGCCCGGCCAGATGGTGGCGCTCGTCGGCTCGTCTGGCGCGGGCAAGTCGACCATCGCTTCTCTGGTGGCCAGGCTGTACGACGTGTCGTCGGGGACGGTGCGGTTGTCCGGCACCGACGTGCGCGACGTGACGTTCGCGTCGTTGAAGGAAACGGTCGGCGTCGTCACCCAGGACGGGCACCTGTTCCACGAGTCGATCCGGTCGAACCTGACCTTGGCGGCTCCCGATGCCGACGACGATCAGTTGTGGGACGCATTGCGCCGGGCCAGGCTGGCCGATGTGGTGGCCGACATGCCCGACGGGCTGGACACCGTCGTCGGCGAGCGCGGCTACCGGCTCTCGGGCGGCCAGCGCCAGCGGCTGACCATCGCGCGGCTGCTGCTCGGCACATCGAGGGTCGTCGTGCTCGACGAGGCCACGGCATCGCTGGACTCCGAGTCGGAGGCCGCGGTCCAGCAGGCCCTCGCCGAGGCGCTGGAAGGCCGCACGTCGATCGTGATCGCGCACCGGTTGTCCACCATCCGCGCGGCCGACGTGATCCTCGTCGTCGAAGACGGCCGCATTGTCGAACGGGGTACACACCGGCAGCTGCTCGCGCGCCGCGGGCGCTACACCGAGTTGTACGAGACCCAGTTCCGCGACGACACGGTTGCGGCGTGACGCAGGTTAATTAGTTGTGCTTCGTGGGAACCTTGAATGCGGGGGATCGACGGCGTCCGCGATGTCGTAGGCATGAGATAGACAAGAGCTGATGGGTGGACAGATGCGCGCTGGGGAATCGGGGCTTCGCTCCGAACCGGCCATTGCGCCGCCGCCCCGGAGGATCCGATCGTCCTCGGACATCCTTCGTCTGCTGCCGTATCTGAAGCCCTACCGCGTGCGGTGGATCGCGATGCTCGTCGTGGCGCTGCTCAGCCTGGTCGCCACCGTCAGCATTCCGTTGATCACCAAGGCCGTCATCGACGGTCCGGTTCGGCATCAGGATCAGCAGCGGCTGTGGGTGCTCGGTGCGGCCGCGACCGCCCTGCTGGTGTCGGAGGCGGTGCTGTGGTTCATCCGCCGCTGGCTAGTCGCCCGCGCCACCATGGGCGTCGAGGCCGACCTCCGCAAGGACCTCTACGCGCGGCTGCAGCTTCTGCCCATGGCGTTCCACGGCAAGTGGCAGTCCGGCCAGTTGCTCTCGCGGGTGATGAACGACCTGAGCACCATCCGCCAGTTCCTGTCGTTCGGGTTGCTCTTCCTGTTGCTCAACATCATTCAGATCATCGTGGTGACGGGCATCCTGCTGGCGATGTACTGGCCGCTCGGCGTCGTCGTGGTGGTGTCCATCCTGCCGATCACGGTGACGGTGCTGCACTTCCAGCGCCAGTTCACCAAGCTGTCCCGCGCCGCGCAGGATCAGTCCGGCAACGTCGCAACGCACGTCGAGGAGCAGGCGCTCGGGCTGCGGGTGGTCAAGGCGTTCGGCCGCGAGCAGTACGCCTACGAGCGGTTCGACGAGCGCGCCTCCGACCTGTTCGACACCGAGGTGCGCAAGGTCGGGGTGTCGGCGAAGTTCTGGACTCTGCTCGAGGTCATCCCTAACGTCACGCTGATCATCGTGTTGGGCGTCGGCGCCTACGCAGCGGGTAGCGGTCTGGTGACCATGGGCACGCTGGTCGCATTCATCACGATGATGCTGTCGCTGGTGTGGCCCATCGCGTCGCTCGGCTTCCTGCTGTCGATGACGCAGGAGTCCATGACGGCGGCCAACCGGGTCGCCGAGATATTCGACGCGCCGCGCGAGATCACCGACGGCCCGCACCGGGACGTCCCGCGCGGAGGTCGGCTTGAGCTCGTCGACGTCGGGTTCCGGTTCCCCGACTCCGAGGAGTGGGCGCTGCGGCACGTCGACGTCACGGTCGAGCCGGGCGAGACGCTCGCCCTCGTCGGCTCGACCGGTTCGGGCAAGTCGGTGCTGGTGTCGCTGTTGTCGCGGCTCTACGACGTCACCGAGGGCCGCATCCTGATCGACGGCCGTGACATCCGCGAGCTGTCGGTGCCCGCGCTGAGGCAAGCGGTCGCGACCGCGTTCGAGGACCCGACGCTGTTCTCCATGTCGGTGGCCGAGAACCTCCGGCTCGGCAATCCCGATGCGTCCGACGAGCTACTGGCGCAGGCCGTCGAGGTCGCGGCAGCCGGTTTCGTCTACGACCTGCCGTTCGGCCTCGATACCCGGATCGGTGAACAGGGCATGAGCCTCTCGGGCGGGCAGCGGCAGCGACTTTCGCTGGCCCGGGCGTTGCTGGCCGCCCCTTCGATCCTGGTGCTCGACGACACGCTGTCGGCGCTCGACGTGCACACCGAGGCCGTGGTCACCGAGGCGCTGCGCCGGGTGCTGGCCTCCGTCACCGGGCTGGTCGTCGCCAACCGGGCCTCGACGGTGCTGCTCGCCGACCGGGTGGCGTTGCTCGAGGACGGCACCATCACGCGCGTCGGTACGCACGCAGAACTGCTCGCCGATGCGCCGCAGTACCGCTACCTGCTGGCCGCCGACGACGATCTCGCCGACGGCGTGGAGCGCAGCTGCGACTGGCAGCAGGACGAGGACCGCAAGCGGCTCGACAACGAGTACCGCGAGCGCGAGGCAGCCGACGAAGCTTGTGCCGACAGGGATTTCGTGGCGTCGGAGGCCGAACGGCGATGACCACCACCGACTGGCGGGGCCGCGCCGTCACCAATGACGACGACGATCTGCCCATCGACGAATCGATCTCCCGGCGCCGCGAGGCCCGCTCGCTGTTGGGGTCGCTGCTGCGGCCGTACGCCACCGCCGTCGCGCTGCTGGCCATCGTCGTGGTGGTCGAGAACGCCGCCCGGCTGTCGGTGCCACTTCTGGTGCAGCGCGGCATCGACCACGGCATCCCGCCGATCGTGGCTGGCGGCTCGACGCGGGAGCTGCTGCTGATCGTCGCCACGCTGTGTGGCGTCGTCCTGGTGCAGGCCATCAGCCGGATGTACTTCCTGCGCCGCTCGGGGCGGATCGGCCAAGAGGTGCTACTCGAGTTGCGCCGCAGGATCTTTCGGCACTTCCAGCGGCTCGACGTGGCCTTCCACGACCGCTACACCTCGGGTCGCGTGGTGGCCCGCTCGACGAACGACGTCGAGGCCATCCAGGACATGCTGCAGACCGGGTTCGACGGGCTCATCACCGCCGTCCTGACGCTGTGCGGGACGGCCGTGCTGCTCGTCGTGCTCGACGTGAAGCTGGGCCTGATGTGCCTGTGCGCCTTCCCCGTTCTGGTGGTGCTGGTGTGGTGGTTCCGCACCCAGTCGTCGAAGACGTACCTGAAGGTGCGCGAGAGCGCTGCCCTAGTGATCGTCCAGTTCGTCGAGACGATGACCGGCATCAAGGCCGTGCAGGCGTACCGCCGTGAGCCGCGCAACCAGGAGATCTTCACCGACGTCGCCGACCAGTACAAGAACATCAACGAGCGGGCCTTCAAGCTGCTGGCGGTGTTCATGCCGGGCGTTCGGCTGGTCGGCAACATCACCACCGGAGTCGTGCTGCTTTACGGCGGCTACCTCGTGCTGGAGGGCGAGATGACGCTGGGCACGCTGACGGCCTTCCTGCTGTACTTGCGTATCTTCTTCGAGCCGATGCAGGAGATCTCGCAGTTCTTCAACACCTTCCAGTCGGCCGCCGCAGCACTGGAGAAGATCGCCGGGGTGCTCGCCGAGCAGCCGGGCATCCAGGATCCGGCCAAGCCGGTCGAGTTGTCGAAGGTTGAGGGCGACATCGGCTTTCACGACGTGGACTTCTCCTACGTACCGGGCCGGCCGGTGCTTCCGGACTTGCGGCTCCACATCCCGGCGGGCCAGACCGTCGCGCTGGTGGGCACCACCGGCGCGGGCAAGACCACCATCGCGAAGCTGATCGCCCGGTTCTACGACCCGAGCTCCGGTGCGGTGACGCTCGACGGCGTCGACCTTCGCGACCTGGCGCAGGTCGACCTGCGTCGCCACGTCGTAATGGTGACGCAGGAGAACTTCATGTTCGAGGGCAGCGTCGCCGACAACATCCGGTTCGGCCGCCCCGACGCCTCGGACGAGGAGGTGCGCGCCGCCGCGGAGGCCGTCGGCGTGGACCGGTTCATCGCCGGGCTCGCCGACGGCTACGACACCGACGTGGCCAAGCGGGGCGGCCGGTTGTCCGCGGGCCAACGGCAGCTGATCGCGTTCGCGCGGGCGTTCCTCGCCGACCCCGCCGTGCTGATCCTCGACGAGGCGACGTCGTCGCTCGACATCCCCAGTGAACGCATGGTCCAGCGGGCGCTGGCGACGGTGCTGGCCGACCGGACGGCCGTGGTGATCGCGCACCGGTTGTCCACCGTCCAGATCGCCGATCGGGTGCTGGTGCTCGAGCATGGCCGCATCGTCGAGGACGGCCCGCCCGACGAGTTGGTGTTGGGTGACGGCCGGTATGCGGCGTTGCACCAGGCGTGGGTCGACTCGCTCGCCTAAGGACCTAAGCGCTCGAGCACTCGCCGAAACTGCTGGGAGATCACGAAATTCGTCGAAATCACGATCTGACCGCAGTCTCGGCGGTGGGTCAGGGCAGGATGCCGCGGCGACGGGCCTTGGACACCGCCTCCAGGCGGGTTCGGGTACCCAGCTTGGCCGCGGCGCTGCGCAGGTAGCTCTTCACTGTCTCCGGTTTCAACGAGAGTCGGCGCGCCGCTTCAGCATTGGTGCAGCCCAATGCGACCTGGGCGAGCACGTCGAGTTCGCGCGACGTCAACGACGGGCCGTCCTGATCGTCGTCGCCGGACAGCCGGTCGGCCAGGGCCTTGAGTTTGTCGCGCATCCCGGGTTCGGCGTCGGCGGCCAGCCTGCGCAATTCGGCGTGCACCTCGCGGATCAGCTCGGGCACTACCGTGCTCGCTGGCTGGGCTTCGTGCAGCCGCAGCCGCCGGTCGACTTCGTCGCGGACCCGCAACTCAAGGCTGAGGCGCCGGGCGGCACCGATCATCAGGTCGGCCGTCCGGTCACCGATCGGTGCTGCCGCCCGGTAAGCCCCGTACAGCACCGCCCGGGCCCTGCCGTCAACCACCACCGGAACGGCGAGGATTGATTTGATTCCCTCGCCGAGCACGGGCCCGTCGTAGTCGTGCGTGATGGTCGAGGCCTTGCGATAGTCGGCTACCGACATCGGCCGCCTGGCCACGACGGTCGCGCCACCAAGACCCGAGCTGGGCAGCACCGCGAGTCCGCGCATGAGGCTGGTCCGTGTACCGAGGAACTCGGTGAGCAGCAGCGTGTCGTCGTGAACCTCACCGCCGAACGTCATGGGAAGGCCGGCGACCGTCGCCACATGGCGCAACTCCGCACGCAGCGCATCCCCATCACGGGGACGCAGCAGTGACGCCGGCATCAGGACTGCCCTCCTTCGGGGGTAGCGCGAAGCGAATGTGACGTAGATCCTATCCGTCATGACCTCCAACACCGATCTGTATCGCGCGGCCCGCGATCATCTCGTGGCCGTGATCAGCGACTACGACAAGGCGGTCGACACCTTCGCGTGGCCGCGGATCACCGGCGCCTTCAACTGGGCCACCGACTGGTTCGACGTCATCGCGCGCGACAACCACCGCACCGCGTTGTGGATCGTCGAGGAGGACGGCAGCGAGCACGAGGTCAGCTTCGCCGAGATGGTCGACAGCTCCGACCGGGTGGCGACGTGGCTGCGGGGCCTGGGAGTCGGCAAGGGTGACCGCGTCATCCTCATGCTCGGCAATCAGGTCGAACTGTGGGAGGCGATGCTCGCCGTCGCCAAACTCGGCGCCGTCATCATGCCTACGACGGGGGCGCTGGGCCCCGCAGACCTGGCCGACCGGATAACCCGCGGTGGTGCCACGTTCGTGATCGCCAACGATGCCGACACCGCAAAGTTCGACGACGTTCCCGGGGACTACGTCGGGATCGTGGTTGGCGAGGCGGTGCCCGGCTGGAACTCCTACGCCGCCGCCTACGCCACCGCGTCGGCCGGGCCGTTCACCGCGTGCACCGACGTCGACGACTCGATGCTGGTCTACTTCACCTCGGGGACCACCAGTAGGCCCAAGCTCGTCGAGCACTCGCAGGTCTCCTACGCGGTCGGGCACATGTCGACGATGGCGTGGATCGGGGTGAAGCCGGGCGACGTGCACCTGGCGATCAGTTCCCCGGGCTGGGCCAAGCACGCGTGGAGTTGCTTCTTCGCGCCGTGGATCGCGGAGGCGACGATCTTCGTCTACAACTACGGCCGGTTCGACGCCCCAGCGCTGCTTCATCAGCTCCGTCGGGCCGGCGTCTCGACGTTCTGTGCGCCTCCGACCGTGTGGCGCATGCTGATCCAGGCGGACCTGGGGGAGAAGCCCGAAGCGCTACGCGAGATCCTCGGTGCGGGCGAGCCGCTCAATCCCGACGTGATCGCCCGAGTCGAGAAGGCGTGGGGGCTGACCATCCGCGACGGGTTCGGTCAGACCGAGACCACGCTGCAGGTCGGCAACACCCCGGGCCAACCGGTCAAGGCGGGCTCGATGGGCCGGCCGATGCCCGGCGTGCCGGTGGTGCTGGTGGACCCGGTGACGGGCGCGCTCGCCGACGAGGGCGAGCTGTGCCTCGACCTCGGCCAGACTCCGCTGAACCTCATGACCGGGTACCTCGGCGATCCTGAGCGCAACGAGGCCGTGATGGCAGGCGGCTACTACCACACGGGTGACGTGGCGAGCCGCGATGACGACGGCTACATCACCTACATCGGACGCACCGACGACGTGTTCAAGTCCTCGGACTACAAGGTGTCGCCGTTCGAGTTGGAGAGCGTGCTGATCGAGCATCCGGCGGTGGTCGAGGCCGCGGTGGTTCCGCAGCCCGACGAGACCCGGCTGTCCGTGCCGAAGGCCTACGTCGCGCTGGCCGAGGGTTGGGCTGCCGACGCCGAGACGGCGCGGTCGATCATGGAGTACGCCCGCGACCACCTCGCCCCGTACCTCAAGGTGCGCCGCGTCGAGTTCTTCGAACTTCCCAAGACCATTTCGGGCAAGATCCGGCGCGTCGAACTGCGGGCGCGGGAGGATGAGGCACATCGGTCGGGCACCGCGATCGACACCGAGCATCGATACGAGGACCTGGTGACATGAAGTCCTACGACGCAGGCCCCACCGACACGCCGGTCCTCGAGGAGACCATCGGGGCGAACTTCGAACGTATCGCCGCTCTGCACCCCGACGGCGACGCGCTGGTGGACGTCGCACAGGGGCAGCGCTACACCTACACCGAACTCAACGCCGAGATCGACCTCGTGGCAAGGGGTTTGATGGCGCTCGGCATCGAGAAGGGCGACCGCGTCGGCATCTGGGCGCCAAACTGCGCCGAGTGGGTGATCGTGCAGTACGCGATGGCGAAGGTCGGCGCCATTCTGGTCAACGTCAACCCGGCCTACCGCACTCACGAACTGGGCTACGTGCTCAACCAATCCGGGGCGCGGGCCCTGATCGCGGCGACGTCGTTCAAGACCTCGGACTACGTCGCCATGGTCGACGAGGTGCGCGCGGAGACGCCACATCTGTCCGACGTGGTGTTCCTCGGCACGGACGACTGGGACGCCTTGCGGGCCCGCGCTGACGAGGTACCGGCCGATGCGCTGGCCGAACGACTCGCGGGACTGGTGAACACCGAGCCGATCAACATCCAATACACCTCGGGCACAACGGGTTTCCCCAAGGGTGCGACGCTCTCCCACCGCAACATCCTCAACAATGGGTACTTCACCACCGAGTTGATCAACCTCGGACCGGATGATCGGCTGTGCATCCCGGTGCCGTTCTACCACTGCTTCGGCATGGTGATGGGCAACCTGGGCTGCACCAGCCACGGCACGACGATGGTGATTCCGGCGCCCGGCTTCGACCCGGAGGCCACGCTGAAGGCCATCGAGCAGGAACGCTGCACGGGGGTCTACGGCGTGCCGACGATGTTCATCGCAATGCAGAACCACCCCGAGTTCGCCAAGCGGGACCTGTCGTCCCTGCGCACCGGGATCATGGCCGGCGCAGTGTGCCCCGTCGAGGTGATGAAGCACTGCGTGAACGACATGAACATGTCCGAGGTCGCCATCGCCTACGGAATGACCGAGACGTCGCCGGTGTCCTGCCAGACGCGCATCGACGACGACTTGGAGCGTCGCACCTCCTCGATCGGCCGGGCCCATCCGAACGTCGAGATCAAGATCGTCGACCCGAACACCGGCGAAGCAGTGGAGCGCGGTCAGCCAGGAGAGTTCTGCACACGCGGCTACTCGGTGATGCTCGGGTACTGGAACGACGACGAGAAGACCGCGGAGGCAATCGATTCCGACGGGTGGATGCACACCGGCGACCTGGCGGTCATGCGCTCCGACGGGTACTGCAACATCGTCGGCCGGATCAAGGACATGGTGATCCGCGGCGGCGAGAACGTCTATCCGCGCGAGATCGAGGAGTTCCTCTACACGCACCCCGACATCGAGGACGCCCAGGTGATCGGCGTGCCCGACGTCAGGTACGGCGAGGAGATCTGCGCCTGGATCCGGATGAAGCCGGGGCGGCCCGCGCTGGATGCGCCTGCGGTGCGCTCATTCGCCGAGGGACGCCTGGCGCACTACAAGATTCCGCGCTACGTCCACGTCGTCGAAGAGTTCCCGATGACGGTCACCGGCAAGGTCCGCAAGGTCGAGATGCGTGAGGTCACTGTCGAACTGCTCGGGCTCGACTCAGGCGAGTAGCGGGCTCAACCGCACCGCGTACTCGCGAAGTGTGGGCACCTGGCGAGCCAGCAGGTCGGCCTGATCGTCGCGCCCGGACATCGCCAGGGCGGCCACCAATGCTTCCGACGGCGCCCGCACCGGCACCGCGATGCACGCCGAACCCTCCCGCAACTCCGCGGTCTGGGTAGCGACGCCCTGGTCGCGCACGGCGTCGAGTTCAGAGGCCAGGGCGGCCCTCGACGTCACGGTGCGGTCCGTCAACGCCCCGAGGGGAACCGTCAGCAGTTCGTCGGCGTCTCGCTTCTCGGCGAGCAGCAGCTTGCCGACGCCACAGGCGTGCAGGTGCCGGTTCAGTACGGATTCGTCTGCGGGCGGCGGGTATTCACCGTCGGCGTCGGCGATCCGCACCGCAGTGTTGGTGAAGTAGAAGAGGTGGACGCCGAACCGGACCGACAGCCTCAGCTCGGCGAGCACGTCGCGCGCTGCGGTGCACACCAGCGGCGACACGGCGGCGTCGATCAACACGCCCATTCGCGGTCCCAGCGAGAAGCCCGAAAGGTCCGGCAGCCGAACGACGTATCCGTCGGCGACGAGCAGGTTCAGCAGCCGGTAGGTGGTGGCCGACGGCATCGAAAGGTGCTCGGCGATCTCCTTGGCCGTCACGCCGACGCCGGCGCGGGCCACCTCCTCGAGCACCTGGAGCGCGCTCTGTACGGCCTTTGGCTGACGGCCCGAGAGCGATCCGTCGACGGGGCTCATCGTCGGACCTCCCACGGGTTGTAGTCGGCGAAGACGTCACCGGTGACCGTCTCGTCGAACACGCCGACCCGATGCGCCAGGTCGGGAATCGCGCGCTTGCGCACCGCGAACGCCCCGAACCCCGCGGTGATCAGCACCCCGTACACCGCCGTCGCGATCCACACCGGCGAGTCGACCGTGAGCGCGGCCCACACGATGATCGCCACCATCAGCGCGGCCGTGGCTAGGCCGACGATCAGTGGCGTCACGGTCAATTCACCGATGCGGCGCAGGAACGCGGGCGTGGCCAGGCAGACCAGAAGGTACGCACCCACGTAGCCGTGGGCGGACACCGCGAGCAGGCCGATCAGCACCTCGCGACTGGACCCCGCGACGAACAGGTACGCGACGGGCACGGCGACGATGAACGGAATCGCCGTGCACAGCGCGACGTGCGGGGTCCGGTACACGCGGTGGGCGTGGCCGACGCGCTCGTTGATCACGCCTTCTCGGCCCATCGCGAACAACGTCCGAGACAGTGCCGTGGTGGACCCGATGACGCAGGCGAACCACGACGCGAGGATGCCGAGTTCCATGACGATCGACAGCGCGGTCGAACCGGTGCCCGCCGAGTCCGGCAGCGTGAGCACGATCGGAAGGGAACCGATTGCCGCGCTGACGGTTCCGCCGGCCTGCATCGCCGCCGCGAACGTGTAGAGCACACCAAGCGCCAACGGAGTCCAGCGGATCGCCCTGGTGACGGTGACGAACGGGTTGCGGGCCTCGCGGGCGACGGTGCCCGCGCTCTCGAACCCGACGTACGACGTGATGGCCAGCAGCAGCGCGAACCCGAGCGCCGAGTGCGACTCCGTCCCAGCGGTTCTCGGCAGTCCACCCGTTGCGCTGACCGTTCCGGTGAAGGCGATGACGAGCACGGTTGCGGCGACGGCGATCGCGAAAACCTCGATGGTCAAGGAGATTCGGGCCGACAGCCGGATGCCGCGGATCATCAACAACAGCGCCGCGGCGCCGACGAGCACCGCCAGAGCTGCGATGGTCGGCCGTCCATCCGGCACGCCGAGCCGGCCCAGCAGCGCCGCGAGATAGCTTGCGGCGCCGAGCGTACTGGCCATCGCGGCCGCCGCGTACCCGATGACCACCGACCAGCCCGCGATGATGCCGGGCACCGGGCCGAGCCCCTTGACGGTGTAGCTGTACAGCCCGCTGACCGCGACCATCCGGGTGGCGAACTGTCCGACGCAGTAGCCGACCGCCGCCATCAGCAGCGCCGTCACCACGAACACCGCGAGCGTCCAGCGCCCGGCCGCGGGGATGACGAGTGCGGGCAGCGTCACCATGACTGCCGACGGCGCCACCGCCGACACCGACTGCCCGAGCACCTGGGCGAACGACAGCTGCGCCCGTCGCAGTCCCGACACGGGCGAGGTGCTTCTCATGGCCCGACTCGCGCCCACCCGTCGGAAGGTAGTCCATCGCCCGCGCGGGAGCGGTCGTGTCGCGGGATCCGTGTGTAAATCTTCGAAATCCTCAAATGAGAATCGTCGGAGCCGATGTTCCCGACAGAATCCCAAGCACGGCCCGACGGCCGGTTCAACTGCGCGTTCACCAACGGCGAAATGGGAATGCAAACGCCATTTCGAATGAGAATGCGCGACACCGGAATACCCATTCGAAATTGGTGGTGACGCACGCCACATCGGGGCGTAATTTCGGCCCACATGACCACCGTGCTCACCACCGAACTGGACCCGCGCACCGTCGACTTCACGTCGCGCCCGAAGCAGATGTTTCTCGACGGAGAGTGGGTCGACGCCTTGTCGGGGAAGCGGTTCGAGACCGTCGACCCGGCCACCGAACAGGTCATCACGACGGTTCCGCACAGCGGCGTCGAAGACGTCGAGCGTGCGGTGCGCGCGGCGCGGCGTGCGTTCGAGAGTGGCCCGTGGCCTGCGCTCACGCCCGCCGAGCGGCAGCGGATGATCTGGCGCATCGGCGAGGGGATCACGGCCCGCGCCGACCAGTTCGCCGAGTTGGAGACCATCGACAACGGCAAGTCGGTCGCGGTCGCGAAGGCCGTCGACGTGACCTGGGCTGCGGAGATCTTCTACTACTACGCGGGCTGGGCCACCAAGATCGAGGGCCGCACGGTTCCGGTGTCGGTGCCGTGGGCGCCCGGCGCGCGGTTCCACGCCTTCACGCTGCGTGAGCCCGTCGGGGTGTGCGCGCAGATCATCCCGTGGAACTTTCCGCTGGTGATGGCCGCCTTCAAGGTGGCGCCCGCGCTGGCCTGCGGCAACACCGTCATCCTCAAGCCCGCCGAGCAGACCCCGCTGACCGCGCTGCTGCTGGCCGAGGTCATCGCCGAGGCCGGCGTGCCGGCAGGCGTGGTGAACGTGCTGACCGGATTCGGCGACGTCGGCGCCGCCTTGTCCGCCCACGACGGCGTCGACAAGGTGGCCTTTACCGGGTCCACCGACGTCGGCAAGAAGATCGTCAACGCCGCGTCGGGCAACCTGAAGAAGGTCTCGCTGGAGCTCGGCGGCAAGAGCCCGCAGGTGATCTTCGCCGACGCCGACCTCGACGCGGCCATCCCCGGCGCCGCGTCGGGCTTCCTGTTCAACCACGGCCAGACCTGTACCGCCGGCACCCGGCTGCTGGTCGAGGACGGCATCTTCGACGAGTTCACCGCGGGCGTCGCCGAGTACGCGCGCAGCCGCAAGATCGGCCCCGGCCTTGACCCGACCAACGACATCGGGCCGCTGGTGTCACGCGAACAGCTGACCAAGGTCACCGGGTATCTGGACGCCGGGAGGAGTCAGGGCGCCCGCGCGCTGGCCGGCGGTGGCCGGCATGGCGACACCGGTTTCTACGTCGAACCCACCCTGCTGGTCGACGTCGACCGTGACTTCAGCGTGTACCGCGAGGAGATCTTCGGCCCGGTGGCCGTCGCGGTGCCGTTCAGCCGCGAGGACGGCGTGCGCGCGGCCGCCAACGACACCCCGTACGGGCTGGCCGCCAGCGTGTGGACCCGCGACGTGTCGACGGCTCACGAAGTCGCCGCGCAGCTGAAGGCGGGCACGGTGTGGGTCAACTGTCACAACGCGTTCGACACCGCGTTGCCGTTCGGTGGATACAAGCAATCGGGCTGGGGACGCGAACTCGGCGAAGGCGCAATTGCCGAATACACCCAGACGAAGGCCGTCAACATGTTGCTTTAGCGGCGTCTGGTTCAAATGAGAATTCGGCTTCCGACCATTCTCATTCGAGCTTCCCGAACCCTTACCCAACCGCAACCAGAAACCCGATCAATTCACCGAAAGTCGATGCCATGACAACTGACGCGTTACATCCCAAGACGGCGGCGCCGCGGGATCACCGGCTCGCCGGCCGGCTGGGCCCCGCCGCCATCGTGTTCATGGTGGTGGCCGCCGCCGCGCCACTGACCGTCGTGGCGGGCACCTTCCCCATCGGCATCGCCGCGGGCAACGGTGCCGCCTACCCGGCCTCGTACGTGGTGTGCACCGCGGTGCTGATCCTCTTCGCGGTCGGGTTCACCGCCATGGCCCGGCACGTCCCAGGGGCGGGCGCCTTCTACACGTACGTGGGCCACGGCCTTGGCAGGCACACGGGCCTTGGCGCGGCGTTCCTTGCGTTGCTGTCCTACACCGCGGTGCAGGGCGGGGTGTACGGCTACATCGGTGCCGCGATGGATGGCCTCGTCACGTCGCACGGCGGACCCGCGGTGCCCTGGTACCTCTACGCGCTGGGAATGATGGCCGTCGTCGCCGTACTGGGTTACCGCCGCATCGAACTGTCCGGCAAGGTGCTTGGCGTCCTGCTCATCTGCGAGGTCGGCATCGTGATGGTGGTCAACGTCGCGGTGATCGGCCAGGGCGGCGCGGGCGGAATGTCCACCGCAGCATTCGATCCCGGCCAGTTCTTCTCGGGCGCACCCGGTATCGCGCTGATCTTTGCGCTTGCCGGCTACATCGGGTTCGAGGCCACCGCGGTGTTCCGCGACGAGGCCCGCGACCCGGCTCGCACCATCCCGCGCGCGACCTACCTCGCCCTGTTGCTCATCGGCGGCTTCTACGCGCTGTCGAGTTGGGTGTTGGTCAGTGCCTGGGGCGACGAGGGTGCCGTCAAGCTGGCCACCGACAACCCGGAGGGCATGCTCACCGAAACCGCGACCCGTTACGCCGGATCGGTGACCGGCGACCTGGTGCAGATCTTCCTCATCACCAGCCTGTTCGCCGCGCTGCTGTCCTTCCACAACGTGTTGGCCCGCTACGTCTTCTCGCTCGGCAACACCGCGGCGCTGCCGTCGGCGTGTGGGCGTAGCCACGCCAGGCATGCCTCGCCGCACGTCGCGTCGGCAGTGCAGACCGTGTCGGCACTGGTACTGGTCGGGGCGTCGGCGTTGGCCGGGCTCGATCCGGTGACCCAGGTCTTCGCCTGGTTCGTCGGCATCTCGTCGGTCGGCATCATCGCGTTGATGACGCTGACGTGCGTCGCCGTGGTCGTCTACTTCCGGCGCAGCCGCGTCGACACCAGGACCTGGCACACGGTGGTCGCGCCGAGCCTCGGCCTCGTCGGCCTGGCGATCCTGCTTGTCATGACCTCCGTCAACTTGCCGCTGCTCGTCGGCGGCTCTGCGACCACGGCCGCTGTGCTCGGCGTGCTGCTGGTCGGCACCTTCGCAGGCGGTGCCGTGCTCGCGGCACTGCGCCCCCGCGCCGGCCATACCAACCCCGCTATTGAAGAGGAGCAGCCCCGATGAGCACCGCCATCGTCGAAACCGTCACGGACACCGCCCCGGCGTCCCCCGACCATCCGCTGACCCCGCTGAGCGCGGACGAGATCCGTGCCGTGCGTCGCATCGTCGAGACGCACGGGCTGCTCGGTGAGCAGGTCCGCTTCGTCTACGTCGCGCTCGAGGAGCCGCACAAACAGGTAGTGCTGGCCTTTGCGCCTGGCGACCCGATCGAGCGGTGTGCCCGAGTCCTATTGCTGGATAGGGCAACCGGGCTGGGCAGTGACCTGGTGATATCGGTTACGCAGGACCGCGTCGTCAGCCAGGCGACACTGGACGCCGCGGCCGACGGGCACGTGCCGATCCTCGATCAGGAGTTCGAGGACATCGAGGGGTTCCTACTCGAGTGCACGGAGTGGCTCGAGGCGATGCGCAAGCGCAACCTGAATCCGACTGATGTGCGGGCGGTTCCGTTGTCGGCCGGGGTGTTCGGTCACGAGGACGAGGTAGGCAAACGCATCGTCCGCGTGCTCGCGTTCTATCAGTACGACGAGGCCGACCTGCCGTGGGCGCACCCGATCGACGGCGTGGTGGCCTACGTCGACCTGACCGAACGCACGGTCGTGAAGGTCACCGACGAGCTCGAGCTTCCATTGCCCGCCGAACGCGGACAGTGGGACGCCGAACCGCATGCGGCACCGGCCCGCACCGACCTCAAGCCCATCGAGATCACCCAGCCCGACGGGGCCAGCTTCACCGTCGAGGGCAACCAGATCAGTTGGGCCGACTGGACGTTCCGGTTCGGGTTCGACGTCCGTGAGGGCTTGACGCTGCATCAGATTGCGGTCGACGGTCGGCCCGTGGTCTACCGGGCCTCGATCGCCGAGATGGTGGTGCCGTACGCCGACCCGTCACCGGTGCGCTACTGGCAGAACTACTTCGACCAGGGCGAGTATCTGTTCGGCCGCTACACCAACTCGCTGGAGCTGGGCTGCGACTGCCTGGGTGACATCACCTACTTCGACGTGACCATCGCCGACGAGGACGGTCATCCACGGGTGATGAAGAACGCGATCTGCCTGCACGAGGAGGACTTCGGCGTGCTGTGGAAGCACACCGACATGTTCAACGGCATGGCCGAGACGCGGCGCTCGCGGCGACTGGTCATCTCGTTCTTCCTGACCATCGGGAACTACGACTACGGCTTCTACTGGTACCTCTACCTCGACGGCACCATCCAACTGGAGGCCAAGGCCACCGGCATCGTGTTCACGTCGGCCTACCGGGGACCCGACGGCTACGCCACCGAAATGGCCCCCGGGCTCGGGGCGCCGTTCCACCAGCACCTGTTCTCGGCGCGGCTGGACATGTCGGTCGACGGCGACTGCAACGTCGTCGAGGAGGTCGACGCCGAAGCGGTGCCGATGGGTCCGGACAACCCGTGGGGAAATGCGTTCCGGCCCAAGAAGACTCGGCTGACGCGCGAGTCGGAGGCGCAGCGCATCGCCGACAACCTCAAGGCGCGGGTGTGGCACGTGACGAACCCGACCAAGCAGAACCGGCTCGGACAGGACGTCGGCTACGCGTTGCACCCCGAGGGGCAGCCGGTGCTGCTGGCCGACCCGTCGAGCTCGATCGCCGCACGCGCCGCGTTCTCGACGAAGCACCTCTGGGTGACGAAATACGATCCGGAGCAACGCTATCCAGCCGGACGGTTCGTCAACCAGCACCCAGGAGGCGCCGGGCTCCCGACCTGGGTCGCCGAGGACCGCGACATCGACGGCGAGGACATCGTGCTGTGGCACACGTTCGGACTGACGCACTTCCCGCGGCCCGAGGACTGGCCCGTCATGCCCGTCGACTACGCCGGCTTCAAACTCAAGCCGCAGGGCTTCTTCGACCGCAACCCCACCCTGAATGCTCCCGCTGCGCCGAAGGCGCACTGCTGCGAGAGTTGACCGATGGCTACCGGTCGCACGCCCGCCGTCCTCGGACGGCGGGCGTGCGCGCTGGCCGCGGCCTGCTCGGCCGTGCTGCATGCCGCGATGGTTCGGGATTCGGGCAATCCGGCGCGCGCCGTGCTCATCGTCGCGATGGCGGCGGCGTGTCTGTACTGCGCCTACGAGCTGTGGACGCGCGGGTCGCTGCGGGCCTGGTGCACCGTGGCCGTGATGAACCTGGCGATGATCGGCGCGCACCTCTCGGCGCCCGTCCACCATCACGGCACGGCCATCGGGCAGGTGGGGTCGGCACCGTCGGCGCTGATGACGGCGGCCACCCTGGTGGCGATCGGTGAGGTGGTGATCGCCACCGCGGTGCTCTACGTGCGCACGCGGGGACGGACCGTCACGCCGGCGTAGCCGAGAGCAGTCCTGCAGCGCTATCCGGCGTTGCCGCTGTCGCCGGAACTGCCTGTGCCACCGGCTTTTCCGTTTGCACCACCGGAGCCAGGGGTATCGCTCTCCCCGCCGTTGCCGCCCGCGCCGCCAGTTCCAAGGGCGCCTCCGGTGCCTCCCGTTCCACCGGAGCCGGCGGCGCCGCCCGAGCCGGTCGGGCCGGCCTGACCCGCCAAGCCTCCGCCGCTGCCCCCGGCGCCGGCCGCGCCACCCGAGCCGCCGGTGCCGCCCTTGCCGCCGGTGCCGCCATCGCCGCCGACACCGCCGTCGCCGCCGACGTTCGGTCCGCTGAGCCCGTTGCCGCCGGTGCCGCCAGTACCGCCGCCGCCACCCGTTGCGCCGGTCCCGCCGGTGGCACCCGCGCCACCCGTGCCGCCGGTGCCGCCGTCGCCCACCAGCAGGCCACCACTGCCGCCACTTCCGCCGGCGCCGCCGCTGCCACCCGTCCCACCTTGGGCGCCTCCGCCGCCGGTGCCGCCCGCGCCGCCGGATCCGGCAACGGAGGCGCCCGGGCCGCCCACGTCGCCACCGGTGCCGCCGTTTCCGCCTGCCGCACCATCGCCCCCGACACCGCCCGCTCCGCCCGTACCTGGAACAGCGCTTGCGTCTGCGCCGGATCGCCCGCCATTGCCGCCGTTGCCGCCAGGAGCACCTGCGCCTCCGGCACCGCCGGCACCTCCGTCGCCGCCCTGTCCGGTACCGCCTTCTCCCGGGTCGAAATTGCCATTGCCCTGGCCGCCGTTGCCGCCGACACCACCGGGGGCGCCTGGGCCGCCAGCGCCGGCCTGGCCCCCCGTGCCGCCAATCCCATTGCCGTTGGAGGCCTGGCCGTCGCCGCCGTTGCCGCCGTTCCCGCCGGCTTGACCGGGGGTTGCGCCGGGTTGCCCAGGGTCGCCGTTTCCGCCGGTAGCGACTCCCATCCCAGGCAAAGTGACGTCCGCACCGTTCGGCCCGCCTGCTGCCGGGGCGACGGGTGGGGCCAGTCCGGGGTTGACGCCGGCTGCGCCTGCCGCACCCTTTCCGCCTTGGCCGCCAGCGCCCCCGTTTCCGAAGAGGCCCGCGTTGCCCCCGTTACCGCCGCTGCCTCCGGAGGCGCCAGCGCTCGCGCCGTCGGCGCCCGCACCGCCTGCACCGCCGTTGCCGATGAAGAAGGCGCCGTTGCCACCGTTGCCTCCGGCCCCGCCGTTGACCCCGACTACGCCGACGCCACCCTTGCCGCCAGAGCCGAAGAAGAGCCCGCCGTTGCCGCCGTCCTGGCCCGCGGCTGCGTCGAACCCGTTGCCGAACAACAGCCCCGCGTTGGGACGCTCAGCGGTGCCGTTGGAGATGAAGATCCCGATTAGCGCGCTCACCGGATCCAGCGCTGAAGCCGACAACGACGGCTGCGCTGCCGCCGGAACGAGCATCGCCTCGAACAGCGGACTCGGCGTCGGGGCTGCCGGGCCGGAGTTGCGCAGCCCGGTACAGATCAACTCGTCGCACTCGGTACTCGCCTGCGCCGGCGCAGTAGCCAACCAGAAGGCCGCACCTGCGGCGGCGATGCCCACGACGACGGACGGACGAACGATGGCAACCATCAGAGCTCGCTTTCCGGGCGTCCCACTATTTCCGCCCAAATAGTGCCCGGTTGACCCGTACCAGACCCTCAGATCTTCGACGACGATCACCAACGGGTGTTTGCTTTTCGAAGAATCGACGGGTGTGAAGTCAGCGTCGCGCTGAAAGGAGCGCCTCGAGTTTCTCGTTGGCCGCCCGCAGCCGCGGCGCCGCCATGGCCGCCCCGCTGGCCGCGGCCTCGTCGTCGGTCTGCATGTGGCTCACCGCGTTGAGCCGGGACCGGTTGAGCCAGTGCATCATGTCGGGGTCGTCGAACCACTTGAGCTGGTTGTGGTTGAAAGCGACGGTCATGGTGACCCAGTCGATCGGGACGGTCGGATGCGGCACCGGCCAGACGTAGTCGTTGCGGGTGTCGTCGTCGACGTCCATGGCCTCGACGTGGGCGACGGCGGCCGCGCTGAACGCCGGCTGGCAGGTGCGCACCGACTGCAGCGTGATGGCGCCGGGGGAGAACACCGGCGTCGCTTCGCGCAGCCCGATGCCGTCGCCGGTGCAGTCGATGTACAGCGCAGAGGGATTGGTGTCGATGGTGCCGCCGTCGAGCACGACACGGCCGGGCTCGATCGACCGGACGTGGCCCATCCGGACCACGCCGTCGATGGTCCGCAGCTTCTCGAGTTCGTGCTGCGACAGGATCGCGCAGCGGTACATCGTCGGCTCGACCGACTGGTCGATGCGCATCAGGCAGCCCAACGCCTCCAGTTGGAGGTAGAGGTCATCGATGGACGTGGCCCGCTTGATGGCGCGGGACTGGGCGGAGAAGTCGGCCAGCACGCGCCGGGCGAACTGCAGGCCCGGTTGCACCGCGGCGCGGTCCAACACCCAGGACTCGCGCGGCTTGATCCACGTCACCCGATCGGGCGCGATCCCGTGGCGCAACAGCCACGAACAGGTGTCCATGGACGTCTTGCCCGCGCCGACGACGACGTACTGCTCGCGGACGGGTTGTCGGGGCAGCCCGTTGGGCGGGATGCACTCGACGCCGTCCGCGACGTCGTAGAGCGGCGGTCGCATGGCCGGCACGATGACGCTCAGGTACGTGGCGTCGACGATGCGGCGCTTTCCCTCGACGCGGTAGTCGTCCCCGCCCAAGGTTCGGAAGGTGCCGTCGCCCAGGTACTCACTCATCGGGAAGTACGACACCCGGCCGCTTGGCAGCAGATGCTGGCGCATCACCGTGTCGTAGTAGGAGACGACCTCGCTGCCGCCCGCGAGTTCGAAGTACCCCTCGTTCCAGCCGCTGGCATCGATCGAGTCGGTGCCGAGCTTTCGCGAGTTCACCCCGTAGTAGGCCGACGGCTGGTGCAAACGCACAAAGGGGTACGCGCTGAGCCAGTGCCCGCCGGGCTGGTCGTTGCGATCGACCATGACGACGGTGGCATCCGTCTCGGTGATCAGCGTGTCGACGAAGGCCATGCCCATGGCGCCGGCCCCGACCACCAGATAATCGGCCTCGATCGTCTGCATCCGGACAGGCTGCCAGATTGCCAGGGGCTACTTCGTGGGTGGGGTGAACTGGCTGATGACGAACTGCGCGCCTTGCGGGTCGCGAACGGTGGCGGCCTTGGTCCACTCCGAACCCTCGGTGGCGACGACCGTCGCTCCGAGGCGCTCGGCGGTGGCGGCGGATTCGTCGCGGTCGGCGACGGCGAACGTCACGTCCCAGCGTTCGGGATGGCCCTGCTGTTCGAGCACCATCCATGCGATGGCGTCCTCGAACCCGGGTGGGGCCGAGATGTCGGCCTGAACCTTCTTGATGTCGGGGTAGACCGTCGCGGCGAGGTGGTCGCCGTAGCCGGGCCTGCGAATCATGGTCGCGAAGCCGACGTCGTCGACCTCCCAGCCGAACACCTGCGCGTAGAACTCGGCGGCGACGTGCGGATCGGTGGTGTGCAGATCGCTGAAGTTCCACGTGCCCGGCGCGTTGACGAGTTGCGCGCCGAGCCTGGCCCGCGCCTGCCAAAGCCGGAACTCGGCGCCGCGCGGGTCGACGCAGACCGCCAGCCGCCCGCCGGGTCCGGCGTCGACGGGTGCCAGTGTGACTGCGCCGCCTGCCTTTTCGACAGCTGCGGCGGTCGCGTCGGCGTCGTCGACGGCGACGTAGGTGCGCCACGTGACGGGCTCGTCGTCCGAATCGGGTGACGCGATCGCAGCGACGTCCTGCCCGCCGATGGTGGCGATGAGGTAGCTGCCCGGCGCCTCCGCGGGCATCGCGTCGGTGAACGTCCAGTCGAACAGGCCGGCGTAGAAGCGCTTGGCCTCGTCGAGGTCGTGAGCGACGGTGTCGATCCAGCTTGGGACGCCGTGGGGATACGTTCTCGGTTCGGTCATGGCCTCATGGTTCCCGATGACACCGACATGCCAAACGTTTCAGCGGTAGACCAGCCCGGACAACCGCGACGCCAGCGCCCGCGTTGCCGCAGGGATGTGACCGACGATGCCGAGGAACACGTTTCGCACCGGACGAAGGGCGCGGGGCAGCGTGGCCAGCTTGGTCAGCCGGTCGGTCAACTCGACGACCTGTTGGGCGATCGGGCGCCGGGTGGCGCTGTAGTCGTCGAGCAGCGAGTCGGGTCCGCCGTCGAGCACTGCCGCCAGGGTTTCGGCCAGGGCAGCGGCGTCCTGGATGCCGAGGTTCATGCCCTGCCCGCCGGCCGGGCTGTGCACGTGGGCGGCGTCGCCGGCCAGCAGGATCCGGCCGGCCCGGTAGGCGTCCGCGACGCGGTGGTGGATGCGGAACCGCGAACCCCAGGCCACTTCGGTGACGGTGATGCCACCCGGGCCCCTGGCGTCGAGGAGTCCTTGAACGAACTCGACCGACGGCACCTCGGGTGCGTCGTCCACGGGCGCGACGACGCGGAAGGTTCCGTTGGGCAGGGGTGCGACGACGGTGAGGCCCTCACTGTCCCAGAACAATCGGACCTCGTCGGTGGGCGCATCGCCGCTGAGTCGGGCGTCGGCGAGCACGAAGGAGTGCTCGTAGGAACCGCCGGAGAAGCCGATGCCCGCTTGCTCGCGGACGGTGCTGTGCATGCCGTCGGCGCCGACGACGTAGCGCGCCCGGAGGGTGTCCCCGTCGGTGAACGTAGCCGTCACCCCGGCGTCGTCCTGGACGAGCGTGGCGAGCACCTTGGGCCTCGTCACGTCGCCGCCGAGTTCGCGGACGCGCTCGAGCAGCAGCCGCTCAGTGGTCGACTGGGGAGCCAGCAGCGTGTATGGATACGCGGTCTGCAGCCCGCTGAAGTCGAGCGCGAGGAGCACCTTGGCGCCGTCGCGGATGACGAATCTTGGGGCTTCGATGCCCTCCTTGACCAGCCGGCGCGTCACGTCGATCGGCTCGAGCACTTCGAGTGTGCGGGCGTTGACCGCGGCTGCCCGCGAAGTGTTCGCGCCCTCGGTCTGGCGGTCGACGAGCGTCACGTCGATGCCCTTGACCAGCAGGGAAGCGGCCAGAGTGAGGCCGGTGGGCCCAGCTCCCACGATGAGTACGTCGGTGGTCTTCATCGGAGTGTCCTTGTCTTCGAAGTTTTGCCAACGGTCGTTGGTATTTCCCATGTTGCGCCCTAGTGCTGGAAAAGTCAACACCTGTTGGCCTACACTTGTTGGCATGGGTACGAAGGCTGATCAGACCAAGGCCGTCATCCTGGCTGCGGCCAGGGAACGGTTCGCCGAATCCGGGTACGAGGCCGCCACCATCCGGGCCATCGCGGCCGACGCGAACATCGACCCGTCGATGGTGATGCGCTACTTCGGCAACAAGGACCAGCTGTTCGCGGCGGCCGCTGAGTTCGACCTGCGCTTCCCCGATCTATCCGAGGTGCCGCCGTCCGAACTGGGGACGGCGTTGGTGTCACACTTCCTCGCGCGATGGGAGGACGACGACGCGCTCGTCGTGCTGCTGCGTTCGGCAACCACGAATGCCGAAGCGGCACAACGCATGAAGGACATCTTTGCGGCGCAGCTCATGCCCGCCATCACCAAGTTCGTACCTGCCGAGGACGCGCCGCGGCGCGCCGGGCTCATCGCCACGCAGGTGCTCGGCATGGCGTTGTGTCGCTTCGTGTTGCGGCTGCCCCCGGTGGTCGCGATGGGCCGCGAGGAACTGATCGAGTGGCTCGGGCCGACGCTGAGCCGGTACGCGACCGCGCCCGCTCCCTAGGCCTCGAGTTGGCCCGCGATGCGGCGTTCGATGGCGATCCTCGTCGCCGCCGGAAGCGCGATGAGCCCATCGAGTTCCCGCTGCGCCTTGGCGTAGGCGTTCTGACGTTCCCCCGGGGTGGCGGCCTCGTCCGACGCCAATCGCAGCAGCCGCTGCGCGCGCTCGATCCGCTCTTGGCCCTCCGGCGAGAAGTCGCTGCGGCGCCTGCGAATGGCCTCGGCCTCGGCGACGTCCAACGCGGACACGTACTCGTGCACGGCGTCGCGGTAGTCGAGCAGCGCGGCCCGATCGTCGATCACGTCGTCGACCGTGTCGGGCCGCAGCAAGTCGGCACGGCTACGCGCCTTGTGGAACGCGACGGTCAGCGGGTCGCGCATGTCGGTCATCAGCGGGCAGTCGAGCAGCTTGGCGACGTCGACCTCGTAGTCCAGCCAGCGGGCGTCGGTGCGATCGTGCCGCTCGAGCAGTTTCGTGGTCTCACGCCGGGCGGCGGCTTCATCGAGCCTGCCCCGGCCCGACGCCTCGGCCACCGCGACCTTGGTCTGCTGCTTGATTCGGTACCGCTCCAGCCGACGTTCCGCGCGGCGCTCGTTGGCCGCGGCGACCGCCCGGATTCCGCCGGCGATCATCCCGCCGAGCGGAAAGATCAGCCACCAGAAGTGCCATACGGAATCCACCTCTCCCAGAATGCCACCGCGCCCCGGGCGATCGTGGGGCCAAACGATTCAGCGCAGCGCGAAATTCGGACCGGAGTGAGGCCTCCCCGAATGATTACGCGCTGAGGTCGACCGCCGTCCCGACGCCGAGGTCTTCCGCGCGGGCGATGACGAGCTTGGCGGTGGCGAGGTCCTGAAGTCCCATGCCGACGGACTCGAACAACGTGATGTCGTCGTCGGACGAGCGGCCCTCGCGTGCGCCGACGATCACCTGTCCGAGTTCGGTGCGTGCGTCCTCCTCGGTGATGGCTCCCTCGGCGATCGCCAGAAGGACGCCGCCCGACTTCGCCATGGCGGTGGAGTGGCTGTCGACGACGATGCGGGCCCGTTTCATGGCCCCCGAGTCGACCTCGCGATGGTCCGGCCTCGGCGGTGCGCCGACGGCGTTGACGTGCTGGCCGGATCGCAGCCATGAGCCGAACAGCACGGGTTCGCGTGCCGGGGTGAGGGTGCACACGATGTCCGCCTCGGACACCACGGCTTCGGCCGACGCCGCCGGTTGGACTGGGATGCCGAGCCCGTCAGTCGCCGCGCAAAATGCCTCGAGCGTGGCGTCGCTTCGGGACCACACGAAGATCTTCTCGATGTTCCTGACGGCTGCGATGGCACGGGCGTGCTCGATCGCCAGATTGCCTGCGCCGATGAGTCCGAGCACCGAAGCCGAGCTACGAGCGAGGTGATCGGTGGCCACTGCGCTGGCGGCCGCGGTGCGGATGGCGGTGATCGCGCGGCCGTCGAGCAGTGCGACGCACTGTCCGGTCAGCGCCGACGTCACCACGATGGACGAGCGTTGCACCGGGAGCCCCTGGCTCCGGTTGCCTGGTAAATCGCACAGCAGCTTGACCGATACCGAGTCGCCGCCTGAGGCGGTCATCGGGATCGCCGACCCGTTGCCGGGGAGGCGCATGGATCGTGGCGCAGGATTCTGCCAGTCTCCACGGGCCAGCCCGGCGTGGGCCAGTTCGACGGCCTTGCGAACCTCGTCGCGGTCGAGCAGTCCGGTGATGTCGGAGTGCTTCAGGATGAGCACCACGGTGAATCAGACCGCGACCGTAGTCGACTCGACCGCATCGACGATCGTGGTGTCGACCACGTCGCCGAAGGCAGGGATGCTGCGAACCATGCTCTCCTCGAACAGGATTCGCATCCACCGCTCGGTGGCGGGCTGGTCGATGCGCGGCGTGTCCCAGGTCTGAGAGTTCAGCATCCGCGCGCAGGCGCCGTCCAACACCTCCTGCGACGTGGCCGGCCAGTGTTCGTCGAGCAGGGGGCGAAGCTCGGCGACGTTCACCGACTTGAGCAGCCGCATCGACTCGCCAAGTGCGGAGGTGAACCGAACCAGGCGCTCGGACAGTTCCTCGAGCCGGTCCGTGCGGCAGTAGTAGACACTGTTCGGCCCAAGCCCGCCGGAACGGGTGTAGTCATCGACGATCGCGCCGGTTCCCCTGTGCTGCATGGCTTCTGCGTTCACCAGATCGAGCACGATGGCCTCGCCGAGGCCAGCCTCGAACAACTCGACGTACATCGGGGTGGACAGGTCGCGCAGCCACGTGATCGACGCGGGGTCGACGCCGGACTCTCGAACGAGGCCCGCAGTGAAGGCGTACGGCGCGCTACCGCCGATGCCCGGTGCGAGCACCGTGTGTCCGATCAGGTCGGACCACGTGAAGTCCGGGCGGGGGGTGCGGGTCACCAGGGCCTTGGGGAATTGATGATTGACCTGAGCGAAGACGGACAGCGTGCGGGGCGTGTTGGCGTACATGGCAGGCACCCACAGGCCACCCAGTGCGACGTCGGCGGCGCCGCTGTCCAGGTCGTCCAGCACGCCCGTCCACGGATCCTTCGCGGTGGCCGCGACGGCGAGGCCGCGGTCGGCGAACAATCCGAGGTGTTCGGCGTAGTACTGCGGTACGTAGTTCAGGGCGTGTGCCGTAGCGGAGATGTTGAGCGTCAACATGTTCGGTACTTCCTTTCTAGTGGGTGGGTCAGGCCGCCGCGGCCAGGGCGGGCTTCTCGGTGACGGATTCCAGTGTCTTGCCGAACGTCTCGGGCCCGAAGCGAGCGGCGACGACCAGCAGTCCGTACATGACGGCGATCATGGCGAACACGCCTGCGACGCCGGCCCGGTCGAAGAAGAACAGTGCGGCGAAGGGCATGACGGCGCCCGCGACGTTCCCGATCCCGTTGACGACCGAGGTGCCCATGGCCCGCACCGAGGTTGGGAACAGTTCGGGCGACCAGACTGACAGCATCGTGTTGAGCATCATGGTGAAGAACTGGAAGATCATGCCCAGCACCAGGATCAATACCGTCGTGTTGGCGAACGACGCGAAGCAGATGGCGGAGATGCAGCCCAGCACCGCGGCAATCGTCACCGTCAGCCGCCGTGGCGCCTTGCCTGCCAGATAGGACGCGGCGCAGGCCCCGAACAACGACCCGATGTTCATGATCATGGTGAACGCCAACGAATCTGACAGTGAGTAGCCCCGCGAGACCAGCAGGATCGGCATCAGGAACAGCAGGGTGACCTGAGCGCCGAACGACATCCAGGAGGCGGCGCCGATCGCGGCGGTGCGCTTGAGGTTCTGGCCCTTGAACACCTCGGCGTAGCTGGACTTGACCTTCTCGGGGATGTCGGCTGCGGTGACGAATTCCTTCGTGATGCCGGGCTTGCGCAGCGCGGAGATGGATCCGCTGGCCAACCGGGTCAGGCTCTGGTTGGCGTCCTCGACGCGGCCCTTGGACAGCAGGAAGCGTGGCGACTCGGGCAGATAGCGCCGGAAGAAGACCACCAGCACGGCGGGCACGGCGAGTAGTACGTAGGTCCACCGCCATGCGGTGTCGTTGCCGCCGAGGACTCCGTTGAGCGGTCCGAGCACCAGCCAGAAGAAGCCGAAGGAGGCGATGTTGCCGATGCCGCCGGAGGAGATGTTCAGCGTCGCGAGCAGTGAGCCGCGGTGCCGGGTGGCGACGATCTCGGCCAAGATGGCAAGACCCACGGTGAACTCGCCGCCGAGCCCGATGCCGACGATGAACCGGCTGGCCAGCAGCATCTCGTAGTTGACGGCGACGGCGCTGATCAGCCCGCCGAGGGTGTAGACGAGCAGGTTGAGGCTCAGCGCGGCACGCCGTCCCCAGCGGTCGGCGATGTAGCCACCGATGAGGCGTCCGGCTAGTCCGCCGAGCACCGTCGCCGTGTTGATCATGGTCAGTTCGCCGTTGCCGATGCCGAAGGACTCCTTGAGCAGCGGGCCCATCGCGCCCGTCGAGTTCTGCTCGAGCGAGTCGAAGAACAGACCGGCCATCAGCAGCAGGATCAGGGCAGCCTGGACCCGGCCGAAGCCGATGCGGTCCAAGGCGGCGGTCAGCCCGGGCGACGCGGCGGGGTCTTCGGTGGTGCCGGGGGGAAGTGAATCGGTCTTCGTGCGGGTGAGGGACATCTCTTGCTCCGGGTGGGTGAGTCGACACCGACAGCGGTTGCGTCGGTGAGCCGACCCCTAGTCGTCCCCGACTGAAATCGTGCTGAGCAAGTTGTATACGAAATCTGTTACACAACGGTTTCCCACCAGGCATATTACGTTACGAACACGAAAACTCAGCCTCGATTGTAATACAATTGGCGAACCACTGGCTCGGTGGCGACTTCTACTCGTGGTCGAACTTGTCGGCGAAGTAGCGCTCGTCTCGCTGCAGATGCTCATCCATCAGATACCCGGCCTGCATGACCGATCCGTTCACGATCGCGATGGCCAGCACACGGTGATCACTGGTCGACGCTTCCGGATTGTGGCCGAGCCCCCACTGCACTCGACGGTTGACTCCGGCCAGCATCTCCTCGAGCTGCCGGTTGCCCGACGCGGCGGCGACCAGTTCGTGGAACGACGGCCCGTCGTTCCCGTGCTCGTGGTGCTGGTCCTCGGCGAACGCGGCCAATTCGCCTGCGACCGCCCCGCCGCGATTCTCGGCCGCCAACTGGGCGGCGAGAATCTCCAGACCGCGGCGGATCTGCAGCAGTTCCCGACTGTCCTGGATCAGCGTCTCCGACACCGCGGCGCCGCGATAGCGGACAATCGTCACGAAGCCCTCGGACTGCAGCCGGGTCAGCGCCTCCCGCACCGGGACACGCGACACCCCGTAGCGCTTGGCGATCGCTTCCTCGACCAGGCGTTCGCCGGCCGCCAACCGGCCCGCGAGGATTTCCTCCCGCAGCGCATGGGCGATCGAGTCGCCAGTCGACTCGACTCGGGACAACGGCTCGGCCACGAAACGCAGCCTAAACCCGGGGGGACGGCTAGCTGGGTAGGCCGATTCGCCGGTAGCGGCGGAGCCTGGCCGCCAGCCGGTCGGCGTCGGGAACCGATCGCAGCTGGTGGAGTTCGTCGGCGATCGTCGCCGACAACCGTGCGGTGAAGTCCGCCGGGGTGTCCGCGGCGTCCGAGTGCTCGGGCACGATGACGTCGACGATCCCGTTGCGCATTAGATCAACCGAGCGAATGCCTTGTGCCGCAGCAAGTTCCGGGGCATGAGCGACGTCGCGGTAGACGATCGCACTGGCCCCCTCCGGCGGCAGCGGGGCCAGCCAGCCGTGCAACGCGGCCAGCACCCGGTCGGCGGGCACCATCGCCAGCGCGGGTCCGCCGCTGCCCTGCCCGAGCAGCACCGACACCGTCGGGGTGTCGAGCGTGACGAGTTCGGCCAGACAGCGCGCGATCTCGCCCGCCAGCCCGTCCTGCTCGGCCTCCACCGACAACGCGGGCCCCACGGTGTCGATGACCAGCACCAGCGGCAGCCGCAGCCCCGCGGCCAGCACCATCCCGCGGCGGGCTTCCCGCAGGGCCGCCGGACCGACCAACCCGCCGACGGTGCGCTGCTGGCCGACCACCACCGTGGGCTGGCCGCCAAAGCGAGCCAGCGCAAGCACCGTCGTCGCGGCCTCTCCGCGCTCGGTGCCCGACAGCAACACCCGCTCCGTCGTCCCATGCCGCAGCACGTACCCGATGCCCGGCCGGTCGGGCCTCCGCGACGCGACGACGGAGTCCCAGGCGGGCACGTCGGGCACGGGCTCGACGGCAGGCGGCTCGGGCGGCAATCCAGGTGCGTCCGAGACCACCTTCAAGGCGCGGTCCAGGGTGGCGCGCAGCAGCTCGAGCGGGACGACGCCGTCGATGACGCCGTGGCGGTGCAGGTTCTCCGCGGTCTGGATGCCCGGCGGGAACGGCTCGCCGTACAGATGCTCGTACACGCGCGGCCCGAGGAAGCCGATCAGTGCGCCGGGCTCGGCCGCCGTGACGTGTCCCAGCGAGCCCCACGACGCGAACACCCCGCCGGTCGTCGGATGGCGCAGATAGACGAGGTATGGCAGGTGGGCCTGCTTGTGCAGTTCGACGGCGGCCGCGATCTTGACCATCTGAAGGAAGGCGACGGTGCCCTCCTGCATGCGGGTGCCTCCTGAGCTCGGCGACGCCACCAGCGGCAAACCCTCGGCCGTCGCCCGCTCCACCGCTGCGGTGATGCGCTCGGCGGCGGCCACGCCGATCGATCCCGCCAGGAAGTCGAACTCACACGCCACCACGGCGACCCGGCGCCCGAACACCCGGCCCTCGCCCGTCAGCACCGATTCGTCGAAGCCCGTCGCCGCCCGGGCTTGCGCCAGTTCGCGGCGGTATTCGGCCTCGGGATGCACGTCGAGCGGCGCGGTGTCCCAGCTGACGAACGATCCTTCGTCCAGCACGGCATCACGCAGCGCAACGGCACCGATTCGGCTCACAGAGAGAGGCTATCGGGACGGTCGATAGGCTGGCCCAATGATTGGTGTCACCCGGGAGGGTCATGTCACGACCCTCGAACTGCAGCGGCCGGAGCGCCGCAACGCGCTCAACAGCGAACTCGTCGACGGGCTGCGCGTCGCCATCGAGGAGGCGGCCGCCGAGGACGTCCACGCGATCGTGTTGACCGGCCAGGGCACGGTGTTCTGCGCCGGCGCCGATCTGTCCGGTGACGTGCTGGCGGCCGACTACCCCGACCGGCTGATCGCGCTGAACCTCGCGATCGACAAAGCGCCGATGCCCGTCATCGGGGCGATCAACGGCCCTGCGATCGGCGCGGGCCTGCAGCTGGCCATGATCTGCGACCTGCGCGTCGTCGCCCCCACGGCGTTCTTTCAGTTCCCCATCGCGAAATACGGCCTGGCGCTGGACAACTGGAGTATTCGACGGCTGACGTCACTGGTCGGATACGGCCGGGCCCGCGCGATGCTCATCGCGGCCGAGAAGTTGCCGGCCGACGTCGCGCTGCAGACCGGCATGGCCAACCGAATCGGGACACTCGAAGACGCACAGGCCTGGGCCGCCGAGATCGCCGGGCTGGTGCCGATCTCGGTGCAGCACTCCAAGCGCGTGCTCAACGACGACGGTGCCTACGAAGACCAGTGGCCCGCGCACAAGGAACTGTTCGACGAGGCGTGGGCCGTCGTGCGCGGCGAGGGCTAGGCGATCGCATGCTGAAAGAGGCGGCGCGCCTGGTCGGGGGGACGGCGGCACTGGTCACCGGCGGTTGGGCGCTGCGCGCGCTGCAGGGGGCGCCCGCGGCACTGGGTGCCTCCCCAGTCGAGATCAACCCGGTGGCCAAGGGCTCGCCGAACTATCACGACGGCGTCTTCCGGAACCTCGAACCGGCCTCGGAGACCAGCATGACGCGCCAGGACCAGTGGCGCCTCGTCCACCAGGTTCTGTCGGGCGGCGCCGACCAACGTCCCGCCGGGCCGATCCCGCTGGTGACACCCGATGCGGGCCGGCCCACCGCCGACCTCGCCGTGACCTGGTACGGCCATTCGTCGGCGATAATCGAACTGGACGGCTACCGCGTGCTCGCCGACCCGGTATGGGGTGAGCGGTGTTCACCGTCGCGCGTCGTTGGCCCGCAGCGGCTTCATGAGCCGCCCTCGGCACTGGATGCGCTGCCCGCGATCGACGCCGTCATCATCAGCCACGACCACTACGACCACCTCGACGTCGACACGGTCAAGCAGCTCGCGCGCACCCAGCGGGCGAAGTTCTTCGTCCCGCTCGGCATCGGCGCGCACCTGCGCGCGTGGCACATCCCGGCCGACCGCATCGTCGAACTCGACTGGAACGAGGCCGCACAACTCGGCGACCTGACGCTGGTGTGCACGCCAGCGCGGCACTTCTCGGGCCGCTTCCTGTCGCGCAACGTCACGCTGTGGTCGTCGTGGGCGCTGATCGGACCGTCGCACCGGGCGTTCTTCGGCGGCGACACGGGATACACGAAGAGCTTCACCGACATCGGGGCGGATCACGGTCCGTTCGACGTCACGCTGATGCCCATCGGGGCCTACCACCCGGGTTGGCCCGACATCCACATGAACCCCGAGGACGCCGTGCGCGCCCACCGCGACGTCACCGACGCGGGCCTGCTGGTGCCCATCCACTGGGCGACGTTCCGGCTCGCCCCCCACCCGTGGTCCGAACCGGTCGAGCGTGTGCTCACCGCCGCGGATCGCGAGGGCGTGCGCGTCGCGACGCCCAAACCGGGCGAGCGCGTCGAACCGGGGGTCGCGGCATTGGCGACGTTAGGCGCGTGGTGGCGGCCCTGAACGGCTAGCGTGCTGGTGTGAAACCGTGGATGCGGATCCGGCCCGTGCTCGTCGTGGCCGCCGCCGCGTTGTTGTTGTCGTCCTGTGACGCTCCGCCCAAGCAGGAGCCGCCACCGTCGGCCGCCCCGGCGAGCTCGAACGTCCCGCCGCCTCTGGTTCCGGCAATGCCGTTGCCGGACAACGCCGTCGAGCACGCCGTGGGCAAGCTCGACGGACTGATCGACGACCTGATGAAGAAGTCGGGCCTGCCCGGCATGGCGGTTGCCGTGGTGCACGGGGGAAAGACCGTGTACGCAAAGGGCTTCGGCGTCAAGGACGTTCGCAACGGTGACGGTGCCGACAACAAGGTCGATCCCGACACCGTCTTCCAGTTGGCGTCGCTGTCCAAGCCATTGGGTTCCACCGTGGTCGCGCACCAGGTTGGGGTGAACGCCGTCAGCTGGGACACCCCGATCGTCGAGAAGCTGCCGTGGTTCGCGCTCGCCGACCCCGCCGTCACGAAGATGGTCACGGTCGGGGACATGTACTCGCACCGGTCTGGGCTGCCGGATCACGCGGGAGACCTGCTGGAGGACATCGGGTATGACCGCCGCCAGGTACTGGACAAGTTGCGCGACTATCCGCTCGATCCGTTCCGAATCTCCTACGCCTACACCAACTTCGGGTTGACAACCGCGGCTGAGGCGGTGGCGGTCGGCGCGGGTAAGTCGTGGGAAGACCTCAGCCAGGACGTGCTGTACAAGCCGCTCGGGATGACGTCGACCAGCTCGCGGTTCGACGAGTACGTGGCCCGGCCCAACCGCGCCGTCGGGCACATCCACCTCGGCGACCGCTACGAGCCGGACTACGTGCGCGACCCGCAGCCCCAGGCGCCCGCCGGTGGGGTCAGCAGTTCGCTCAACGACATGACGCACTGGATGACGATGATGCTCGCGAACGGAACCTACGAAGGCCAGAAGATCGTCGACCCCAACGCGCTGCTGCCCGCACTCACCCCGCAGAGCGTGTCGGACCGCGCGAGCGAGCCCGCCATGCGCTCCGGGTTCTACGGCTATGGGTTCAACGTGAGCACGACGTCGGCGGGCCGCCAGCAGCTGAGCCACTCGGGCGCGTTCGAGTTGGGGTCGGGGACCAACTTCCTGATGTTGCCGTCGGCCGACGTGGCCATCGTCGTGCTGACCAACGCCACGCCGTCGGGCGTACCGGAGACGCTGTCGGCCGAATTCGCCGACCTGGTTCAGTTCGGCGAGGTGCGCGAGGACTGGTGGACGCCGTACCACAACGCCTTCGAGCACATGGAGCAGCCGGTCGGATCGCTCGTCGGCCAGCAGCCGCCCGCCAACCCCGCACCGCCCGCGCCATTGGCGAGCTACGTCGGTGAGTACCAGAACCCCTTCTGGGGGCCGGCGCGCGTGACGGAGAAGGACGACGGGCTGGAATTGGCGATCGGGCCGAAACTGGTGGTGCCGCTGAAGCATTGGGACGGAAACGTCTTCAGGGTCAGCTTCGTCACCGAGAACTCGCCGCCCGGCAGCGCCTCGAAGGCGACGTTCGACGGGAACACGCTGAAGCTGGAGTACTGGGACGAGTTCGGCAAAGGAACGTTTACCCGATGACTAGTGCACTCGCCGTTGGCCTTTCCGATGCGGAGGTGGCGCAGCGCGTCACCGACGGCCATACCAACGACGTCCCGAGCCGGGCCGCGCGAAGCGTCTCCGAGATCGTCCGCGCCAACGTGTTCACCCGCATCAACGCGATCCTCGGCGTGCTGTTGATCATCGTGCTGTCCACGGGATCGGTGATCAACGGGCTGTTCGGGTTGCTCATCATCGCCAACAGTGGGATCGGCATCATCCAGGAGCTCCGGGCCAAGCAGACGCTCGACAAGCTGGCCATCGTCGGGCAGGCAAAGCCGTTGGTGCGCAGGGAGTCCGGAACCGTCGCACTGTCGCCAAACGAAGTGGTGCTCGACGACGTCATCGAGTTGGGGCCCGGCGACCAGATCGTCGTCGACGGCGTGGTGCTCGAGGAGACCAACCTGGAGGTCGACGAGTCCCTGCTGACGGGCGAGGCCGACCCGATCGACAAGGACGCGGGCGACCCCATCATGTCGGGCAGCTTCGTCGTCGCGGGCAGTGGCGCGTACCGGGCCACCAAGGTGGGGCGCGAGGCCTACGCGGCACAGCTGGCCGAGGAGGCCAGCAAGTTCACCCTGGTGAAGTCCGAATTGCGCAGTGGCATCAACACGATCCTGCGGGTCATCACCTACCTGCTGGTCCCCGCCGGCCTGCTCACCATCTACACGCAGCTGTTCACCACCGACGTGGGCTGGCGAGAGTCTGTGCTGCGCATGGTGGGTGCGCTGGTGCCGATGGTGCCCGAGGGCCTGGTGCTGATGACGTCGATCGCCTTCGCCGTCGGCGTGGTCCGGTTGGGCAGGCGCCAGTGTCTGGTGCAGGAACTGCCCGCCATCGAGGGGCTCGCCCGCGTCGACGTGGTGTGCGCCGACAAGACCGGCACGTTGACCGAGAACGGCATGCGGGTAAGCGATCTCAAGTCGCTTACAGCAGATGACGTGGGGAACGTGCTGGCGCAGCTCGCCGCGGACGATCCCCGCCCGAACGCCAGCATGGCCGCCATCGGCGAGGCCTACAAGATGCCGCCGGGCTGGGTGGCGACGGCGAGCGCACCGTTCAAGTCGGCGACCAAGTGGAGTGGCACTTCCTATGGCGAGCACGGCAACTGGGTCATCGGGGCGCCCGACGTGCTGCTCGATCCCGCCACGCCCGACGCCGAGGAGGCGGAGCGGATCGGCGCGAAGGGGCTGCGGGTGCTGTTGCTCGGATCCTCCGACCGGTCCGTCGACGCCGCCGACGCACCAGGGGTGGTCACCCCGGTGGCGCTGGTGGTGCTCGAGCAGCGAGTCCGACCCGACGCCCGCGACACGCTGGATTACTTTGCGTCGCAGAAGGTCACGGTCAAGGTGATCTCCGGCGACAACGCGGTGTCCGTCGGCGCGGTGGCGGGCTCGCTGGGGCTGGAGGGCGAGACGATGGACGCCCGCAACCTGCCCGAGCAACCAGACGCGCTCGCCGACGCGCTGCAGGAGTACACGACCTTCGGCCGGGTGCGGCCCGACCAGAAGCGCGCGATGGTGCACGCGCTGCAGTCCCGCGGCCACACCGTCGCGATGACCGGCGACGGCGTCAACGACGTGCTCGCGCTCAAGGACGCCGACATCGGCGTGGCCATGGGGTCGGGCAGCTCCGCGTCGCGTGCGGTGGCGCAGATCGTGTTGCTGGACAACAAGTTCGCCACGCTGCCCTACGTGGTGGGCGAGGGCAGGCGCGTCATCGGCAACATCGAACGCGTCTCCAACCTGTTCCTGACCAAGACCGTGTACTCGGTGCTGCTGGCGATGCTGGTGGGGTTGGCGGGGCTGGCGTCGAAGTTCTTCGGCACCGACCCGCTGCTGTTCCCGTTCCAGCCGATCCACGTCACGATCGCCGCCTGGTTCACCATCGGCATCCCGGCGTTCGTGCTGTCGCTGGCCCCGAACCACGAACGCGCCCACACGGGGTTCGTGCGCCGCGTGATGATGTCGGCGATGCCGTCGGGCCTCGTCGTCGGCGTCGCGACGTTCACCTCGTATCTGCTCGCCTACCAGGGCCGCGCGTCGACCCTGACCGAACAGACGCAGGCGTCCACGGCAGCGCTGATCACGCTTCTGGTCAGCGCGGTGTGGGTGCTCGCGGTGGTGGCGCGGCCGTACGAGTGGTGGCGGGTAGCGCTCGTTGCGGTCTCGGGGATGGCGTACGTCGTCATCTTCTCGATCCCCGTGGCGCGCCAAGCGTTCATGCTCGATCCGTCCAACGTCAAGGTCACCGCCACGGCGCTCGTCATAGGGTTGGTCGGAGCCGCGCTGATCGAGGTGATCTGGTGGGTTCAAGGACGCACTCTCGGGGAACGCAGACAGCTGTGGCGTTCGTCGTGAGCGCCCAATGACGAAGGAATAGGGTCGGACCATGGGATTTATCGACACGCTGAAGAACCTGGTGAGCAAGAACGCCGACAAGGTCGACACCGCGATCGACAAGGTCGGCGACGTCGTGGACTCGAAGACGGGCGGCAAGTACGCCCAGCACGTCGACAAGGTGCAGGACGCGGCGAAGAAGGCCGTTGACGGCACCGAAGAGAAGGCGCCGACGCCGCCGGAGGCCCAGCCTTCGCCCGAGCCCAAGCAGCCGCCGGCGGCACCGCCCACCTCGTAGGCGATGGCGAAGCTGTCCGTTTCGGTCGACGTACCGCTGTCGCCCGAGCAGGCCTGGGCGGCGGCGTCGGACCTGTCGCGGTACAAGGAGTGGCTGTCCATCCACCGGGTGTGGCGCAGCAAGCTGCCCGAGACGGTGGAGAAGGGCACCGAGCTCGTCTCCATCGTGGAGGTCAAGGGCATGCCCAACCGCATCAAGTGGACCATCGTCAACTACCAGCCGCCGGAGTCGATGACGCTGAACGGCGACGGCAAAGGCGGCGTCAAGGTCAAGCTGATTGGCAAGGTCAGGCCGTCCGAGCAGGGTTCGACGGTGCAGTTCGACGTGCACCTCGGTGGGCCTGCGCTGTTCGGGCCCATCGGGATGGTCGTCGCGGGCGCGCTGAAGGGCGACATCCGCGCTTCGCTCGACAAGTTCAAGTCAGTCTTCGCGTGACCGCTTCCGCCGTCGACCAGATCCTGGGCCGAAAGTCGTGACCTACGAATACGGCATCGACTTCGACGCCATCGAGGCCATCGACATCCACACACACGTCGAGGTCGACTGTCACGGGCACAACGCCTACGACGACGAGTTGGTCGACGCGACGCGGGCGTACTTCAAGATGGGTGACACCGCCGCCGCCACCGTCGACGAACTGGCCGCGCACTACCGCGAACGCAATGCCGCCGCAGTGGTATTCACCATCGACGCCGAGACGGCGACCGGCCACGCCCCGAACTCCGTTGAGGACCTGATCGCAGGCACCGCCCGCAACAATGACGTGCTGATCCCGTTTGGGACCGTCGATCCGCTTGCGGTCGAGCGCGCCGTCGCCCGAGTGGGTGAGCAGGTCGCGCTCGGGGTGAAGGGCTTCAAGTTCCATCCGAGCGTGCAGGCGTTCGAGCCCAACGACCGTCGCTTCTACCCGATCTACGAGGCGATTGCGGAGGCCGGTGTGCCCGCGCTGTTCCACACCGGACAGACCGGGCTCGGCTCGGGGTTGCCCGGCGGGCACGGCATCAAGATGCGCTACAGCGATCCGATGCTGCTCGACGACGTCGCGGCCGACTTCCCGAGCCTGACCATCGTGATGGCCCACCCGGCGGTGCCGTGGGTGGACGCGCAGATCGCGATCGTCGCGCACAAGGCCAACGTCTACCTGGATCTGTCCGGCTACTCGCCGAAGTACTTTCCGCCGCAATTGATCCGTGCGCTCGGCAGGCAGCTGCGCACCAAGGCGCTGTTCGGCACGGACTACCCGTATGTCCAGCTGGACCGGTGGAAGAAGGACTTCGCGGCGCTGGACCTCGACCCGGAGCTCGGGCCGCTGATCTTCAAGCAGAACGCGCTACGGGTGCTCGGCCTCTAGACGCAGGTTGCGATGAGTTTTCCGAGGGCCGCGGGTCGGTATGGATGACCGATTCACCCACCCATGGAGGCCACCGTGACCACCCGCAACAGCGCCCCGCTAGGCGCGCCCACCTGGATCGACCTCGCGACGTCTGACTTGACGCAGGCCAAGGACTTCTACGGCGAGATATTCGGCTGGACGTTCGAGTCGTCCGGCGAGGAGTACGGCGGCTACGTCACCGCGTCGTGCGACGGACGCACGGTCGCCGGATTGATGCCCGTCGACCCGCAGTGGAACGCACCGGACGGGTGGACCACCTACCTCCATACCGCTGACGTCGACGCCACGTTGCGGGCCGCGGTGGACGCGGGCGCCAACTCCTGCGGCGGCGCGATGGACATTCCCGCCAAGGGCCGGATGGCGATGCTCATCGACCCGGCGGGCGCGACGTTCGGGTTGGGCAGCCGACCGGCCACCTGGGCTTCCAGGTGGTCGGCGAGGCCGGCTCACCCGTCTGGCATCATTTGGCCACCCACGACTTCCGCGCCGCGGCAGACTTCTATGGCACGGTCTTCGGTTGGCAGCTGCAAGTCGAGTCAGATACCGACGAATTCCGCTACAGCAACGCCATTTTCGACGCTGAGCCATTGCTCGGCGTCATGGACGGGTCGGCCTTTCTCGGCGATGCGCCGTCGACGTGGTCGGTCTTCCTTGGCGCCGAGGACGTCGACAAGACCATCGCTCTGATCACCGACCACGGCGGCACTGTCGTCCGCGCCGCGGAGGACACCCCGTACGGCAGGTTGGCCGCAGTCGCCGACCCGACGGGCGCGGCGTTCAACCTGTCGTCGCTGCGGGACTGACGCTGGTCTGGACACGCTACTTCGGAAACCTTCGCCATGACGGGCGAAGCATGGCGGGCCAAGATGGACCCATGGCGACCACTCCGAAGATCTACGTCAAGGCCTGCATCAACGGTGCCCGCACGCCCGACCAGCATCCGAACCTGCCGGTCACGCCGGCGCAGCTGGCCGCGGCGGCGGTGCAGGCCCACCAGGCCGGAGCCCAGGCGGTGCACATGCACCCCAAGACCGCCGACGGCAAGGACTCCCTGGAACCCGACGCCGTCGCCGCGGCCGTCGACGCCGTCCGAGAGGCGCTGCCAGGACTTGCACTGGGGGTAACGACGGGCTTTTGGGCGCTACCCGACGTCGACGCCCGCCGACGCGCAGTCGAGCGTTGGACGGTGCTGCCCGACTTCGCGTCGCTGAACTGGCACGAGCCGGGCAGTCCAGAGCTTGCCGAGATCCTGCTCGGCAAGGGGCTGGGCGTCGAGGTCGGGCTGTTCCATGCCGAAGCGGCCGCTTCTTGGGCGGAGTCCGACATGGCCCGGCACTGCATGCGGGTGATGATCGAGCTCCAGGGCCACGACGACGTCGCCGTCGCCGACGACATGCTCGCCAGGGTGCGTGCGGCGGACTCGCCCGCGCCGGTGCTGTTGCACGGGTTCGACGAAAGCTGTTGGCCGCTGCTGGAACACGCGGGGGTGGCGGGCGTGCAGACCCGCATCGGCCTGGAGGACACGTTGCGGCTGCCCGACGGGTCGACCGCGCCCGACAACGCCGCGCTGGTGTCAGCCGCGCTGGCGCTGCTCAGTCGGTAGGGGCGGCCAGTGCGAAGTCGGCGAAGTCGAAGCCGGGCACCACGATGCAGCTCACCAGGGTGGGCTCGTCGTCGCGAGGGCGCGCCCGCTGCCAGTGTCCCGGCGGAACCAGCAGCTGCGGACGCTCGCCGGCGTCGACGTCGCTGCCGAGCAAAAGCGTTGTCGCGTTGGCCTGTTCGGGACCGACCTCGAGCAACAGCGGGCTGCCGCGGTGATACAGCCACAGTTCGGCGCTGCGCACGGTGTGCCACGCCGACCGCTGGCCCGGCATGAGTAGGAACAGGATTGCGGTGCCCGCACTGCGTGGGCCTTGATATTCCGGCGGGAGTGACGACGGCCCGATGGTGACGCCACTGCGCCAGGTTTCGCGGAACCAGCCGCCCTCGGGATGCGGGGCCAGGTCGAGCCGCTGCGCCCAGCCGGGTAGCTCCGTCATGGGTCAAGCCTACGTCTGTCCGGGCCGCTCACCCGATACTCTCATCGCATGGCTCGCCTGCGCCCCGGATGGCTCGTCGTGCTGTGCGCGACGGTGGTCCTGGTCAGCGCGTGGCTGCCGTGGCTCACCACCAGCGCCGACGGTGGAGGCCGGGCGTCTGCGATCGGCGGCAAGGCCGGACACATCGCCTATCCGCCCGCCGGCTTCGGGGTGGGGCAGCTGATCGTGTTATTGACGTCGACGCTCATCGTGGCTGCGGCGATGTCGGCGCGAAGCCTCTCGCCCCGGGTCACTTCGACTGTGGCACTAGCTATTTCGGTGCTAATGACGGTGATGGCCCTGTGGTACTACCGGCTGTACGTCGCGTCGCCGATCGCCGCGGGCTACGGGTTCTACATCGGCGCCGTCGCGTCCATCGTCGCCGTGGTGCTGTCGGTGCTCGCGATGGTGGTGGCGTGGGCCGAGGCAAGCCGGAGCAGTAGGCCGTGAGGGTCGAACCCGTCGGGCTCGAGGGCGTCCGCTGGGTGTCGCTCGAGCCGCTGACCCCCGCGCACGTACCCGAGGTCGCGGCGGCGTCGGCCGATGGCGACGTGGGCAGCCTATGGTTCACCAGCGCGCCGTCGCCGGACACCGCGGAGGAGTGGGTGGACGTGCGACTGTCGCTGCAGCGCCCCGACACCGGGCTGACGTTCGTTGCGCGGACCCGTGACGGCAAGGTCGTGGGTTCGTCGAGCTACCTGCACGTCGACGGGCCGAACCGGCGGCTCGAGATCGGCAACACCTGGTTCTCGGCGTCGGTGCGCAGGACGGGCGTCAACACCGAGAGCAAGCTGCTGATGCTCGGTCACGCCTTCGACGAGTTGGGCTGCGTCGCAGTCGAATTCCGGACACACTTCTTCAACTCCACCAGCCGAGCAGCCATCGAGCGAGTCGGCGCCAAGCTCGACGGGGTGCTGCGCAGCCATCAGATCCTGCCCGACGGATCCCGTCGCGACACGGTGGTGTACTCGATCCTCGACGTGGAATGGCCTGCGGTGCGCAACAATCTGAACTTCCGGCTGGCCCGCTAGCGCGTCGCCACCTCGGCACCGCGCAGCGGGCTCGCGCACTGGTCGCACGCCAGGGTGGCCTCGAACGCCGCGCCGCAGTCCGTGTGCACCAGTTCGACGGCGGGTCCCTCCGGCGCGCGGAAGCACCGCTGCGCCCACTGCAGTGCGGTGATGAGGATGGGGAACACCGCGCGGCCCTTCTCGGTCAACCGGTAGCGCCCGTCGCCCGCGGCGAGCACGCCGTTGGCCGTAAAGATCTGCAAGCGGTCGGCCAGGGAACCGGGTGGCGCACCGAGTTGGTCCTGGAAGTCGCCGAACCGGCTGGCGCCGACGAACGCCGCCACTAACAAGGCGAACGCCCATCGATTGCCGAGGATGCTCATGGTCTCCGGGAACAGGTCCGCCCGACCGTCGACACGGTCGGCGCTCGATCGGCGCCGAGTCGAGAGCACCGGCATCGACCGCGACCAGCCACCGCTAGGACCCCATTGCGCACCAATGTCCTTCTCCGTCACCGAGTCCGCGCACGCGGCGCACCGCAGCACGGGTGCGAAGTCTGCTCCGCAGACGGTGTGGTGCATCGCGGGCAGTCGTTGGGCGTGGTCGGGGACCCAGTGTCGTTCCCACTCCCAGATCGACACGAGTACCGGCCACAGCGCGCGTCCCCGCGGCGTGAGCACGTAGTCGGCCCGCGACGGGTTGGCCTGATAGGTGCGCTTGGCCAACAGTCCGTCGGCCGTCATGGCCGCCAACCGCCGGGTCAGCACCGCGTGCGAGATCGGCAGGCGCGCCGTGAATTGCCCGTATCGCGTCGCACCCAGCGTCGCCTGCTGCAGGATCAGCAGCGTCCACTCGTCGCCGAGCACCCCGAGCATCCGGCCGACGGCGTTGGTTCCGCCTGCAGGCAACTCGGTGGGCACTACAGCCCGATCGCCTCGGCCGCGTGGTCGGTCACCCGCCAGCGGCGCAACTCCGAGCCGTCGGCCCACGTCGCGTGGGTGCCACTCGAAACCCGTTCCGGCAGCGCGAGTTTGCACACCGGTCCGTCGGACATCCGGGCCGCGTCGAACACCAGACAGAACGACGCGTCGGCGTTCATGTCGGTGGTGATGGTGACCAGGTAGCCGTCGTCCTCGCTCTTGCTGCCGACTCGCGGTGCCATGGCCGTCTCGCTGCCGTAGACGCCGTCGTCGAAGCCGAACCGTTCCTCGGAGCCGGACTTCAGGTCGTGCTTGACCAGCCCGTCGAACATGAACCAGCCCGGCTTGCCCGTCGCCGCGTAGGTGTAGCGGTAGTCGCGGCCGGCATGGCCAGGATTGATCATCCCGAACTCGGTGATGCTGTCCGACAACCGTTCCTCGCGCACTGCGCCGGTGACGAGGTTGAACCGCCACCGGTGCAGGCGGGTCTGCATCCGGTCCATGGCAAGGAACCGGAACATGCGCTGCCACGTGTCGCCGACGTGATTGTCGAGGGGTTCCGGGTCGCCCTGGAAGAAGCCGTCGAGCACGATCTCGTCGCCGTCCTCGTAGGCGTTCGGGAAGTGCAGCACGTAGGTGGGGTCGGCTTCGAACCACCTGATCTGCGAGGTGTCCCCGCGCCGGGGAATGACGGCGAAGCGCGACGGTACGTCCCGGTGGAAGCGGGGCAGATGCACGTTGCGTTCCAGCAGTCTCGGCTTCCAGAACAACGGAAAGTCGTTGAGTATCACGTAGTTCTCGGTGAACGCCATGTCATGCGGCAGCCGAGGTCCTGGCAGCGGCACGTCGACGTAGTGGACGAGTTCGTTGTTGGCGTCGACGACGCCGTAGTGCATGTACGGCGCCTGCTTGCTGTAGTTGAAGAACAGCAGCTCGCCGGTGGCGTCGTCGACCTTGGGATGCGCCGACACGCCCCAGTCGAACGGGAACGCCCCGCGCCAGTCCTCCTTGCCCAGCGTGTCGCCGGAGAACGGGTCGATGCGGTACAGGTCGCCACATTGGTAGTGACTGCTCAGTGCGGTGCCGCGGTGCACGATGACGTCCGTGGACGAGGCGTCCTTCATCAACGTCCTTGCGCCCCAGCCGTAGTCACGCTTGGAAAGTTCGATCGGTTCGGCGATGCCAGGCCACAGCGGGCCGTTCGCGTCCAACTCCTCGGCGAAGCCGTCGGTGCGCACGAACCTGTTGCGGTAGAACGCCTTTCCGTCCCGGAAGCCGACGACGTGCATCATGCCGTCGCCGTCGAACGGGTGGTAGGCCTTCATTGCCGGATGCAGCGGGTTCTCGGTGTTGCGTAGGTACACACCGTCGAGGTCGTGCGGGAGCTCACCCTCGACGACGGTCAGGTCGTCGGCGTCCCACTCGGTGGTCTGGGGACGCCACGGCCCGGTGCGGTAGGGGTGGTCGTCGTCCTCCGGCAGCGTGGACAGATACTTGCCGACGACTTCTACGTGCATGTCCTACTCCCTTGCCGCTTCTGCTAAATTGCCGGCTCGCCGGCGGTGACGACGAAACTGACTGTGGTGGAGGTACTTCCACCGAAGTTGAGCGTGCCGAACGTCGTCGCACCCTCGACCTGGTAGTCGCCCGCGGTGCCGCTGACCTGCTTGGCCGCATCCAGCAGCATCCGTACACCCGAGGCGCCGACGGGATGGCCGCCGCCGATGAGCCCGCCGCTGGGGTTCATCGGTAGCCGCCCGCCGACTTCGAGCTCGCCGTTCTCTATCGCCTTCCACGACTCCCCGGGGTCGGTGAGCCCGATGTGGTCGATGGCCAGGTACTCGCTGGGGGTGAAGCAATCGTGCACCTCGATGCCGTCGAGGTCGTCGAGCGTGGCGTGGGCGCGGGTGAACGCGTCCTGCACGGCGCGGCGGACGTGGGGCATGACGTACGGGTCGTCGGCCGAGTGGTCGAACTTCTGCTGGATGCCGAGGCCGACGGTGCGATGCCCCCAGCCGTCGATGCGACCGATGGGTTCGGCGTCGGGATGGTCGCGCAGGTAGTCGTCGGTGACGAGCACGACCCCTGCGCCGCCGTCGGTCATCTGGCTGCAGTCGAACCGCCGGATGCGGCCCTCGACGACGGGGTTGGTCTCGTCGTCGTCGCGGGCGGCCACCAGGTCGGGCACGGTCCACTGGCGGGTCTGGGCGTTGGGGTTCTTTCGGGCGTTGGCGAAGTTGAGCTGCGCGATCGCCCGAAGGTGCATCACGTCGACGCCGTAGCGCTTGTCGTACTCGTCGATGACGGAGGAGAACATGTGCGGCCACATGAACGTCGCGGCCTGGCCTTCGTGCCCGATCCACGCGGCCGCGCCGAGGTGTTGGGCGGCGGTATCGCCCGGCACGGTCTTCTCGAGCTCGACGCCGACGACGAGCGCCGTCTCGTACGCCCCGGACCGGAGGTCGGCGATGGCCGCGAGCGTGGCGACGCTGCCCGACGCGCACGCCGCTTCGTGCCGCGTGGCTGGGGCGTTCCACAGCCCGTCGACGACGGTGGCGGGCATGGCGCCGAGGTGGCCCTGTGCGGCGAACAGTTCGCCGAACGCATTCGCGACGTGGACGACGCCGACGTCGGTGGCGTCGACCTTGGCCGCCTCGAGCGTCGCGGTGACCACCTCGGCGGTCAGACCAGCGAAATCGAGGCCCTCGCGGTGCAGGTTGCGGGCGAAGTCGCTCTGATATCCGCCGAGAATCCAGACGCCTGCTCCGGTCATGACCGCACGGTACTACAACTAACAGAGTGACTGGAGAAATTGGCCGAGAAAACCTGTCGCATTCTGCTGACCTGCGGGCTCTCACCTACATGAGGAAGAACACCACCTACGAGATCGTCGATCTCCTGCACGTCGGCCGCGCCGCTCGCGTCCACGGCGACCGAATCGCCGCCGTCGTCTCGTCGTGGCTCGCCGAACTCGGAGCCGACAGCACGATGACCGAGGACCTCGCCCGCGCCGTCTGCGCCCACGACTGGCCGAAGGCGCACGCGATCGGGGAATGCCTGTCCGTCGACGTGATGGTCGCGGCCTAAGGGGAGTGACCGGCCACTTCGAGAAAAGATGTTTGGCGACCCGCCGCGGCGGGCATTGGGTGTCGCGAGCCGTGAGACCGACGTCTCCGGCCCAGACACCAATTCCCCGATCCGGCCCGTCGTGACAACCCGACGGGCCGGATCTGACTTCATGTCCGGTGTACGACGACGATTTCGCTACGACGCGTAGCGGATAGGCGTAGCTTCGGGATACGGGGCTGAGCCCGCCCCGAACAATCTGCTGCCCCAGGACGAGGGGGACACCTCATGTTCGACTTGAAGATCACCGGCGGAACCGTCGTCGACGGAACCGGCGCGGATCGCTATCGCGCCGACGTCGGCATCAAGGACGGCCGCATCGTCGAGGTGCGCCGCCGCGACGGCGACGGTCCCGGACTCGAGGGCGAGGCGGCCACCACCGTCGATGCCACCGGTCGCGTGGTGACGCCCGGCTTCGTCGACGTGCACACCCACTACGACGGCCAGGTCAGCTGGGACGAGACGTTGGAGCCGTCGAGCCTGCACGGCGTGACGACCGTCGTCAGCGGCAACTGCGGCGTCGGGTTCGCCCCGGTGCGCCCCGGACGTGAGCAGTGGCTGATCGAATTGATGGAGGGCGTCGAGGACATTCCCGGCACCGCGCTGGCCGAGGGCATCACGTGGGAGTGGGAGAGCTTCCCCGAGTACCTCGACGCCATCGAGAAGCGCCACCTGGCAATCGATTTCGGTACCCAGATCGCCCACGGCGCGGTACGCGGATACGCGATGGGGGAACGCGGCGCGCGCAACGAGGACGCCACCGACGACGACATCGCCGCGATGGCGCGCATCGTGCAGGAGGCCGTGGAGGCGGGCGCGCTGGGCTTCTCGACGTCGCGCACCGAGGGCCATCGCGCCATCGACGGCGAACCCGTGCCCGGCACGTATGCCGCCGAACGGGAACTGTTCGGGCTGGGCCGGGCGATGGCCGCGGGCGGGCAGGCGGTGTTCGAACTGGCTCCTGCGGGCGCGGTCGGTGAGGACGACGTCGCGGCGATGCGCGAGCTCGACTGGATGACGCGGCTGGCCGCGGAGACGCAACGGCCGGTGTCGTTCACCATGATTCAGACGCAGTCGGCGCCCGACCTGTGGCGCAAGCAGCTCGACCTCGCCGGCGACGCGGTGGCCAAAGGCATCCCTGTGTACGCGCAGTTCGCCGCGCGGCCGTTCGGAATGTTGTTCGGATTCCCCGGCTATCACGGCTTCGATCACCGTCCGACCTTCCAGAAGCTGAAGGCCGAACTCGACCGCGATGAGCTCGCAGCCCGGCTCGCCGATCCCGACGTGCGTGCGACGATCCTGGGCGAGGCGGACCTGCCGCCGGATCCGGCCAAGCAGTTCGACGCGATGTTCGCGATGATCCAGCACGGGTTGGGCAATCTGTACGCCATCGGGAACCCGCCGGACTACGAGCCGACGCCCGACCGAACGGTGGCGGCCATCGCAGAGGCGCGCGGAGCGGATCCGCTTGCGACGCTGTACGACCTGATGTTGGAGGACAACGCCGGGGCGATGCTGATGATGCCGTTCTTCAACTACGCAGAGGGCAATCACGACGCGATCTACGACATGATCTCGCACCCGGCAGCGGTGTCGGGCCTGTCGGACGGCGGCGCGCACTGCGGGTTGATCTGTGACGCGTCGTATCCGACGTACCTGCTGACGCACTGGGCGCGGGACCGTCACCGCGGGCCGCGGTTCTCGCTGGAACATATGGTGCGCAAGCAAACACTAGAGACCGCAACGCTTTTCGGGCTCACCGACCGCGGCGTCATCCAGGTTGGCAAGAAGGCCGACTTCAACGTGATCGACATGGACGCGTTGGCGCTCGGCACCCCGCAGATGGTCTACGACCTGCCTGCCGGCGGGCGACGCCTGGTACAGGGCGCGAGCGGCTACGACGCCACCGTGGTCAATGGTGTGGTGACCAGGCGGCATGGCGTCGACACCGGCGCGCGGCCGGGCCGGCTGCTTCGAGGCGTGCGCTAGAGCGAAGACGGACACGCCGAAACTGCAGACAGATCACGATCTTTCGCGGATTCGCGATCTGCCCGCAGTCTCGGCGAGAGTAATTCAGCGGACGGGCTCGAGCACCGCGGTGGGAAGCTGGCCGACCGGAAGGCGGTACTTCGGAGGCTTCGGCGTGGTGGGCGTCTGCTCGAGGGCCGCGAGCGTGCCGTCGACGTAGATGCTGCACTTGCCGCCCGAGATCTCGCCGGGCTTGTCGGAGGGGCAGCACGTCGAGACGCGTACGCCATCGGCGCGCACGATGGTGCCGTAGGTTCCGCCGGCGGTCTTGCAGTTCGACTCGATCGTCGATTCGGACAGTGCATTGGCGGGGGCGGCGAGGCCGATGAGGCCAGCGACGGCGCTGGCGGTGAACAACGAGCCTACGAGGAGGCTGCGCAGACGGGTCGAACGGGTGGTGTTGGACATGGCGGTTCCTTTCCTGTGGTGGCCGGTTGGCCATTCGGCCCGGGGTGGGCTTCACAGGTAGGAGCGCGACCCAGGCGTGGGCCGGACACTTTTCTGTGGAGAGTGTCGGCGCAAGGTGATTAGGGTGGGTCGATGACCCGCAACGCACGGACCGGCGCACGGCGTCGGCGTGCGGTGGCCGCAGCCCTTGCCCTGGTGGCGGTCGGCGCGACCGGTGGGGTCGCGCACGCTTCGCCGAATTTCGACGACTTCGGCTACTCCACCTGTACCGCGACCACGGTTCCCGGTCCCGACCAGACCTTCGACGACGTTGCTACCGCATGCTGTGTCAACCACGCGGGAGTGCCCGCGGCCACCACCTACGGGATCGGATGCGTCGCGCAGGTGGACAACCCGCCGCCGGATTACCGGCCGACGATCTTCATGCCCACCCGGCCGGGGCCGCCGGGGGAGGGCGACGCCACGCTCGACGAGTTGGACAAGCTGCCCCCGCTCCCGCCGCTTCCGTAGTTGGTGAACCAGCGCGGCTCGAAGTCCATGGTCAACGGGGACGCCGCAATTCCTCCTTCGTGTGACATAGTTGACTCGGAGGCGATGGCTTCTGATACATGAATTGCGTGGGGAGGGCGAGCGCCATGCGACCACGCTCGATCGTCTTCGATCTGTATGGCGAATACTTCCGGTACCGCGGAGGGGCTGCCAAGCTCGGCGTCCTGACCGAGCTGCTCGGTGCCTTCGGCGTGGAACCGGCCACGGTCCGCGTCGTGATGACGCGGCTGCGCCGGGACGGCTGGTTCGAATCGGAACGGTCGGGCCGCGAGGTCACCTACGTACTTAATGACAAGAGCTGGCGCCTGCTCGATGACGGCCGCGCGCGCATCTTCGAGCGCCATCATGGCGACTGGGATCGCACCTGGACACAGGCGCTGGTCGACGAACAGACAAGCGAACGCGAACAGCGGCAACGCGTCGAGAAGGCGTTGACCTGGTGGGGTTTCGGCCACGGCGGCGGCAATAGCTGGTTCTCGCCCCACGATCATCGCAAGAACGTCTCGGAGTCCCTCGAAGGTGACGACGAGCTTCGGGTGATCTTCCTGCGCAGTACGTCGGCGGCCATCACCACCGATCGAATGCTCGCTCGACGCTGCTGGGACCTCCGTGGCCTCGACGTGGACTACCAGGCGTTCATCGAGGAGTATCAGCCCAGGCTGGCCGGCTACCGGCGCGGCCTGCCCGGCCCGGACGCGCTCGTCGAGCGGACGACGCTCATCCAGAAGTACCGGCACTACCCGTTCCGGGATCCCGACCTGCCCGAGGAGTTGCTCCCCGCGGGCTGGCGGGGCCAGGTAGCGCACCAAACGTTCCTCGAGTGTCACGAGATCCTGCGCACGTCAGCGGAGGAATTGATCGAAGCGGTCACCAACGGCTCGAGCACTCGCAACATCGTGTGACATTTATGTTGACTTATTGATGATTAGTGTTACATGATGTGGTGACGAGCCACTGAAGATTCGGTGGCACAGCCATTGGGGGCCGCCTTGACGACGATCCGAGCCGGGCAATCCCCGGCCTCAGCCCCGGCTCTGCGCGTCGCCTGCATCGGTGGCGGCCCCGGCGGATTGTTCACCGCGATCGCACTGTCCCGGACCTTGCCCGGGTGCCACGTCGATGTCTTCGAACGCAACTCCGAGTCCGACGTATTCGGGTTCGGCGTGGTGTTCTCCGACACGACCTTGGACAACGTCGACGCCGTAGATCCGGTGTTGCGCGAGACGTTGGCGGCCCACGGACGGCGTTGGGACACCATCGCGGTCCACAGCAATCACGTGACCGTGACGGCGGGCGGCAACGGGATGTCGGCGGTGCATCGCCGCGTTCTGCTCGAATCGCTGCGTCGCCGGGCAGCCGAGCTGGGCGCCCACTTGCACTACGACTGCCCCGTCACGGTCGACGAACTGGACCACGACGGCTATGACCTCATCGTGGCCGCCGACGGCACGAATTCCGCTGTGCGCCTACAGTTCATCGACGACCTCGGCCACACGGTGGACGAGGCTCGGGTGAAGTTCATCTGGTTCGGCACCACGCACCAGTTCGACGGGCTGACGTTCCTGCACGAGCGTACGGAGCATGGGAACTTCGCCGTGCACGGCTACCCGATCGGGTCGGGTTTGAGCACCTTCATCGTCGAGACCGACGAGCCCACCTGGCGTCGGGCGGGCCTCGACGGGTTCGACGTAGCGCAACCGCCAGGCCCGTCAGACCTCGCGAGTCAGCACTACCTCGAGAAGCTATTCGGTCATCCGTTGGTCGCCAACAACTCACGATGGGCAAACTTCAGGACCCGGCGCACGAGCCACTGGCACACCCGGTCCGCACAGGGCACCCCGGTGGTGCTGTTGGGCGACGCCGTGCACACCGCGCATTTCTCGGTCGGCTCGGGCACCAAGATGGCGATGGAAGACGCTGCCGCGCTGGCCCAGTCGATAGCAGATCAGCCAACCGACATTCCCGCCGCGTTGGACCGGTTCGAACACACTCGACGCCCGCAGGTTGCCAAGGTCCAGAACTCCGCGATGCCCAGCCTGTCCTGGTGGGACCACTTCGGCGAGTACCAGCGCGCGCTGGACCCTTGGCAGTTCGGATTCCACTTCTTCAGCCGCGCCATCTCCGCCGAGAAGATCCGCCAACGGGATCCCGGCTTCGTCGCAGACAGTGAGGAGGCTTGGCGGAGTCTGCACGGGACCGCGCCGCTGGATACCCCGCTACACGTCGGACCCCGCACCCTCGAGCGTCGCTTGCTGACGCTGGACGCCTCAGCGGACGAAGGCGTGTGCCTCGGCGACGGCCGCACGACGCTGCGGGCAGTTGCCGACGGCACGGGTGAAGCGGCGTTGGTCACCGCACCCGACACCGTCGGCACCGCGCTGGACGACCGAACGACGACGGCGCTCGACGCCGTATGCGCCCGCCAGCCCGCAGCGGTCGTGATACGGGGCGGTAGCGAGTTGTCGAGGGTGCTGTGCTCCGAACACGTCCGCTTGACCTTCGGGATCCCGACGATCATCGTCGACCAGCACGCCTCGGTGCGCACGCGACGGGCGGTCGACGAAATCGATAGCGCGGCAACGTTGATTCTGTCGGGCCGCGCCGATGCGGTCACCTACGAGCCCGAACCCGCCGTCGCGGAACACGAACTCACCTCCCACGTCGAGGCGGCCCGATGACTATCGCCAGGCTTTTCGACCCAAGCTCGATCGCGGTCGTTGGAGCGTCGACCACACCCGGCAAGCTCGGCGCGGTGATGTTCGATGCCGTCAGACGAGGCAGCGACAACGGCTTGACGGTGGTCGGAATCAACCCGAAGCCCAGTGCCCACAGCTCATTTCACGAATCGCTCACCGCGGCCACCCGCGCCCGCGGCGGCGCGTTCGACTTGGCCGTGCTGTGCGTACCGGCCGCGACGACGCCGGAGGCGCTGCAGGAGGCCGCACTTTGTGGTGTCGGCGCCGCCGTCATCTGCTCGGGCGGATTCGCGGAAGCCGGCGTCGACGGCATCGCACTGCAGCAGCGGCTCAGCGACATCGTCACGACCACCGGCATCCGCCTGCTCGGGCCGAACACCTCCGGGTTCTTCCGACCAGCAGGCGCCACGGTGTCCTTCGTCCCCACCGTGGACCAGATCGCCGCCGGATCGGTAGCCGTCGTCGCCGCCAGCGGCGGGATGAATCACGCCCTGTCGTTCCTACTCTCGGAAGCCGGGGTCGGTGTCGGGCTCGGCGTGGGCCTCGGCAACTGCGTCGACATCCGCAGTGCCGACGTGCTGGAGTACCTGCGCGGCGACCCCCAAATCAGCGCCATCGCACTGCATGTCGAATCGGTCGACGACGGCGCGGCCCTATTGACGTCGGTCCGCCGCGTCAGCACCGAAAAACCGATCGTCGCCATCGTGGTCGGACGCAGTGACGTGTCAGCCTTTTCGGCGTCGCACACCGGCGCGCTGGCCACGTCCTGGCGCACGACCCGCGCATTGCTGAAAGAGGCCGGCGCCGTCGTGGTCGACTCGGAGCAGCAGCTCGTCGACGCGCTTGCGGTGCTGAGCCGCACCCGCCTGCCCGCCTGCGCGGACCCGGGCATCGGCATCGTCACCGCCCAGGCCGGACCGGGGCTCATGGTGCTCGATCAACTGCAGGCTGGCCGCGTTCGGGTGCCCGCCCTCGCCGCGCAGACCCAAGCCGCGCTCGCAGAGTTGTTGCCGCCGATGACCTTTCAGGCCAACCCCGTCGACACCGGCCGCCCGGCGGAAACCTTCGCCGACGTGCTCACCACCACTGCTGGCGATCCGGAGATCGACGCACTGGCGGTGTACGCGCTGGCCGAGCCCGACGTCGTCGACCTGGCCGACACGATTACCCGGTCCGGGCTGCCCCGTCGGCTGCCCGTCGTCGTCGGTACCGGTGGGCCGGCCGATGTGGTCGCCAAGACCCGCAACGCGGCCGCCGACATGGGGGTGCCGGTGCTGAACTCGGCCACCGCGCTGGCCAACGGCATTCGCGCGCTAGCGGACGACGCCAGGGCCCGACACCTCAACGTCGCACGTACTGAGCGTCGCGCCGGGCCCAGCCCCGCTGTCGAGTTGCCTGCCGACGAAGCCCACGCCAAGGACATGTTGGACGCGCTGGGGATCGCGACGCCACCGCGGCGGGTATGCGGCGATCGCGAGGCCGCCCACCGCGCGCTCGACGAACTCCGCCACCCGGTCGCGGTCAAGATCCTCGACGCCACCGTGCTGCACAAGACGGAACTCGGCGGCGTACACCTCGGCGTCGGCTCCCACGGGCAGCTCGCCGACGCCCTTGACGCACTTGACGCCATCCCCGCTCCGGCCTACCTGATCGAAAGCATGGCCGACCCCGGGGTGGACATGTTCCTCGGTGCCCGCCGCGACCCGGTGTTCGGGCCGATCGTCGTCGCGGGTCTTGGCGGCACCGCCGCAGAGGCCATCGGTGACGTGACGATCCGTAGCCATCGTGTCACCAGTGCGGCCGCCGCCGCGATGCTCGACGACCTCCAGTGCGCTGCCCTGCTCGACGGGTGGCGCGGTGGTCCCCGGATCGACCGCGCAGAGTTCGCCCGCATCGTCGTCGCGCTCGCGATGTTCATCGACGACCACGCCGAAGTCAGCGATGTCGAGATCAACCCGCTGCGCCTCACTGCTACCGGGTTGATCGCGCTCGACGCAGTAATCGTGGAGGTGCCATGACAACTCGAACGCCCATTGCCATCGACGGTGTGGTGCCCTGGCCCGACGACGTCGCCGCGCACTACCGCAAGGCCGGCTACTGGCATGGCCGATCCGTGGCGTCCTACCTTGCCGAGCAAGTCGAGCGCCGGCCGCTCGACGAGGCGATCGTGGACGGCACCACGCGGCTGACCTATCGGGACCTATGGGACCGTTCCGCAGCGTGCGCGCAAGCCCTGCTCGACCTGGGCATTCGACCCGGTGACCGCATCGTGGTGCAGTTGCCAAACTGCTGGGAATTCGTCGCATTGGCGCTGGGCTGCTTTCGGAGTGGAATCGTCCCGGTCATGGCGCTGCCGGCCCATCGCCGACACGAGATCACCCACCTCGCGGCACAGTCGGAGGCCCGTGCGCTAGTCATCACCGACGTCACCTCCGACGAGGATCCACGTGAGACTGCGCAGCAGGTCGCCGCTGAAGTGCCCACTGTGCGTGCCATTTTGGTGCACGGTGCGCTGTCGCAAGGCATCACCGAGCAGGCACCGGAATACCGGCTCCGTGCGGCCGCGAACGGCACAGCACGATTCGCCGCCGCGGATTACGAGCCCGCCGGTGCCGACGTGGTTTGCATGCTGTTGTCCGGCGGCACCACGGGCGTTCCCAAACTGATCGTGCGCACCAATGATGACTACGTCTGCAACATCCTGATGTGCAACGAGGTCGCGGAGTTCGGTCCCGACACCGTGTATTTGGCTGCGCTGCCGGTCAGCCACAACTTCGCGTTGGCGTGCCCGGGCATCCTCGGCGCGTTGTTCGCCGGCGCTCGGGTGGTGATGCTACCGTCACCGTCCCCCGAGCGGGCACTGAAAACCATTGACGCGGAACGGGTCACGGCCACTGCGTTGGTGCCCGCGGTCGCTCAGCGGTGGATCGAACACCAGCGGGACAACGGGACGCTGCGAGGCCACACCTTGCGCGTGCTGCAGGTCGGCGGGGCACGCATGCCCGACGAACTCGCCGCCCGGGTCGAGCCGGTGTTGGGCGCACGCCTGCAGCAGGTCTTCGGCATGGCCGAGGGACTGATCAACATGACCCGCTTGGACGACGACCTGGAGGTCGTGCTGACCACCCAGGGTCGGCCGGTGTGCGACGCCGACGAGATCGCCATCGTCGGCGAAGACGGCACGCCGTTGCCCGACGGCACACCGGGCGCCTTGCTGACCCGCGGCCCGTACACACCGCGCGGCTACTTCCGCGCGGCCGCCCACAACGCCCGCGCGTTCACCGCCGACGGGTGGTACGCCAGCGGCGACGTGGTGCTGCGCCGCCCTGACGGAAACCTGGTGGTGGAGGGTCGCGACAAGGACATGATCAACCGTGGCGGGGAAAAGGTTTCGGCCGAAGAGGTGGAGAACTTCGCCTACCAGCTCGTCGGCGTCGACCTGGCAGCCGCGGTCGCCATGCCGGATGCCGTCCTTGGCGAGCGGGTGTGCCTGTACGTCACCCTCGCCCATGGCGATCCGATCACGCTGACCGACGTCACCGACCTGATGAATGCCGCTGGTGTCGCACGGTTCAAGCTTCCCGAGCGGTTGGTCGTCGTCGACCAGCTGCCCACCACCAAGGTCGGCAAGCTCGACAAGAAGGCGATTCGTGAGGACATCTGCAGTCGCCTCGCCGAGGAGGGCCACAAGTGATGACCACGCCACTGCACGATGACCAATTGGACCGGCTCTACACCGATTTCGACCGCGAACACCTCCTGCCGTTGTGGACTCAGCGCGGAGATCTGATGCCGTCCGCTCCGATGTCGAAAGCGGTGCCGTTCGTGTGGAAGTGGGCGACGCTGTACCCGCTGGCCCAACGGGCAGGCGAGCTCGTGCTTGTTGGCCGCGGCGGGGAGCGGCGCGCGATCGCACTGGCCAACCCGGGTCTGGGTGGCCTCCCATACGCGACCCCCACGCTGTGGGCGGCCATCCAATACCTCGGGCCGAAGGAGACAGCGCCCGAACATCGGCACTCCCAGAACGCCTTTCGGTTCATCGTCGAAGGGGACGGGGTCTGGACCGTCGTCAACGGCGACCCGGTCGCGATGCGTCGCGGCGACTTCCTGCTCACTCCTGGCTGGCACTTTCATGGCCACCACAACGAGACACAGCAGCCGATGGCCTGGATCGACGGGCTCGACATTCCGTTCGTGCACTACACCGACACTGGGTTCTTCGAGTTCGGCTCCGACGGAGTCACCGACGAGTCGACACCCGAGGTGTCCCGGTCCGAACGGCTCTGGGCACACCCGGGTCTTCGCCCGTTGGTCGGGTTGGGCGCCAAGGTCAGTTCGCCGATCGCCGCGTACCGGTGGCAACACACCGATGCCGCGTTGCGCGCGCAACTGGAGTTGGAGGACGAGGGCCATCCCGCGACCACTGAACCCGGACATGCCGCCGTTCGGTACACCAACCCCACCACCGGTGGTGACGTCATGCCGACCATCCGCGCCGAGTTTCATCGGTTGCGCGCCGGCGCGCACACGCGGACTCGTCGCGACGTCGGTTCGGCCGTCTACCAGATCTTCCAGGGCACCGGCAGATTCCACCTCGACACGGGCATCACCGAGGTCGGCAAAGGCGACCTCGTCGTCGTACCGTCCTGGACCGAATGGGCCATCGAGGCCGACACCGAGCTTGACCTCTTCACGTTCTCCGACGCCCCCATCGTCGAGCGCCTGCACTTCGATCGCACCTACATCCCCGAAGGACCCTGATGAGACTGGCCACCCTACGCATCGACGGCACCACCGCGGCCGCTCGCGTCGACGACGACACTGCCACCCTCGTTGGCGACTACGCAGACTTGTCGGCCCTGCTCGCCGAACCGGATTGGAGGCGCATCGCTGAAGACGCAACGGGCCAAGCCATCCCGCTGTCCGGCGCTGACTACGCCCCGGTGGTCCCGCGGCCCGGCAAGATCGTCTGCGTCGGCCTCAACTATGCCTCCCACATCACCGAGATGGGACGCGAACTGCCTCAGTACCCAACACTTTTCGGCAAGTGGGCCGAGGCGTTGACCGGGCCATACGACGATGTCGTCGTACCGGAATACGCTGCCTCGGAACTGGATTGGGAAGCCGAACTGGCCGTGGTCATCGGCCGGGCGGCCTATCAGGTGCCCGAAGCGGCCGCCGATGGTTACATCGCCGGCTATTCGGTGATCAACGACTATACGATGCGCGACTACCAGTACCGCACGCTGCAGTGGGACCAGGGCAAGACCTTCGAGAAGACAAGCGGTTTCGGCCCCTACCTCGACACCGACTACGCGCTGGGCACCCGGATCGAGACCCGCCTCGACGGTGAGGTGATGCAAAGCGCAAACACCGACGACTTGGTGTTCACCCCGGCCAAGCTCGTCGAATACATCTCTCATATCCTCACCCTGCAGCCCGGCGACGTCATCATCACCGGTACGACGGGCGGCGTGGGTCATGCGCGCAAACCACCGCGTTACATCCAGCACGGCGAGGTGGTGGAGGTCAGCATCGACGGCCTGGGAACCGTCCGCAACAAGACGATCATCAAGTAGCGGATCCCTCTGGTGTTCAACGACCTTGACCCCGCGGACCGGCTACTGAGCGCCAGGCGCGGCACGGCGTACTTCGCACAGCGGCTGGCGGAGCTCAGTGACCGCGACCTGGACGCCGACTCGCTGCTGCCCGGGTGGTCGCGCCGGCACCTGCTCGCTCACGTGGGCTACAACGCGGCAGCGTTGTGCCGGTTGATGGACTGGGCGAGCACGGGTACCGAGACTCCGATGTACGCCTCCGCCGACCAGCGTGCTCGCGAGATCGACGAGGGCTCGACGCTGAGTGCCGGTGCGCTGCGAAATCTGTTCGACCACACCGTGGCCCGGCTGGACGCGAAGTGGCGCGACCTGCCGTCCGCAGCGTGGTCGGCGCAGGTCCGCACCGCTCAGGGCCGCCTCGTCCCCGCATCTGAAGCGGTGTGGATGCGTACTCGCGAAGTGTGGATCCACGCCGTGGACCTCGGCAACGGCGGACGGTTCGGTGACTTCCCCCCGGTGGTGTTGCAGTCATTGCTGGCCGACATCGTGGATGCGTGGCGCCGCAACGAGCGCGGCGGCGGGCTGGTGCTCGCCGTCGAAGGTTGTACCCCGATTGCCATGGTTCCGGCAGAGCGCACGACGACGGTCGCGGGTCCGCTTGCGGCCGTGGTGCGGTGGGCGGCGGGGCGGGGCGCGGTCGGCGTCGACATCGACGGCGACTCCGACGGACCACCGCGCTGGCTATGAGAAAAGGCCCAGCCCAGCCCAGACAACCAAACCGTCCTCTTCTGAGCGGCCCGCCGCCTTCATCGCGCCGCCACCATCGGCGTGTCGACTCCGATCGCACCAGTGGTTTGTGACCCCCCGGGCGCTCCGATCGGCTCGTCGCGACCGGCTAGCACGTCGGTGAAGAATCGGCGGTTGTCCTCAACGAATTCCAGCTCGGCGTCACCGACCCGGCGGTCCTGGCTGATCGCCTCGACCGGACACACCGGTTCGCAAGCACCGCAGTCGATGCATTCCTTGGGGTTGATGTATAGCTTGCGGTCGCCCTCGTAGATGCAGTCCACCGGGCATTCCTCCATGCAGGACTTGTCCATCACATCGATACACGGCCCTGCGATCACATACGGCACGTCGTTTCTCCTTCCCGTCAGTGGCGCTCACGCGGGGGTGAGCGTCGGCGCTGGCTGCTCGTCGGTGGAGTGACCGGGGAACAGCTGCGCTTGGGGGTCGATGTGCACCGCGGCATTGTTGACTGCTGTCGCCACTTCACCGAAGCCGACGGAGATCAACCGCACCTTGCCGTCGTAGTCGACGACGTCTCCGGCGGCGAAAACACCCGTGCGTCCAGTACGCATCGCCGAATCCACGACGATGTGCCGGTTGTCGCGTAGTTCGACACCCCACTCGCGCAGCGGGCCAAGGTTGGCGACGAAACCCAGCGCCGCAACCACCCGCTGACACTCGACGCGACGCATGTCGTCCGTCCCCTTGATCGCGATATCGGCGTGTGCGACGGCGCCGTTGCCACCAAGGGCGCCGACCTCGGCGTCAGTGATCAATTCGACCGTGGACCGTTCGACTTGGGCAACGGTGGCGGCGTGCGCCCGGAACGCTTTTCGCCGATGTACGACCGTTACCGAAGCGGCGATCGGCTCCAACATGAGCGCCCAGTCCAAGGCCGAGTCACCACCACCGACGATCACCACGTCGGTCGCGGCATACGGCGTGGGGTTTGGAACGAAGTACTCCAGTCCCCGGCCAAGATAGTCTTCTCCGGCGGACAGCTTGCGAGGTGTGAATGTACCGATGCCAGCGGTGATAATGATTGCACCGCAGCGGAGTTCATCGCCTCTAGTGGTCGTGATGGTGTGTGTGCCCGACGAATCCGTAGAGAGCTGCTGCGCCTCCTGGCCAAGGATGTAGAACGGGCTCGCGGACGCTGCCTGCTCGGCCAGCGCGTCAACGAGGTCGCGACCCTTCACGGCTGGGTAGCCGGCAATGTCGAATATCTGCTTCTCCGGATACATCGCGGTGATTTGGCCGCCGAGCTGCGACAGCGAATCGATGACGGCGACGCGCAAGCCGCGCACGCCCGCGTAGTAGGCGCCGTAGAGGCCGACCGGCCCCGCTCCCACAATTAGCACATCGGCGGAGTAGACAGTCATTGCAGCACTTCCGTTTTCGTCTGCTCGAGCATCATTTCGCGGACGCGGAACCGCTGAAGCTTGCCGGTCGCCGTCTTTGGCAGCTCGGCGGTGAAATCCACCGACCGCGGTCGCTTGAAGGCCGCCAGGCCTTCCCGGCACCAGGCGATCAGGTCGTCGGCGCAGACATCGTCATGACCGGGCGACCGAACGACGAGGGCGGCGGGTTTATCGATACCATCGCCGTCCGGCAGGCCGACCACGGCGGCTTCGGCGACGCCCTCGTGTTCGAGCAGGCGCTCCTCAACCTCGGTGGGGGCCACCCAGATCCCGCCGGCCTTGAGGAGATCGTTGGACCGGCCCAGACAGTGGTAGTAGCCCTCGTCGTCGAGCACATACGTGTCGCCGGTACGCAGCCACTCTCCCTGGAAGACAGTGCGATTAGCCTCCGCGCGACGCCAGTATCCAAGCGCAATCGATTCACCGCTCACGTAAAGATCCCCAGCCGTCCCGGGTGTCACCACCACGTGACCATCGGTGTCGCGCAGTTCCACCTTGTAGCCGGGCACGGGTTTTCCGGTGGTGCCGGGCCGAATGTCGTCAGGGCCGTTGGACAAGAAGATGTGCAGCGCTTCAGTGGAACCGATGCCATCGAGGATGTCTACACCGAACCGGTCCTTGAACCTGTTCTGCACCACCTCGGGCAACGTCTCGCCGGCCGATACGCACAACCGCACTGAGGCGAAGACTTCGGCAGGCAGGTCGGAGGCCAGCAGGGCCGAGTAGAAGGTGGGCACCGCGAAGAAAAGGCTGGGTGACTCGGCCATCAACCTTTCACCGATGGACTCTGGCGTCGGGCGAAGCGACTGCAGGATCGCCGTCGCCCCCGCGCCGAGGGGAAAGAACAAGCTGTTCCCGATCCCGTAGGCGAAGAACAACTTCGCGACGGACAGGCACCGGTCGTCGTCACGAATTCCCAGGGTCTGTTGGCCGTAAGTCTCATACACGTGGCGAATGTTGGCGTGGCGATGCATCGCGGCCTTCGGCGTGCCGGTCGTTCCGGACGTATAGAGCCAGAGTGCCCACGAATCGGGGTCGGTGGCCGCCGGCGGCTCGCCTTGGCCCACCAGTTCCGTCCAACGCGTAACGGTCACGTCCTGGCGGATCGGCGTGGGCAAGGCTTGGTATTCGCCCGCGATCACGAGCTGGGCGACGTCGGGTGACGAGTCGACCGCCGCTGCAACGGAGCCGAGATACTCCGGTGTTGCGATCACGACGCACGCACCGGAGTCCTGGATGATCTTGGCCAGTTCATCGCCGTTGAGCATCGTCGACACCGGGACCGCGACGAATCCCCCGTGGAATGCCGCCAGAATGCTGGTGGCCATCTCCACGTCGTCGGCCATCACCAGCACGATGCGATCGTCACGGCGCAGCCCGAGGCTGCGTAAACCGCTCGCCAGGCTTGCCACATCCTGCGAGAGCTCGCCGTAAGTCCGCGCCCGCGAACCGATCAGGGCGATCTTGTCTTGCGCTTCGCTCCCCACATGGCGGTGCACGAGGAAGTCGGCGGCGTTGAACCCGTCCATCACTACACCCGCTTGGTGTCGAAGCTCGCACGCTGACCGGTACCGTACCGGCGCAGCGCGCCTTCGGGTCCGGCTGCGTTGGGCCGCACGAAGATCCAGTTCTGCCAGGCGGTCAGCCGCCCGAAGATCTTGGTTTCCACCGTTTCCGGCCCGACGAATCGGTGATTGGCTTCCATTCCGGTCAACGAATCCGGTGACAGGGACGCACGCTCTTCGAGTGTGATGCGAAGCTCGTCGGCGAAATCGATGTCGTCAAGGGCGGACGTGACCATCCCGAGTTCGTTAGCCTGCGCCGCCAGCAACGGGGTATCAATGCGGTCGGCCACGGCCGCGAGTTGCTCGGGATGACCGTAGAAGCGGGACTCGATCCGGGAGAGTCCATTACCCATCAAATAGTCGCCAAAGTTGGATTCGGTGACCTCGATCGTTGCCGGTGACGCGTCCGGGTCGACGTCCTCATATGCGCCGTCCAACATGTATTGGCGATCGCTGGCCAGCGCCAGCTCGAGCAGGAGGCCAACGAAGGCGCTGCCCGGTTCGATGACCGCGAACAGGCTGCGGCTCGTGACGTCGAGGCGCTTCAACGTCCGCTTGTAGTAAAGGCGGACCTCGTTGATGAACCAGTTGTCGGTGTTGGCTTGCAGCTGACCGTCGTAGGCACGTACGAGATCGGCATCGCCGACCACGCGGAAGACCCATGTTCCGAGCTCCGGCTCGTTGGTGCGCAGCCGCAGGATCAGGTCATCGAGCTCCCGGGTCATGGCCAGCGGCCAGTAATCGGCGCCTCGGGCCACGGCGCCGTCGGCATCCGCCGGCGGTGCGGAGCTGGGTCCGGCCACCACGATCTCGACGCGCCGTTCGGCGCGGTGCAGTGTCGCATGCACGTGGCGGTAATGGATCTCGTCGCCGTCACTTTGCCGAGACAGCGGCGGGAGAGCGACACCCGCTGCATCGGCCGGCCGTGACGACCGGGCGACGGCGTCCTCCGCGCGGGCGCGAACCCGTTCATCGAACCGGGCCCGTGATACGGCCTCGTCGACGAGCCCCCACTCGACGGCGGTCGCGCCACGCACGCCCTCGGCCCGTGTCGCGAAGACGTCGGCGCGGTCCTTGCGTACCTTGCGCTTGTCGACGACCCGGGTCAGGCCACCCGTTCCGGGCAGCACGCCGAGCAGGGGCACCTCCGGTAGCGACACCGCCGACGAGCCATCGTCGAGCAGCACGATCTGGTCACACGCCGCGGCCAGCTCGTAACCACCACCGGCCGACGTGCCGTTGAGCGCCGCGATGTATGTCTGGCCAGAGTTCTCCGTCGCGTCCTCCATGCCGTTGCGCGTTTCATTGGTGAACTTGCAGAAGTTGACCTTCCACGCGTGGGTCGACTGTGCGAGCATGCGAATGTTGGCGCCTGCACAGAACATCCGCTCCAGACCACCCGTCACGACGACGGCCTTGACCTCCGGATGTTCGAACCGCAGGCGCTGTACGGCGTCATAGAGTTCGATGTCGACGCCGAGGTCGTAGGAGTTCATCTTCAGCTCGTAGCCGGGCACCAACCCACCATGCGGATCGACAGCCAGCGTAAGCGTCGCCACGGCTCCGTCGAATTCCAGTTTCCAGTGCCGGTACGCCGACGGCTCGGTGTCGAATTCGACCACCGGAGCATCCGTCGCGGCCATCGGCTCGGAAGTTAGCGTTGCTGTCATCGGTCCACTCTTTCGTCTAATGCGGTGTCAGAGCTCGAGGCGATCAGGCCAGTGCTTCTTCGGCCAGGTGTACGTAGTCGAATTCGACCGGCTGATCGTTGATCCCGGTCTTCGGCGGTGCGATCCAACCCGCGAAATCACCGGGCTCGTATTGGGGCACCATCAGTTCGGCGACCCGTGCGCGGTCCTCGTCGCTGGGAAGCCATTGCCCCGCGTGGCGATTCCATTCGTCCTCGGTGAGCACCTCGCCGCTCGGTGAGACGAAGTGACCGGCGAAGTTGCCGACCTTGCGGTTGAAGCCTTCGTGCGGAAGGTACAAGCGCTGCTCGATACCGGCGTCCTCGAGTGCCTGGTTCCAGCGCCGAACACCGTTGCGGCAGTCGGCGACATACTCGTCGCGCAGGTCGAGATTGAGCGCCGTCAGGTAGGGCACCTCTTCTTCGACGATCTTGCCGTCGCGAACGGTCCGCACGACGTAGGTGCCGTCAGCAAGGTCGTGATCGTCCTTTCGGCGCAGCTCCTGCCAACGTCCCTTCAAGCCTCCGGTGTAGTAGGCGGCGGCATTGGTGGACTGTTCGGAGCCGAACAGGTCCATCGACACCGCGAACTGGAAGTTGAGGTAGCGCTGGATGACGTCGAGCGGTATCCCGCCGTATTGGAAGATGTCGGCCGTCTCGTGTCGGGCCATTAGCTCGGCGGTGCGCTCGACCGTGCGCTGCACGCCGGTGGTGCCGACGAACATGTGGTGGGCCTCTTCCTTGAGCATGAACTCACAGGTCCGCGCCAGCGGGTCGAAGGCCGATTCCTTCAACGTGCCGAGCTGATACTTGCCGTCCCGGTCAGTGAAGTACGTGAACATGAAGAACTGCAGCCAGTCGGTGGTCTCCTCGTTGAAGGCGCCGAGGATGCGTGGCGAGTCAAGGTCTCCGGAGTTTCGTTTGAGCAGCTGCTCGGCTTCCTCTCGCCCCTCGCGGCCGAAGTAGGCGTGCAACAGGTACACCATCGCCCAGAGGTGCCGTCCCTCTTCGACGTTGACCTGAAAGAGATTTCGCAGATCGTAGAGACTGGGCGCGGTGTTGCCGAGGATGCGCTGCTGCTCGACTGACGCCGGCTCGGTGTCGCCCTGCACCGTGATCAGGCGCATCAGCTCCGCGCGGTACTCACCTGGCACCTCCTGCCACGCCGGCTCGCCCTTGTGCTGTCCGAACGAGATCGTGCGTTCGGCGTCGCGTTCCGCCAGGAAGATGCCCCACCGGTACTCCTCCATGGGGACGTGGTCGAAGTGCGCCCAGCCGTCGCGTCCGACCGCTATCGCCGTGCGTAGGTAGACGTCCTTGGTCGGCAGCGCCGGTCCGAGGTTCTTCCACCAGTCCAGGAACTTGGGCTGCCAACCTTCGAGGGCGCGCTGCAGCCGCCGGTCTTCCGCGAGGTTGACGTTGTTGGGAATGCGTTCGGTGTAGTCGATCTTGCTCACCGGGCCGGTGGGCACCGGCGCGGCTCCAGTGCGTTCCTGTTCAACGGTCATGGCGCTCTCCTCCGACTGAATGACTGCGCTTCATTCTACACTTTGTACGCGTACCGTCTACTAGTTTGTAGAATGAATTTGGCACTCACCGGCGGCCGAGTTCGGCGAGGAAGTCAGGACTCCCCTGAACCGCGGTCCGCTGCATGAAATGCCGGAGACTGCGCAGTCCGGCCAGCTCCTCGCCGCCGCCCGCGCGACCGGGACCCCCGTGCACTGCGTGGGGAACGGCTGCCCCGTGTCCGGTGCTTTCGGCAGCGTTGTCGGAATTCAGTACCAGAAGCCGACCGTGCCAGGGTGCGGCCGCGGCCACCGCCGCATGCGCGATCGTGGCGTCGGAGGTGACGATGGACGCCACCAGGCTGCCCTCGCCACGCGTCACCAGATCCAGCGCATCGTCGAGACTGTCGTAGGGCAGGATCGAACTCACCGGGCCGAAGGCTTCTATCGTGTGCGGTTCCGGCTGCTGCGGATCATCGAACCGCAGCAGGACGGGGGATTGAAAGGCACCGTGTTCGAGGTCTGCCGATGGCGACAAGTTCTGCGGCGCACACTCGATGCCGCCGAAGACGATTCGGCCGGCCTTCGCGAGCCGCGCGGTCGCCGCCCGGACGTCGTCACGCTGCGCGAGGCCTACCAGCGGCCCCATCCTGACCGTCTCGTCGCGCGGGTCGCCGACGGTGATCTTCGATAAGCGTTCGCACACGGCAGATTCCACGTCGTCGACGAGCGCGCGAGGCACGAACGCCCGACGTATCGCCGTGCATTTCTGCCCTGCCTTCTGAGTCATCTCGGTGACCAGTCCACGGACGAAGATCTCGAATTCCGGACTACCGGCCGCCACGTCCTCGCCAAGGATGCTGCTGTTGAGCGAGTCCGCTTCCGCAGTAAACCGCACGGCGTTGCCCGCGATGGTGGGGTGCCGACGCAGAGCGGTGGCCGTCGCATGCGAGCCCGTCACCGACACCACGTCCTGTCCGGTCAGCGATTCGAGGAGCCCGTCCGGTCGCGCGCACACCAGCTGCAGGGCGCCATCCGGAAGGAGGCCGGAGGCGATGATCTCCCGAACGGCCAGTTCGGTGACGTAAGCCGTCTGGCTGGCAGGTTTGACGATGTTGGGCATCCCCGCCAGAAAGGCCGGTGCGAACTTCTCGAGCATGCCCCAGACGGGAAAGTTGAACGCGTTGATCTGCACGAAGGCGCCCAGCAAGGGGCTCAACACGTGCTGGACGCCGAAAGTGCCAGTCTTGCCCAGCGGTTCGAAGTCGCCGTCGCGCAGGATGTGTTGATCCGGCAGTTCTTTCGCGCCCTTGCTGGCGTACACGAACAGCACGCCGATACCGCCGTCGATGTCGATGGCCGAATCGCGTCGGGTGGCCCCAGTGCGCAGGGAGAGGTCCGTCAACTGCGGAATCCGCGCCGACAGGTGCTTGCCGAGTGCCTTCAGCGTGCTCGCCCGCTGCTGGAACGTCATGTCGCGCAACGCTGGGCCGCCGACGTTTCTGGAGTGGTCCAGGACCGCGAGGTAGTCGAGCGATTCGTGGGATATACGGACGATCGGCTCGCCGGTAGCCGCGTCGAGGAGGGCTTTCCCGTCGTCTGCCGGGTGCTGCCACTGTCCGCAGACGAAGCTGGGCAGGATATCGGTCATTGGGGCATCCTCTCGGTTGTCTTCCGCCCGTTGAGGAATTCGCTCATGCGGCGGTACTTTTCGTCGTCTTCGAACAACATGGCCTGGATCGCCAGCTCGAGCTGGGGATGCGCTTCCGGTGCGGCGTCGACCGCAAGCTTGGTCATTCGCAGGGCGATGCCGGAGCTCTGCAGCATCTGAGCGGCAAGGTCACGTGCGGCAGCGAGTAACCGTGCCGGCTCGACGATCGAGTGCACGAGGCCGAGTTCGAGGGCACGCGCCGCGGAGATCTGCACGCCCCCGAGAAGTACTTGCTTGGCGACGCTTTCCCCGACGAGCCGCACCAGGCGGTAGGTCGCGCCCGCGCCGGCGATGATGCCGAGCCTGGGCTCCGGCTGCCCGAAGGCCGTCCTGGGGGTGACGATGCGGAGATCGCAGGCATAGGCGAGTTCGGCGCCGCCGCCGAGCGCATATCCGTCGACGGCAGCGATCGTCGGCATCGGCAGCGCACGAACGCGGTCGAACAGTCTGAGGTTGATTCCCGCCAACGCGTCATCGCGGCCGCGTTCACGAAGTTGGGCGATGTCTGCACCGCCGGCGAACACACCGTCGGCGCCTCCGGTGATGATCGCTGGGCGGGGGTGATGTTCGAGTGCCTCGCACACGGCGTGTAACTCGGCGACCATCCTGGCGTCGATTGCGTTGCGCTGGGCCGGCCGGTCCAGGATGACTTCGACGACACCGTCAGATTCGGTGATGCGCAGGCATTCTGGTTTGGTCATCGAGCGTCCCAGGTATAGAACCCGCGGCCAGACTTCTTGCCCAGCTCGCCGGCGGCCACTTTGTCGATCAGCAGCTGCGGCGGCGTGAATCGTGGGCCGAGGCTGTCGGCGAGTTGCCGGGCGATGTGCAGCCGGACATCGAGGCCTACCAGGTCGGTCAGCCGCAGCGGACCCATCGGGTGGCGGTATCCCAGCACCATCGCTTGATCGATGTCTTCGGCGGCGGCGACGTCGTCTTCGAGCATGCGAATCGCTTCCAGGCCGAGTGCGACTCCCAGCCGGCTCGTGGCGAAGCCCGGGCAATCGCGTACGACGATGGTCTCCTTGCCGATGAGCCGTCCGATGTGGCGTGCGGTGTCGATGACCGCGTCCGGGCTCGCCGATCCACGCACGATCTCCAGAAGCGGCATCGCCCAGACCGGATTGAAGAAGTGCAGACCGACCAGACGCTCAGGATGGCGCAGCGACTTCGCGATCTGCGAGATGCTCAGCGCGCTGGTGTTGCTCGCGAGCATGGCCGGTGCTCGCCGTTCGGCTGCCGCGAGGATCGACTGCTTGAGGTCAAGATCCTCGGGCACGGCCTCGACGATCAGATCCAGCTCCATCGGTAGGTCGTCGACCGATTCGACGGTGGTGATGGACGCCCGGATGTGGTCGGCGATCTCGGCGGGCAGCCGGTTCTCGGTTTGCAGCCTATTCACTCGGACGACGATCGTCTGGTGCGCGGCCGCAGCACGTGTTCGATCGGGCTCGACCACCGTGACCGCGCAGTCGGCCTGAGCGAAGACGTACGCGATGCCCACCCCCATCGTGCCCGCTCCGATCACGCCGACCGCCGACACCGGGTTCACTGATCCGCCTCCGCACCGAACGGCAAGCGGGTGAACACGTTTCGCGCGTTTCTCGACAGCACTCCGGTGAGCGTGTCGTCGGGCAAGCCGAGTCCCATCAGCGCTTCGACATTGCATCGCACCCCGGGAACGCCGGGCCAGTCAGTACCGAAGATCATCTTCTGCGCGATCTTGGCCAGGTCGAACCGTTGGTAGTACTCGGGGAGCTTCTTGGGTGGCAATCCCGCCAGGTCGAGCCACACGTTGCGCTTCGACTGCGCCATGAACGCGGCGACGTCGTACCACCAGCCGCGCCCCCCGTGGGCGAACACGAACTGAAGGTTCGGAAAGTAGTCGATCGCGTCCAACAGCAGTTCCGGATTCCCGCAACTGGTCTGCGCTCCAGGAAAGCTCGACACGCCGGAGTGCAGAATTACTGGCACGCCCAGGTCACTGCAGCGCGCATAGACCGGGTACAGCTCCTTGCCACCGGGATCGAAGCGACCGTGAACCGGATGCAGCTTGAGTGCTACGGCGCCGAGGTCGAGTTGCCGCTGCAACTCGTCGAGCAACGGAAAGTGAAGGTGCGGGTTGACATTCGCGACCAGGCTGAACCGGTTGGGATTGAACTGGGCAATCGGCACGACGTCGTCGATCGCCTGAATCCCCGTGGCGCGCGGACTGTATTCGCAGAACAGCAGCGCGTGATCAACGCCTTCATCGGTCAGCAGACCGTCCAGTGCCGCCGGATCGGGGGTGTCCCCGTCGTAAGCGTCGCGCCACGGGTGGTCACGCGAGAACGTGTCCGCCCAGTCCAGCCACGCTGGATTCAGGGTGCTCAGCACGGGGACATGCACATGCGCGTCGATGACTACACGACCGTCAATCACAGTCGATAGTCTACATTGCAACGACGGATATACAAGATTCTGTAGTAGAATTACGGGGACTGCCAGGCGATGCGGTCACGGTTGTACGCTCCACGGCATGAGTTTCGCCCGATGAGTAAGGATGAGCGCATGAGCGCAAGTGCGCGCGCCGCAGAGGACGAGGCGCTGCCGGCCGACTCGCGACGACGGGAGCTCGGCTCGGCAAGCGCGCGCAGTGTCCTGCTGACCGTGCTTGGCGAATTCGTCCACCCACGCGGGACGCCCGTCTGGACCGCAACGCTCGTCGCGGGTCTGGCAGCGCTCGGCATCGAGGAGAAGTCCGCTCGCCAGGCGATCGCCCGATCCGCCGCCGACGGGATGTTGGAGTCGGAGAAGTCGGGCCGCCGCGTGAGCTGGCGCCTGACCCAGCCCGGTACCCGACTGCTCGTCGAAGGCACCAGGCGCATATACGGTTTCATGAGCGAGACCCGACCTTGGGATGGCAGCTGGCTTGTCGTGTCGGTGGCCATTCCCGAAACCCAGCGGCAACTTCGGCACAAGCTGCGGACGAGGCTTACATGGTTGGGGATGGGCTCTCCCAGTCCAGGGATATGGATCCTCCCGGACGTCAACAAGGTCGCCGACGTGGCTGCGGTGATCGACGAACTCGACCTCAACCCGCGGGCATTCGCCTGGACGGGAAAACTCGCGTCGATCGGTGAGCCCGATGCCCTCATCGAGGACGCCTGGTCACTCGACGACGTCGAGCAACAATATGAAGAATTTCTGGCCACCTTTGGCAAGGTTCGCGCCAACACCCCGCTGCAAGCATTTGATGCCCAGGTGCGGCTGGTCCAGGCGTGGCGGCGCTTCCCCTTTCTGGACCCCGCTCTGCCGCGCGAATTGCTGGATCACAATTGGCCGGGGCCACGCGCCGCGAAGCTCTTCCATCGCCGCCACGACGAATGGCATGGTGCCGCGCAGCAGTATTGGACTGACCTGCAGTCGCAGACATCGTAGGCGACACTGGATTAGCGGAGATAGATCGACTTGAACTGCTGGTAGGAGTGCAGTCCCTCAGGCCCGAGTTCACGGCCGAGACCGCTGGCCTTGACACCCCCGAACGGGGCCACCGGGTCGGGAAGGTAGGTGTTGACCCCTATCGTGCCGGTCTGGATTTGCGCCGCGACGGCAAGTCCGCGGTCGGGGTCGCCGGTCCACACGGTCCCACCGAGTCCGTAGTCGGAGTCGTTGGCGATCCGCACCGCGTCCCGGTCGTCGCCGTAGGGAATGATCGAGAGGACCGGCCCGAAGATCTCCTGCTGCGCAATCGCATGGTCGTTGTCGACATCTGCGAACACCGTCGGTTCGACGAACCAGCCCTTGTCCATTCCCGCGGGCCGACCGCCGCCGCAGGTGATCCGGGCACCGTCGCCACGGCCCTTGGCGATATAGCCTTCGACCCGATCCCGCTGAGCCGCGGTGGCAAGAGGGCCGATCTGCGTGGCTTCCTCCAGTGAACTGCCGACTGTCAGAGACTCCGCGAAAGCCGTGAAGAGATCGACGATCTCGGTGTAGCGCGTCCGAGGCGCGAGCACCCGCGTACCGAGAAAGCAGGTTTGGCCGTTGTTCAGCAGGGTGGCGGTGAAGAGCTCCTGACCCACGGTCTCCAAATCGAGGTCGGCGTCGTCAAGCACGATGGCCGCCGACTTGCCGCCCAGTTCGAGCGTGACGGGCTTCAGCAGCTTGCCACACACTTCGCCGATGTCCCTGCCGGCCGCCGTCGAACCAGTGAAGGAGATCTTGTCGACACCCGGGTGTGCGACGAGATACGCGCTGACGTCGCGCCCTGCGGGGACCACGTTGATCACGCCGGAGGGAAGTCCGGCTTCGGCCACCGCCTCCGCGAAAACGTAAGAGTCCAGGACTGTTTCGGGCGAGGGTTTGATGATCAGCGTGCACCCGGCCGCCAACGCGGGCGCGTACTTGAATGCCGCCAGGGTTTGCGGAAAGTTCCACGGCACGATCGCACCGACGACGCCGAGTGGCTCCCTGCGTACCAGGATGTTTCCGCCGAAGAGCCCCTGTCGCATCTCTTCGAAACTCGATTCCCACGCGAGCCCGGCGTAGTAGCGGAGCAACGCGACCGGGAAGCTGCCCTCGAGTTGTCGAGCGACCGCAACCGGCATGCCGTTCTGCGCGCTGACCCGCTGCACGATTTCCTCAGCCCGGCGTTCGAGGATGTCGGCCAGGCGCTCCATCGCCGTCGCCCGGTCGGCTGGTGACCAATGCGCCCACCCCGCGGGGTCGAGGAACGCGTGTCGTGCCGCAACGACGGCCGCGTCGACATCGGCCTCTTGCGCTTCCGGCGTCGAGCCGATCGCTTCTTCGGTGCTCGCTGCGATAGCCGTGATCCGGTGAGTCGAACTCGGCGCCACCCAGTTGCCGCCGATGAACAACGAGTCGTAATCCATCATGTAAAGCTCCTCTAGAAGGTGATCACGCCTCGGAGATTTCGGCCGTCCCGCATGTCTTGGTAGCCGGTGTTGATGTCGTCGAGTTTGTATGTGCGCGTGGCGAGTTCGTCGAGCTTGAGGTGTCCAGTGCGATAGAGGCTGAGCAGCTTCGGAATGTGCAACCGGGGATTGGCGCTGCCGAACAGTGACCCGACCAACCGCTTCTCCGTCAGCACCAGATCCAGGGCATTCAACGACACCGTCTCCTCGGTGGCTCGGTGCAGGTTGGTCACCACTACGGTGCCCCGTTTGGCGGCCATGGCCAGGCTCTTCCCGATCTGCACCCCTTCACCGACCCCCGTCGTGTTGACCACGACGTTCGCGCCGCGTCCCCAGGTGAGTTCGTCGACCAGCGCCTGCGCCTCGTCGCTGCTTTCCACCGCGTGCGTCGCGCCGAACTCGAGGGCCTTCTCGCGCTTGAACGCGACCGGGTCCACGGCCACGACATACTGCGAGCCGTTGAGGGCGGCGCCCTGCACCGCGTTGATCCCGATACCGCCAACGCCGATGACGACAGTGGTGTCACCGGGTTTCACACCGCCGGCGAATACGGCCGATCCCCAGCCGGTCACCACGCCGCAACCCAGCAGGCAGGCCTTGTCCAACGCAATGTCGTCATCGAGCTTGATGCAGTTGGCCTCGCTGACAACGGTGTGCTGAGCGAATGTTCCCAGCAGACACATGAGGCCGACATCTTGGCCGCGAGCGTGATGGCGCGCGGTGTGATCCGAGATTTGCGTGCCGTCGCCGAGATACTGGCCCAGTTCGCACAGGTTCTGCATCCCGGCCGAACATGCCGAGCATCGCCCGCACGCGGGAATGAAGCCGAAGATGACCCGGTCGCCGGGCGCCAGCCCTTCGACTCCAGGCCCCGTCTCGAGGATCGTGCCCGCGCCCTCATGTCCGCCGATCATCGGAATCGGCCACGGCAGGTCGCCGGTGAGCACGTGTTCGTCGGAGTGGCACAGGCCGCTACCGCCCATCTCCACGAGCACCTCGCCGTGCTTCGGCGGATCTAGCTCGATCTCTTCGACACTCCATGCTCCGCCGCGCTCCCAAAGGATGGCCGCCTGCGTCTTCATCTGAATTCCTCCCGTACGCCGAAGTAGCTGCAATATTGGAACTTTCGTCCAGCGTCACACGAACCGCACACGACGGGTGTCCAACTTCTGGACACGACTACGACGCCGCCGCGATCCCGTACGAGCGCAGTGCCTTGTAGAGCGTCGTGCGGCTGATGCCCAGTTGTTGCGCCGCTGCCTTCTTGTTTCCACGGGCGAGTCGAAGGGCGTTGGCGATCGCATCACGCTCGGCCTGCTCGATCGGGCTCAGATGCCTCCTGGGAGGGTTCCGATGGGTCTCAGGAAGGTCGACGACGGCGACGTCACCCACTCGGCGCCGTTCGCTTATCCCTTTGACGACGGAGTAGAGCTCCTGAAGGTTTCCGGGCCATTCGTGGCGAGCCAACGCCTCTAGCGCGGCCGGCGTGAAACGCAACTGCGGTGCCGCGCCCAACTCATTGAGGATGTGCTTGATCAGAAGCGGGATTTCTGCACGCCGCTGACGCAGCGCTGGCAGCTCCACTTTCTCGTCGCAGTCGGCGAGGAGCGCCGCGTGCGCTTGCCCCATCCAGTCGGCGGGAACACTGGTGAGGATCACCCGGGCCGACGCAGACTTAATGCAGTCGGTCATGCGATGAACCGACACCGCAGGGAGCATGTCGACTGATTCGATGACTACGCATTCGCCGCTCGGCAAGCAATCGTTGAGGCGACGGAACCAGGCGCGCTCACCCAACTCGAGGATCTCGCCGCAGTCCAGCCATCGAGCGGCCGTGCCGGCCATCTTGGCCGCAGTCGTCGTCCTGCCTGAGCCTGGCTCGCCGGATATCAGGCTCCTGGTCCGCGTGCCCACGCTCACCGCAACGGGGCAAGGCATGTCGTCGTCGGTCAACGTGAAGACAACGGCGGTGGTGCCGGGTACGGGACTTACCGAAGCGATCACCTCGCGGCCGGAGACCAATCGGATGGGAAGAATCGATTCGTGGTTCGTCGGAACGTCGACGGACGCGGCCCGCAGCACGGCTTGATCGTCCGGCTGGACGATCTGCATCGCGGCGGCGTTGGCGAGGAATATGTCGTCGCCGATCGCGATCACGGGATGAGAGCGTGCCCTTGCCGCAGCGTGCTGAAAGTTGTTGAAGACGCGTCTTTCTGACTCGCGTGCCTGCTCGAGCAGGCGCTCACCAACTTGCCGGGCCGAGCGGATCACGAACGGCGCAAGGAGGGGATGGTCGTCCTCCAGTAGACAGGTGATGTCCAGTACACCCGCGACTCGCTGGGTGACCGGATGAATGATCGTTTGGCCGTAGCAGCTGAACCTCTTCAACGCTTCGACGTAGTGCTCTTCGCCGCGCACCGCCACGCCTCGCCGCAGTTCGAAGGCGGTGGCGATCGAGTTGGTTCCCGTTGTCTCTTCGCGAAATCGGCGACCTTCCACGGTGCCGACTTCGTGAAGTTTGGGCCGCAGCCGTTCTTGCCCGAAGCGGAAGTCTGTCAACAACGCGTTCCGGTCCGCAAGGATTACGGCGAAGCGCGTGCCATCGAGTTCGGCGGCCATCTCGTCAAGAACGGGCGTTGCCGCAACCATGAGCCGGCTGCGTCGGTCGACCTCCTCGATCTCGGCATCGTCGACCGACGCCGATGGACAAAGGCCGCTCATCGCTACCCGCCGCCAGGAGGTCGCGATGAGCGGTCGCGCGGATCCGTCGACGCTAGCTGGTGTCACGACGTCCCTCAATGAGTCTGAACTTCGGCGGAACATGCTGGTTGCCGGCGATGTCTCGGACGGCGGCGACGAATTCTGCCGGCCTGTCGATGTGGACGAGGTGGCTGGCGCCGGGGATCACGACGGTGCGCATGTCGGGCCGGCGCCGAGCTACTCGCGCGTGCAGGCCGCCAATCCACGGCGCGCTCTCGGCACCGAGAATCCAGGTCAACGGCACGGGCAGGTCGACTACCGCTCGGAGGGGCACATGCTCGGCCATCACCCCGAAGTAATAGGGGTCCCATTCGGCCAGCACGGGCGCGGAGTTCGCCAGTAGGCCTTTCCGCGCGTCGTCGTCGAGCGTGTCGTAGACGTTGCCGCCCGATCGCAAGGCGGAGCCAAACCGAAGGAACGCTTCGGCGGCTTCAATCGGCCGCCCCCGCCATTGAGTTAGCTTGAGCCGCAACGCTGTAGCGAGCACGGCGCGATCGGCGTGCCGCAAACCGTGAAAGGGCGCTTCGACAACGCCCAGCGTGGAGAACAGCTTCGGATTCTCTACCGCGGCGGCAAGCGTGACGTTACCGCCCGAGCTCCACCCGATGACCGTGGCGGGCTCTGCCGCCACCTCCTGCAGAAGCAATGTCAGATCGCGGGCATGAACCCGGTGGTCGCGAACCGGCTCGTGTCGCGACTGTCCGTACCCTCGCCGGTCGTAGACGATGACGCGATATTCCTGCGCAAGTTCGCCAACCACCCGGTCCCAGGTGGTCATGTCCGTACAGGAACCGTGCACCAGGACGAGTGGCGCGCCATCCCCGGCCGTCCGGTAATGCAACGTCGCTCCAAGAGCGTCGAGTGTTGGCATGTGGCCCTTCCATGAGGCCTTGGCAAGTTGTGACTGACGTCACTATGTAACATATCGAGCAGTATTGTCAAGAAATATGACACACGATGGTCGGCGCGGAATCGGAGGTAGTCTGGCGTGCGGCCGCGGTCGCTGGCATTCGACCTGTTCGGTGAGCACTTCCGGTCGACGGCCATCATCTGGGGCTCTCTTCAGCAGATCGGTACGCGTGGTGTGGCCCCGCGGCCTGCTATGACATCGTGCGCCCGGAGGCGGAGTCCTTCGTCGCCGGCGTTCGAAGCGACCCCCTAGCGCGTCACTATGTGACACATTTCTTGACCACGCCCAAATGTCGTTACGTTCGTCCGCTGTTGGCTGTCAACCAAACGCCGTCGAGCCTCCGTGGGCGGCTTTGGGACCGCTAACTGCGTTGAGCCACCCGACGCTGGCGCCAGTTGTCACTGGCGTGCAATGCGGTGACGGCGACCGGTATGAACAGCGGGGACAACACGAACATAAAGATTGCAATCGGCATCAACATGGCTTCTCACATTTCTTCGCCGGTGACGAGTAGGGCCGAGGTCGGCGAACCACGTGGTAGCGAACTACCGAAATACCGCTATGGTTCGCGAGTTTCAGCGTCACACGGTTGACGGGGGCAACGATGTCCAACTTCTGGACACACGTGCGACCCTGGCCGGCAGCCAGCCTTGGCGGCGGGCGGACAACCACCGGGCCGAATCGGAATCTTCGCGTATTAGCGAACCGCTACTGCCAGAACCGAATCCAGTCGACGAGCATGGTGGCCGGGAACACCGTGCTCGCCGAGACGGGTCCCGGCCAGTCACCACCGACCGCGATGTTCAGGGTGAGATACATCGGTCCGTCGAAGACCCACTGTGCCCCGGCAGGCATGGTTGATTTGTTGTATTGGCCGACGACGTTGCCGTCGATGCCGATCAGCATCGAGCCGGGTTGGCGGTAGACCTGGTAGACGTGATAGTCGGAGGCCAAGTCCAGGCCAGCCGCGCCGTCGGCGGATTGCTTCCAAGGGATGGCACTGTTGGCGACGGTGGGGCCATGAATTGCGTTGTGGTACACCGTTCCCGTGTTGACCAGCTCCATCGTGTCGATCTCACCGCACGCTGGCCAACCGACGGAGGTGATGTTCGAGCCCAGCATCCACGCCGCTGGATGCAGACCCTGTCCCTCGGGAAACTTGATGCGGGCCTCCAGCAGCCCGTAGTAGAAGTCGACCTTGCCTCGGGTGACCACGCGGGCCGACGTGTACGAGGTGCCGCTCTTCCTTGCCTCGATGACCATCTGGCCCAGTCCGTTGAGCCGGACGTTCGCAGAGCTGTTCGTATACGTCTGTAGTTCGTTGTTTCCCCACCCGCCTCCGCCGAGGTCGTAGGTCCAGTAGAGCGGATTTGGGGCGCTATAGGCGGTGCCGTTGAAGTCTTCCGCGCCAACGAGCGTCATGTCGGTGGCGGTCAGCCTCACCGCGGTGGCGACGTTGCGGTCGGGTATCGCAACGGTGCCAGCTGCGGCCAGCGTCGCGATCGCCAGCGTCGCAGCAAGCACGGTGGACGATCGTCGGGCAAAGGGCAGTACGCGGTCGAATCGACGTGGCATTGGCGGCAAATCCCCCGGTGCAATAGAACTCGTAGTAACTGACAGGCTAAAGCCATTTGGAATTCCGAGACGGTCGTGAGCGGGGGACTTGCCGGACTGGCATCAAACATCCACCGAACCGATACATTCCTGGCGACGCAACCGAATCTATGCGTGTTCCCACTGAATTGGCGCGCCTGCGGCTAACACAAAGATATGTCCTCCGTGTTAATAGCCCAGTCTTGAATGACGTGCGAGCGCCGCTCAATCTTGTCGGGCTCGACGAGTGCGCTCAAGCTTGATTCGATCCTGCGACGGTAGCCATCTCGAATCAAGTTGTGGTTGTCTGTGTTTCGACCAAGCCGACGGATAAAGTGCGACATTGCAACGTATCCCGGTGTGACGTGGTCAGGATGCGGCCGCAGATGCCGGCATTGTCGGACAGCGCTACCTCGCCGATGCGACGCACGCCCGCGGGCGCGAACTCACGCCTCGGCGCCCAGGCGAATTGTCCGAACTCGGAGCCAGGTGACCGTCAACATCGCCTGAAGCGCCATTTGTTCACTCCAAATTTGCCAGCGGCATCTCGTCCTAGGCCTAGCCTCCGGTGCATTTGGCGAGATAAATCTCGCTGACCTGATACGACTCCAATCACCACAATTTTGACGCAATCGTGAATTTCGCTGCGAAAGAGTTCGCCGCGGCGCTTACTGTTCCTACATCACCCGCCACGAACGATCGGATACATCAATGACGACAGAGAACGTGGCGGACCCCCCGATCGCGGACGAAGAGTGTCGGGACTGTGGCTACGAACCAGAGCTGAAGCGAACTCTCGGCTCGTTTCAGGTGTTCGCGATTTCGTTCGCGTTCATCTCGGTGGCGGTCGGCGTCTTCAGTACTTACGACGAACTACTGCGCGGTTCCGGACCGGTGGGCATCTGGACCTGGATCATCGCGTTCATCGGCCAGATGTTGATCGCGCTGGTGATCGCGCAATTCGCGGCCCGCATCGCATTGTCGGGCTCGTCGTACCAGTGGGGCTCTCGATTGGCCAACCCCAGGATCGGCTGGTTCTTCGGCTGGCTCACCTTCTGCTATCTGATCACCGGCTTCATGGCCATCAACAGCGCGATGGCGAGTCAGTGCCTGATGCCGCTGTTCAACATGGAGCCCAGCGAAACCACCGCACGAATCATCACGGTGGCGATGATGGTGATCGAGGCGGTACTGGCGATCGCCTCCACGAGGATCGTGGCCATGATCAACTCGGCGGCGGTCGCCATCGAAGTTTCGATCGTCGCGGTGCTGGTGGTCGCGCTGTTGGTGGCCGTGGCGGTGACGGGAACCGGCTCGACCGGCAACCTCGTGTCGCGTGGAGTCGCCGAGGGAGAGTCGGGCTACTTCGCGCTGGGCGGCGGGTTGATGATCGCCATGATCGTCGGCCTCGGGACGCTGGTGGGCTTCGATACTGCGGCGAACATGGCTGAGGAGGCCAAGGACCCGTTTCGGACCGTCCCGCGCGCCATAGTCGGATCGGTTGCGGCGGCTGGTGTTCTGGGCTTGTTGTTCCTGATCGCGCTGACCGTCGCGATCAAGAACATCCCCGAAGTCACGGCGTCCGATTCGCCCGTCGCGGCGATCATGCGCGACCAACTTGGCCCTGTCGCCGAACGCCTGTTTCTCCTCGTCATCGCGATTGCCTTCTTCGGCGGTGGGTTGGTGACGTTGGCCAGCTGCTCACGCATGATCTTTGCGATGTCGCGCGACAGCCGCTTTCCCGCCCACCAACTGATGAGGCGGGTGGACAGCCGCACCCAGACCCCCATCCCGGCCACCATCCTGCCGGTCGTCATCGGGATCGCGGTGCTAGCTGCGTTACCGGGCGATGCGCTGATGGACCTGATCACGTCCGGCACGGTGTTCCCGGCGGTCACCTACGGCGCGATCGTCGTGCTCTACCTGGCGGTGCGAAAACGTCTTGACCACAAGGAAGGTGGCTTCAGTCTTGGTCGCTTCGAGACGCCTGTGGCCGTCGCGGCGCTGATCTGGTCGATCCTTGCGCTGGTCTTCATCCTGGCACCGGCCAGCTCGCTCGCCCCGATCGTGATGGTGGGCGGCCTCGCGCTCATCGGCGCCCTGTACTTCGCGTACATGATGATCTTCAAGCGCGAGGTGCTCGACGACGCACCGGCCGAGGTTTCCCCGGCCGTGGCCGACGTGACCGAATGACGTCCACCACGGCACGGCCAACCGAGCTGACCGGAAGAATCGTCCGACGGGGGGACGCCGATCACGCGACGGCAAGAATCTCCTATAACCGGCTGTTCGAACACGATCCAACGGTGTTCGTGTTCGCCCAGGAAACGCAGGACGTCGTCAACGCATTGGCCTGGGCGCGGCAGAACGACGTCGAGCTTCGGGTGCGAAGCGGTGGCCACTGCCTCGAGGGCTGGTCGTCTGTCGACGACGGCATCGTGATCGACGTGAGCGAGCTGAAGTCGGCCACGATCGACGTGGCGTCGAACACTGCGACCGTCGGCGCCGGACTCAATCAGCTGGAAGCCGTGACCGCGCTCGGCGAGGCCGGGTGTGCGGCGCCGACCGGTACCGAGGGGACAGTCGGTCTCGTCGGCGCAACCCTCGGCGGCGGCTTCGGACTGCTGACCCGCAACTTCGGCATGGCCTCCGACAACCTGTTGGCGGCAGAGGTCGTCGTCGCGTCGAACGACGGTGGGGCACAGGCGATCATCGCCGACGAGCAGAACAACGCCGACCTGCTCTGGGCGCTTCGCGGCGCTGGCAACGGGAATTTCGGGATCGTCACTTCACTGACGTACAAGATCCACCCATTGACGCAGACGACCTACGTGACCGCGAAATGGCCGGGTCCCGACGACCTACCCGAGGTGTTCGACGCCTGGCAGCGCACTGCCCCCCATGCCGACCACCGGCTCACCACCCAGCTCGAGATACTGCGCGACGGCATCACGCTGATCGGGGTGCTCGCTTCTGGGTCCGAGGAAGAGGCAACAGCGCTGCTCGCGCCGGTTCTGTCCGTCGGCAGTCCCGATGTCTCGACGGCGAGCGCGAGCTGGTCCGACACCTACACGGGATTTCAGATATCGCCCGCCGACGAGGCTGCGAACTGGAAGTTCTTCTCGCAGTTCATCTCCGACCCGTTCCCTGCGAGAGCGATCGGGCTGATCTGCGCGTACATGTCGAAGGCACCCACACCGGACTGCAACTACTTCACCAATGCCCTCGGCGGAATCGTCCCGGGCAGTGAACCTTTCGGTGGCTCGGCGTTCGCCCACCGCAACGCCATCTTCTACGCCGAACCAGGCGCAGGCTGGGGTGTTCGCGGCGGGACACCGGCAACGGCCGATCCGCTGACTGCGAAGTGCCAGGCGTGGGCTGCCGAATTCCATCAAGCGTTGGCGCCCTACGTGAATGGCGCCTACGTCAACGTGCCGAATACCGACACGGTCGACTGGGCGACCGCCTATTGGGGAGCAGGCGTCGACCGACTACGTGCGATCAAGGCGAAGTACGACCCCGACAACGTGTTCAGCTTCGAGCAGAGCATTTCACCGGCGACGTGACCGCCCGAGCCAGCGGCCGCGCTCATTTCACCTCCACATGTTCGGGGCGGACACCAAGACCGATGAATCGGCCGACAGCGTAGCGCAGCGCTGGCAGCCAACGGCATAGACGGACCACCGGTGGAACGTGGGTGGTGGTGTCGTCGGACAGGTTTCGGGGATACAGGTCGCGCAGGATAGCCGTCTGGAAGGCTTGGGTGATTCGCGTGGGCAGCTCACGTCGACGCTGGACCCGCCGCAAGTCCCGCTCCGACGGGGTCCCGACCGCGAGGATCGGCCCGATGAGATTCGCGGCCGCCACCGCGTCTTGGACGGCGAGGTTGATGCCGACCCCGCCCGCCGGCGACATCGCATGCGCGGCATCGCCGATGCACAACAACCCGGGCCGGTACCAGCGTGGCAACCGGTCCACCCGAACGGTCAAGTGGTGGACGGCGTCCCAGTCATCGAGCCGTCCGACCCGGTCCGACAAGGCCGGCGCCAGCGACGCGATGCGGGCCTGCAACCCGGGCAGACCGGCCTGACGCAACTCGCGGTATGCGTCGGTGGGGATGGCGTACGCGAGTTGCCAGTAATCGCCGCGGTCGATGGAAACCAACGCGCCACGGCCACCTTGAAGGAACGGCACGTCATCGTCGGGACGCCTCGGCAGCTGGAACCAAAGCACATCCAGGGGAGCGGATTTCGCGATCGGCCGCAGACCCGCTTCGGTCCGCACGGTGGAATTCCTGCCGTCGGCCGCGAGCACCAGGTCCGCCCGGATCTCGATGTCGCCGTCGGGCCCGGTGGCGAGAATGCCGGTCACCCGGTCGTTTTCGATGATCAGCTCCGACATCTCGGTGCTTCGCATGAGCCGGAATTCAGGCAGCGTCGCACCCTTGGCGGCGACGAAATCAAGGAAATCCCACTGCGGGACGTACGCGATGAACGGGTAGTGAACCTTCAGCTTGCGGAAGTCGGCGAACGTGACTGCATTTCCAGCCATGCTGAGCGTAACGTCGGACATCCGTGAATGCGGAAGGTTGAGAAACTCCTCCGCCCACCCGAGCTCGTGCATCAGCTCGAGGGTGGACGGGTGGATCGTGTCGCCGCGGAAATCGTGCAGGAAGTCTGGATGCTTTTCCACCACAATCACTTTGATACCCTGGCGGGCCAGCAGGACGCTGGCCATCATGCCCGCAGGCCCGCCACCGACCACGCAACATTGCACAGACTCCGTCACCATTTGACTCGATGCTCCTAATCGCGAATGAGGCCGTTCAGAATCAGTTGGACAAGTTGGTCGGGCTCTACGCGCTGGCCCGTCCTGTGACCGATTGACACCGCAGCGAACAACGTTCGAGCGGCAACCCCGACGAGCTCGGGATCGAGCTCCCCGGCCGCGGCTCGCGAGCTCAGGTACGACTCCAGAAGAGATTGGCCCGTCGCCAGGAACTCGCGCAGCGCCCCGCCCGCGCTGGCATTGGCGTGGCTCTCGGAAAAGAACACCGACACCAGATCGGCGTTGGCGGCTAGCATCCGGTCAAAGGCACCCACCAACTCCGGCAGCACCACGGACGCGGATTCGTCTGCTCGTTCGGTGAGCAGCGTGCGCAGCTGGGGGGTGAATCCGCGCTCGGTGAGAACGGCCGCGATCAATGCCTCTTTGCCAGTGAAGTAGTGGTAGAGCAGGCCAGGCGTTACCGACGCGGCCTCGGCGATGTCCTTGATGGATGTTCCGTCGACGCCCTTGGCCGCAAAGACCGCCAGGGCGGCGTCAATGAACTGCTCTCGCCGTTGCTGCGCCTGCTCCCGCCGGGTGGCCACTCCGCGATCGTAACGTTGATTAAACGATTAATCAACGAAATGCGGAACGTCGGCGCAGCGGCGAGGGCCATTCCCGCTACGTGCGGTGGCTATTGCGGGATGTCGACGAGGATGCGGCCGCGGGTGCCGGCGTCGACGTGGTCGTGAGCGTCGGCGATCCGGTGCAGTGGGTATGTCTGGCCAATCTCGATGTGCAGTGCTCCGGCGGCCGCTGCGCTGGTGAGGTCGCGCGCGGCCTGTCGCTTGGCTTCGACGGGGAAGTCGTCGCTGCCTAGGAGTCGTATCGTCACGTTGGCGAAAAGCATTGGCCAGAAGGGGATCTCTGTTCTGTCGGCGCGGGTGGCGTAGGCGGCGATGACGGCGTCGTTGGCGACGACCGCAGCATCGAGGTCGGCGTTGTCGGATAGCGCCACCTCGACGACGCGGTCCACGCCCTTGGGTGCGAACTCACGGATCGCGGCGGCCGGATCGGATTGATCGAGGGCGACGGCGTGCGCTACCACCGACGGATCGACGCGATCGAGGTCGCTGCTGCGGGTGACGGTGGCGATCACGGTCGCTCCGCCCCAGCGGGCGAGTTGGGCGGCCAACGAGCTGACGCCGCCAAGCGCCCCGTGCACGAGCAGTGTCTTACCGGCCACGGGACCGTCACTGAAGACGGCGCGGTGGGCGGTGACACCGGGAATGCCCAGGGCCGCCCCAACGTCGTCGCCGACGCCGTCGGGCAGGGCCACGGCGAGGTGTTCGGGGACGACGGTGAACTGGGCGGCGGTGCCGAAGGACCGGTAGGACTGCGCACCGTAGACCCATACCCGTTGTCCCACACGGCTGTTGTCGACACCGTCGCCCACGTCATCGACGACGCCTGCGGCATCGCTGTGGGGGATGACGCGCGGGAACGGCATGGCCGAGCCGAGCCATCCGCGCCGCTTCTTGGTGTCGCCGGGGTTGACCCCGGAGCGGTGGACGCGGACGCGGACCTCACCGGGACCGGGCCGAGGGTCGGGCAGGTCACCAACCTGCAGCACGTCGCTGGCGGGGCCCTGACTGTCGTACCACACGGCAAGCACGTCGAATGTTCCGTTCTTTCAGTGGGTGTGATCGTCGTCGGCTGGCGTATCGAGCATGTCGTGCAGCCAGGCGCGTTCGGCGTGGCTGGTGGCTCGGGCGATCAGCAACATGCCGCGTCGGTAGGGATCGGGCGTGTCCTCGGCGCGCAGTGCCCGCTCATCGTCGTAGAAGAAGCTTGCCGGTTCTTCGAGGAAATCCAGCCGCCGGCGTAGCACCGCGTTGCGGTCGTGAGCGTCGGGAAGCAACGATATGAACGCCAGGATCGTGAAGAACTTGCTGGCGTCGGTGATTTCGTGATCGGCGGGTTTGCGCAGACGTTCACGCAACTCCACCCATCCGCTGTCGGTCAGGCTCAAGACATGGCGCTGCGCTGCCGCGGCGCCCGCTTCGACCCGGCGCTCCAAGAACCCGCGGTTGAGCATGCGGTTGATTGCCGGGTAGAGGGTGCCGTCGCTGACCGGCCGGGTATGACCCGACAGCTGCACCACGCGGCGGCGCAATTCATACCCATGCAGCGGGCCCGCCGCCAGGAAACCAAGGATCGCGAGTTCCAGCACCTCTCGAGGATACCTCGAAACGAGGTATGCTCGCCGAGGTTGGGTCGACTCTCAGGTAGCCGCGGTCAGGTACGAAGCAGCGCAGAAGTACAACGCGAGTACGTCTAGCCGATCTGCCTGCCGGAGCCGTTCGTCGCTTGAGGATCGCCACGCTCACCCAACGCCACGGACCTAGAACCACCGTGGTGATGCGCCGGGACGACGCTGACAACACAGCCTTGTCGGATCGACGGGACCAACCAGTGATGCTCGGTCGTCTTCGACGGACTCGCCGAGGAGTTCGCGACGTAGTCGATCGATTGCAGGGTTCGGCGTGGGTGGGTTGGGGAGGTCGTCTGGCAGCACTCGTGGAGGCCAGTGGATCGAGTTGTTCAGGGGTGGCGAGCTACCACCACTGAAAGGTGCCCCGGCATGATTCGAGCACGCGACACCGGCATTCGAACTTGCGGCATTCCGGCGATTCTCGGCAATGCCCGAAAGCCCACTCTTACAGCTGGTTTGAGCATGATCCGTCGTCAACTGTTCCACCTCAATCTGCCCGATTGTCCGTCATAAACGGTGAATAAAAGATGGATTCTGTCGGTAGCTGGCGCTACCGTCGCCGGACAGACCGCGCAGCGAACGGAAGGTGGTGGAAGGAATGGTCACTCGCAACGAGCAGATCGAGCGAGTCGTTCGGGAACTGCTCGAGATCATGCCCGAGATCGCCTTTTCCGACATGGAGCTGTGCGAGCTCACGACCCTGCTCATGGTGTACCGGCAGGTCTACGACCGCATACAACGAACAGGGATACGACCCGCCGCCAGCGGGCCGTGGGATGACGACGACCCGGAAACCATCAGGCGCCAACGAGAGGATTCAAAGGGAGTGATGGGCAGCAACAGAGAGAGCCCGTTGTGAAAGTGGTCGTCCCGCTGATCGGCGCCGTGCTGCTGATCGCTGCGCTGGCGCTCAGTGCGTCGGTGGTGCTTGGCGGGGCCCGACGGGCGCACAAGACCAAGGTGGACGCGGTGCTGCGACGTGTGGTGGGCGAGGAGGCCGGGGTTCTGGAGCGCCTCAGGGACGCGTGATCGAGTACCTGGATCTCGATGACCTCCTGGAAGTCACGCGGCGCGCCGTCGGAGAGGACGTTGCGGTGCCCCCGGCATGATTCGAACATGCGACACCGGCTTTAGGAGAGCCGTGCTCTATCCCCTGAGCTACGGGGGCGGGGACGGCAGAAGTCTACCCAAGCGGTTCAGCGGAGTTCCGCAATGACCTTGGCGAACACCTCGGCGTGCTGCTGCTGCACGGTGATGTACGTGACGCCGTAGGAGTCGCGGAGCTCACGGACACGGTCGGCCATGTCGGTCACCGACCCGGACAGGACTGCCGGCGTGCGCAGCAACTCCTCGTCGGAGAACTCGGGCAGGAACCGACGCGTGAGCGACAGATCGGGCAGTCCCGAATCGTCGGTCGGCATCGACGTCACGGCGATGTTGAGTTCCAATGACTCGAATCGGTCGCCGGCCGCGGCCCGCACGAATGCGATGCGGTCGGCCAGCGGGTCGGAGTCCGCGGTGATCGGGGCGCCGCCGGTGAGCCCGATGATGTCGGCGCGTTGCGCGGCGATCGTCAACAGTTTGTCGCCGTTTCCGGCGACGAGGATCGGAACGTCGGGCACGTGCTCGTTCATGTGCTCGATGACGTGCCCCAGCCACGCGACGCGCTGACCGGCGGTGGGGTAGGGCAGTTCGGCCTGCTCGAACTCCTCCTTGACGTAGCCAGCGCCGAGTCCGAGATCGAGCCGTCCTCCAGACAGGTCGCGCAGCGAGGTGACGTCGCGGGCTAGCAGCGCCGGCCGGTAGAAGCCGGCGTTGAGCACGAACGTGCCGACCCTCAGCTTCTCCGTGCCAAGGGCGAGCGCCGTCATCATCGGGAACGGCGCCGTGGTGTAGAGGTGGTCGGCCATGTTGACGACGTCGTACCCCAGGCCCTCCATGCGTTGCGCCCAGTCTTGGACGGATTGTGCGCGCCGCGCAGCTTGCAGACCTACTCCGAAGCGGAATTCCTTGGCCACGCTCCGAGCCTAAGTCAGCGGCAGCTGCGCGAAGATCGGGGTGGTGGGTTGGCTCGATCCGCCGCCAGGTTCGACGGTGAACGCCAGCGTCTCGGAGTCCCCGAGGTCGGGGAGCATCGCCGTGGTCGACGGGGCGACGGCCGCGGCGTCCATGGTGCCCGCCGAACGCGCGCCCTTCGCGTCGACGAGCCACATCTGATAGACCGTGCCCGGCTGCGGCGGTGCGACGTTGTTCATCACCAACATGGCTGCGTTGCGATCCCGCGAGAACATGACGGTTGCGGTGCCGCCGCTCGGGATCGCACCCGACACCGTGCGTACGTCGGGCGCGGCGAAGATCTGTTCTGCCATAGTCGGATTCGCGGTCGGACGAATGGACCATCCGATGCCGACGACGACCAGTCCGACGACGAGCGCGGCCGCGGCCGCCATCACGATGTTGCGCCAGTCGCGCCGTTGGGGAGTGCGGCGCACCGGACCGTGGGCGTCGATGGCCGCAAGTAGCCGGTCGCGCAACTGATCCGGCGGTTCGACGGCCGTCGCGGTGGACACCACCGCCATGGTCTCGCGCACGGCACGCACCTCGTCGGTGAAGGCCCGCGCGACGAGCTCCGGCGCGTCGGCCAGCTGCCGTTCGATGTCGTCGTACTCCGCCTGCGACACCGCGTGCAACGCGTAGGGCGTCGCGAAGGTCATGAGGTCGGGGTTCGTTGGCTCGGTCACGAGACCCCCAGGCATTTGCGCAGTCCGCGGAGTGCATCGCGCATCCGGGACTTGATCGTCGCGAGGTTTGCCGACAATCGTTCCGACACTTGCGAGTAGGTCAGTCCTTCGTAATAGGCCAGCTGGATGGCTTCGCGCTGCGCGTCGGTGAGCGAGCCGAGACATTCGGTGACCTGACGCTGCTCGTCGAGTTGGATCACGGCTTCGGCGACGCGGTCGGCCGGTGGGTCGACGTTGGCGGCGCCGTAGCGTGATTCGCGCTCGCTGGCGGCCTGTTCCGAGCGCACCCGGTCAACGGCCCTGCGGTGCGCCAGTGTCATCAACCAGGCCATGGGCGACCCGGCTGCTGGATCGTAATTGCCTGCGTTGCGCCATACCTGCAGGTAGACGTCCTGCGTGGTCTCCTCGCTGTACCCGGGGTCGCGCAGCACGCGGGTGACTAGCCCGAACACTCTGGCACGGGTGTCGTCGTAGAAGGCAGCGAAGGCGTCGACGTCGCGCTGCGCCACCCGGCGCAGCAATGCGTCGAGGTCGGCCGTCACTCCCGGTAGCCTAGCGGCGGATGCGAGCGTCGTCACGGTATTCGCGATCTAGGCGGAAGCGGAACGAAAAATGATGTCCGCGAACAGTATTCGACAAATCCGGGGCGGTCGCGCATGATTCTCTCGGTGAGTCGGGCGCCCGTCGCGTACACCAGGAAGTACGTCATCAGCACCGGCGACAACACCGTCGACAGCGACACCCAACCGGCGATGGTGACCAGCCAGAGCCCCCACCACACGGCCGCGTCGCCGAAGTAGTTGGGGTGACGCGTCCATGCCCACAAACCGCGGTCCATGATGACGCCCTTGTTTGCGGGGTCGAACTTGAACGTGCGCAACTGGTGGTCGCCGACCGCTTCGAAGAGCACCCCCACCACCCACACCGCGACGCCAACGCCGAGCACCGGAAGCAGTCCGGTCGGCGTCGGCCCGAGCGTCGCCGACAACTGCAGCGGCAGCGAGATGAACCACGTGGCGACGGCCTGGATCAAGAAGATCTTGCGCAGCACGTTGACGGCCGAGAAGTCGCCCTTCAACAGCGCCTCGTACCGAGGGTCCTCACCCTTGCCCGCGGACTTGCCGATCATGTGCCAGGCCAGCCGAAGTCCCCACACCGCGACGAGCGCGAGTAGCAGCAGCCTGCGGAACACGTCGCCGGTGCCGAGCACGGCCGCGACCGCTGCGACGGCCACGAAGCTGACGCCCCACGCGGTGTCGACGACGTTGTAGCGGCCGATGCGCCGGCCGATCAGGAAGGTGGCGCCATACACGAGCACCAGGATCGCCAGCGCCCCAGCCGAAACGACGACGAAGTTCATAGGTCGCTACCCGTCGGCGCAAACGTCCACTGATAGACGTCGAGATAGCCGCACCGGAACCCGGCCTCCGAATACGCCAGGTAGAGCTCCCACATCCGGTGGAAGACGCCGTCGAAGCCCAACGCCGACACCGCATCCCGGCGGGCCAGGAAGCGTTCCCGCCACAACCGCAGCGTCTCGGCGTAGTGCGGGCGCAGCGAGACCATGCCAACCGTGCGCAGGCGGGTCTCGCGCTCGGTGATGCCGACGACGGCCTCCACCGACGGAATCAGCCCGCCGGGGAAGATGTACTTCTGGATCCAGGTATAGGTGTTGCGGGACACCAGCATGCGGTCGTGCGGCATGGTGATCGCCTGGATCGCGACGCGCCCGCCCGGCGACACCAGTCGGTCGAGCGTATGGAAGTACTTGGGCCAGAACCGGTATCCGACGGCTTCGATCATCTCGACCGACACCAGCGCGTCGTAGCGTCCATCGACCTCACGGTAGTCCTTGAGTTCGATCACCACGCGATCGGACAGCCCGGCGTCGGCGACGCGCTGCTGCGCCATGCGCTGCTGTTCGGCCGACAGCGTGATCGAGTGGACGTGCGCGCCGCGCGCCGCCGCCCGAATGCACAACTCGCCCCAGCCCGTTCCGATTTCGAGCACGCGACTGCCTGGGCCCACCCGGGCCGAGTCGAGCAGCCGGTCGATCTTGCGGTGCTGCCCCTCGGCCAGGTCGTCCCAGCTGGGTCGCGACGTCTCGAACAGCGCACTCGAGTAGGTCATGGTGTCGTCGAGGAACTCGGCGAACAAGTCGTTCGACAAGTCGTAGTGTTGGGCGACGTTGTCCCGCGCCTGCGTCAGGCTGTTGTACATCGTGCGGGGGTGGCGCACCACGGCGAGCGGCCGGAGCCGTTGCAGTGCACGCGGAATCAGGTCGGCGACGGAGGTGGCGAACGCCGTCATCACGCCGGCCAGGTCGGTGGACTCCCACTCACCCGCCATGTAGGACTCGCCGAAACCGATGAGCCCGTACCGGCCGACGCGCCGCGCCAGCGCAGTGGGCTGATGGATCACCATGGTCGGCAGCGTCGGATCGGCGGCCCCGATCACCAGACCGTCCGGGTACTCCAGCCGGATTGGCAGGCGGGCGACGGCGCGGCGGAGCAGTGCGTCGGCGATGCGGCCGGCGGCCACGCTGACGGGTCCACGTGGCACCCGCGCGACGGCCGTCCAGCGCCGCGGATCGGTTGCCGCAGAACTGCTTTTGGTGGTTTGGATGGTCACAGTTGATCGACCCTCTCCCGCTCGACGACGGATTGCCGCGGAACCAGCGGCACCCGACGTGCCCACAACGTGATGCCCTGCACGCGAATCCAGAAGGCGCCCATCAACGGTGCCACCGGGGCCACCAGCTGAAGACGTAGGAGTTGCCCCACCGAGGCGCGCCGCCGGGTGCCACGCAACGTCGCAACGAACGCCGGCTCGTCCTCCCGATGCAACGAGATCGTCACGTCGAGTTCCTCGGCGGGACGCGGCGCACACACCAGGTAGTACCCCTCGACCTCGTTGAAGGGCGAGACGTAGAGCTTCTTCTTGACCGCGGCGGGCTGATCGCCGGTGGGCGGCAACAGGTATGCGTGGCGGCCGCCGTACGTGTTGTGCACCTCGGCGACGACGTGACGCAGCACCCCGTCGGCGTCGTGGCACCAGAAGATGCTCAACGGGTTGAAGACGTAGCCAAGCACCCGGGCCTGCAGCAGGGCGGTGACGGTGCCGCCCGGCAGGCTGATGCCGCGCTCGGTCAGGAAGGCGTCGACGCGTTGGCGCAGCGACTGATCGGGTTCGGCAGGTACCGAGAAGTGGTCGCGGGCATCGAACCTCGCGAACGGGCGCAACCAGCGCGGCAGCCGCGGCAGGTTGTCGAGGTCGACGTACCAGCAGTAGCCGCGCTGCTCGAAGTAGTGGTGGACGGGTGCGCGCCGCAGATGCGTGATCCGTGTCCGGTAGATGGCGGGCGTCAGCATGGGACCGGCTCCCGCTCGGAAGCCGCAGGCCAGTACGCGCCGAGCCGCCGGGCGGCCTGCAGCCCCGATGCCGCGCCGTCCTCGTGGAAGCCCCAGCCGTGGTACGCGCCGGCGAACACCACTCGATCGTCGTCCAGCGTCGGCAATAGTCGTTGAGCGGCAACCGATTCCGGCGTGTATAGCGGATGGCTGTACGTCATCTCGGCGATGACGGACGCGGGGTCGACCCACTCTCGTCCGCCGAGCGTGACCAGGAATCTGCGCGGGCCGGACAGTCGCATCAACCGGGTGATGTCGTACGTCACCAGCACGTCGTCGGCGCTCGACGTCGCGAGGTAGTTCCACGACGCGCGGGCCCGTGACCGCCGCGGTAGCACCGAGGCGTCGGTGTGCAGCTGCGCATGGTTCGTCGAGTAGGGAATCGCGCCGAGCACTGCGAGCTCGGCGGCGGTGGGTGCGGCCAGCATCAGCAGGGCCTGATCGGGGTGGGTGGCGATGACGGCCGCGTCGAAGTGACGTGGCGCGGCGTCGCCGGTGGTGATCAGCACGCCGTCGGGTACCCGTGCAACCGCGCGAACCGGCACGCCGGCCACGATTTCGTGCACTCGGGTCGCGATGGCCTCGACGTAGGACGCCGACCCACCGACCACGGTGCGCCACGTCGGCGAACCGAACACCGACAGCATGCCGTGGTGTTGCAGGAAGACGAACAGGTACCGCGCGGGGTAGCGCATGGCCTCACCGGGTGCGCAGGACCACACCGCGGCCACCAGCGGCGTCAGGAAGCGTTGCACGAAGTAGTCGGAGAAGCCGTGCCGTGCGACGAACGCGCCGAGCGTTTCGAGGTCGTCGCGCTCGTCGTCGAGCAGCTGGGTCGCAACGCGGTGGAAACGCTTGACCTCGAGCAGCATTCGCAGGTAGCGCGGCCGGGCCAGGTTGGACGGGGCGGGGAACAGTCCACCAAGGCCGCGGGCCCCGGCGTACTCGAGCGCGATCGCGTCGTCGCGCACCGACATCGACATGTCCGTGTCCTGCGTCGCGATGCCGAGTTCGGAGAACAACCAGCAGAGCGTGGGGTAGGTGCGGTCGTTGTGGACCAGGAAGGCGGAGTCGACGCCGACGATGTTTCCGTCGCCGCGGTCGACGAAGTGCGTATGGGCGTGACCGCCGAGTCGGGTGTCGGCCTCGAACAGGGTCACTCTGTTGCGCGCCGACAGCACGTAGGCGGCGGTCAGTCCGGCGACGCCGCTGCCGATGACGGCGATCGAGCGGCCGGGCAGGTCTCTAAGCTCCACACCCTCTATTCGGAGCCACGTGGGCGGCGGATGGGTGGTCCCGCGCGTAATGTCCCTGACCGTGGCGATCACCCTGTTTCGCAACGGAACGGTGTGGGTCGCCGCTTCCGCACCCACCACCGACGCACTGCTTGTCGCCGACGGTGTGATCACCGCCGTCGGGCAGGACGCGACCACGCTGGCCGCCGACCTCGGAGCGGTCGAGGTCGACCTCGACGGCGGCTTCCTGATGCCGTCGTTCGGCGACGGCCACGCACACCCACTGCCCGGCGGGCTGGAGTACGTCGGGCCCGCGGTGCGGCCGTGCACGTCGGTCGACGAGATCGTCGAGGCGGTGCGGCGCTTCGCCAACGACAATCCCGACGAGGAGTGGATCGTCGGCGCGTCCTACGACGGCAGCCTGGCGCCCGATGGGCTGTTCGACGCGCGCTGGCTCGACGAGGCCGTATCCGATCGGCCGGTGATGTTGCGGGCCTGGGACTACCACACGGTGTGGTGCAACTCCGCCGCGCTGGAGCGTGCGGGCATCACGGCGGACACCCCCGATCCGCCGCTGGGGGAGATCCCGCGCCGCGCCGACGGCTCCGTGCTCGGCACGCTGCGCGAGTGGGGCGCGGTCGACCTCGTCACCGCCGTCGCGCCGCCGCGCGACGAAGGCGTCCGGATCGCCGCACTCGGCACCGCCGCCGACTACTACCTGGCCCGCGGCGTCACGTGGGTGCAGGACGCGTGGGTCGAGCCGGGCGACGTCGAGACCTACCTCGAGGCCGCGCGGCTCGACGCGCTGCGCGTCCGGTTCAACCTCGCGCTCTACGCCGACCCCCGCCACTTCGATACGCAGCTAACGCATTTCGCCGATGCGAAGCGCCGCGTCGAGGCGCTCGGCTCGCCGTTCCTGACCGCCCGGACCGTCAAGTTCTTCGCCGACGGCGTCGTGGAGAACGAGACTGGCGCGCTGCTCGCGCCGTACTGCTCCGGGCTTCACAGTCACGGCATGCAGGTATGGGAGGGCCAGAGTCTGGCCGAGGCCGCACGCCGCGTCGACGAACTGGGGCTGCAGATCCACATTCACGCCATCGGTGACGCCGCGGTGCGCCAGGCGCTCGACGCTATCGAGTACACAGTCGAGTGCAACGGCCCGCGCGACCGTCGTCCCGTGATCGCCCACGTGCAACTCGTCGACGACGCCGACCTGGCCCGCTTCGCCGCGCTGGGCGTCATCGCGTGCATGCAGCCGTTGTGGGCGCAGATGGATGCGTTGATGACGGTGTTGACGATTCCCCGGCTCGGCCGGGAGCGCGCCGACAAGCAGTACCGGATGCGGTCGCTCGACGACGCGGGCGCCCCGCTCGCGTTCGGCTCGGATTGGCCGGTGTCCTCGGGGGCGCCGCTGGACGGCATCGCCGTCGCGGTTTCGCGTCAGACCGAGGAAGGGGAGCCGGAAGGAGGTTGGACGCCCGAGGAGATCGTCACCATCGAACGCTCGCTGAGCGCCTACACCGAGGGTGTCGCGGAACAGGCGTTCGCCGAGGGGGTTTGGGGTCGGCTGGTCCCTGGCGCGAGTGCGGACCTCGTTTGGCTGGACCGCGACCCGCGGGCGGTGGCGCCGCTGGAACTACCAGCCATCCGGGTCAGGGGCACGTACCTGCGGGGCGAGCGCGGGTAGTCAGGCCCAGGACCGGGCGGCGGCGGCGAGCCCCGCGACCAGCGCGGACGTGGCCGGGGTCAGCCCGTTGTCGCCGACCATGCCGCTGCGCGGACTGATCCCCCGCACGCGCGGGGACAGTTCCAACTGGGCCCCACCGCCGGGCGGCTGGTTCACCGGGTTGGCGGGATGCAGCCCGCGCAGTTCGCGGGGAATCCGTTCGACGTCGGTGACGAGTTCGTACCCGGGGATGACGACGTGGCGGGCGAGGTGCGCGGCCAGCAGGCGATTGCGTCCACCGACCAGCAACTGGGTGCTCCGGTTCATGCGCCCGTATCCGTGTATCGACACCACGACCTCGACGTGGTCGAGGAACTCCGCAAGCGCATCCGACTCCTCGGCGCGAAAGGCGCTGGACGACAAGTGGTTCGGATAGTCGCGTGGGTGCCGGACGAGGTAGGTCGAGGCGTCGGCGGCGTCCGCGGCACGCTCGGCGATGACGTCGGTCATCTTCTCGAGTCCGCCGCCGTGGATGGCGAGGAAGCCGAACGTCGACCGCAAGACGCTCGCCTCCGTCACGTCCGGATCGGACAGCAGCTCCGAAAGCGATTGTGGCGCCGACGGATCCGGTTCGCCGAGCTGACGTGGCCAGTTGACCGGATCCCACCGGTTGAGGAACTCCACCCAGCGGGCCGGCAGTCCGTGGTGTCCCGCGGCGGCGATGATCCGCTCGAGGTAACCGGCGCGGGGGGCGCCGGGCTCGACGCGGTGGTCGACGTACACCCACGCCTCGGTGGGCCCGTCGTCGGTGTGCACCACGATCCTGTCGCGGCGGTAGCGCACGGGCACGCCCTCGGCGCGGTCCAGCGTCGCGAGGTCCGCATCGGTGATTTGCCACAGCACGCCGTGTACGAGGGCGCCGTCGAACGGTTCGACGGTCGCGACGCCGCGTTCATTGATGAGCCAGTCGTGGTCGGCCAGCGTGGCGGGGCGCGGGTCGAGCGCGTCGGGGCAGCGTTGTGCCATCTGCGTGACGCAGATGTTGGAGCCGTATGCGAAGTAGCCCTGCATTCAGCCAATCATCGCAAACCGGTCGTGCTGGGTGAGCGAGGTGGCGACAGAGGCATACACTGATAGCAGTGATATCAGGAGGTGGGGCGCATGACCGATGTGCTTATTCGGGGCTTGTCCGAAGCCGCCGTCGCACGCATCGACGCCGACGCGGCTGCGTGCGGGCTATCACGCAACGAGTATCTGCGCCGCAGGCTTGAAGCCGAACGGTCGACCAGCGCCGCCAGCGGCCAACTCACCATCGACGATCTTCGTCGAGCTGCCGGGGCGGCCAAGGACCTCGATGATCCGCAGGTGATGGAGCGTGCGTGGCGGTAACCACGTGGCTCATCGACAAATCGGCGTACACGCGGTTGCCCGACTCCCATGAGCCGCAGGTATGGGTGGAACGTATCGAGCGCGGCATGGTTCGCATCAGCACCGTTACCCGACTTGAAATCGGCTACTCGTTTCGGACCGGCGCGCAGGCACGAAGCGAGTCAATCGCACCGCCGCTTGCTCTCATGCCCGTGGAATACCTGACTCCAGCGGCGGAGGATCGAGCGGTCGAGGTTCAGCTCCTGCTGGCCGATCGCGGCCAACATCGCGCGCCCTCCATCCCCGACCTCCTCGTTGCGGCGACCGCCGAACTATCCGGGTTGACAATTCTGGCGCTGGACAAGGACTTTGAGTTGATAGCGCAGATTACGGGCCAACCGGTCGAGCGGCTCGACGTTTGAACGTGAGCTATCCCGTGACGGTCAGATAGATCAACACCACGTTCAACACACTAATGATCGCGGCAACCAGCCACCCGAGCGCCGTCGTCACCCGGTGATTCACGTCGTCGCCCATCAGCGTGCGGTTCGCGGTCAGCCGGATCAGCGGGATCAGCGCGAACGGGATGCCGAATGACAGCACCACCTGCGACAACACCAGGGCGCGGCTCGGGTCGATGCCGACTGCCAGAATGACCAGCGCGGGGATCAGGGTGACGAGCCGGCGCAGCAGCAGCGGATACGACCGGCGCAGCAGACCGCCCATGATCATCGCGCCCGCGTAGGCGCCGACCGACGACGACGCCAGCCCCGACGCCAGCAGGCCGATCGCGAAGAACAGCGCCACCGTCGGGCCGAGCGCGTTCTGCACTGCCGCGTACGCACCCTCGATCGAGTCGGTGTTCTCGATGCCCTGCAGGTTGGTGGCCGCCACCAACAACATCGCGAGGTTCACCGCGCCGGCCAGCAGCATCGCGATGCCGACGTCGTAGCGGGTGATCCGCAACAGCCTGCGGCGTGGGGCGCCGGCCTCGGGATGACCGTGGCGATCGCGGGCGAGCCCTGAGTGCAGGTACACCGCGTGCGGCATGACCGTGGCGCCGAGCATCGCGGTGGCCAGCAGGATGCTCTCGGCGCCGTCGAAGCGGGGCAGCAGGCCCGACGCGACGTCCGCAGGTGAGGGCGGCTCGACGAAAAGGCTGGTGAGGAATCCGACGGCGATGACGAGCAGCAGGCCCGTGATGACGCGCTCGAACACCTGTTGACCGCGGCGATTCTGGATCGCGAGCAACAGAAGCGATACCACGCCGGTGATCACGCCGCCGACCAGGAGCGGCAGGTCGAAGAGCAGGTACAGCGCGATAGCGCCGCCGACCACCTCGGCGAGATCTGTTGCCATCGCGACTAATTCGGCCTGCAGCCAGTACGCGATCCGGGTGGGAGTGCGGGTGTGGTCGGCCACCGACTCGGGTAGCGAGCGGCCCGTCACCAGGCCGAGCTTCGCCGACAGGTATTGCACCAGACCGGCCATCACGTTGGCGACGAGGATGACCCAGACGAGCAGGAACCCGAACTGTGCGCCCGCGCTGACGTTGGCCGCGACGTTGCCGGGGTCGACGTAGGCGATGGCTGCGACGAACGCCGGTCCGAGCAGCAACATGCCCGGCCGAAGCGGCACCTTGGTGTCCGTGTCCGTGGCCAAAGCAACCCGCCTTCTCTATCCGACTCCTCGAACAGAAAAGTTAGGTTAGCCGAAACCTCTGGGAACGAGCAACGAAGGCTGGGCTAACGTCAGGAGCTACCAGCCGATACCGATGCCGCCGAGGCTGATGCCGAAGCCGCCATACGGCCAGCCCCACGGGCCGTTGTTCATCGGCGGCGGGCTGGTGATGATCTGGGTGTGGCCCGCCGTCGAGCACTGAGTGGTGTTCGGGCCGGTGTTGACGCACTCCGGAGCGGCCGCCGCCACCGGGGCCAAGAGCACCGTCCCCGCCGTGCCAGCCGTCGCGAAAACTATTGCGATCCAACGTCTATGGCTAGACATCATTGGCCTCCTTTATGGGCCAGAGGGAACTACCGGTGGCCTCCGCCACCACCACCGCCGTGTGGGCCGTAACCGCCGCCGCCGATGATCATCGCGGACCCGTAGAACTCGTCGTCCCACGGATAGGGATAGACGGGCTCGGGTGCGGTCGCATTGATCTGGACGTTTCCGGGCGTCGCGCATTCGGTGGTCTGGGTGCCCGTGTACCCGCCGCTCTCGCCGGTCGTCGTACAGGTGGGCAAGTTGGACTCGGGGTCCGCCCCCGCGGTCGGGGCCAGGATCAGGGCCGCTGCGGCTCCCGCAATTGCGAACGCTCCGATGAAATACCGAGTCCGCATGGCAGCGCCCTTCGTCCCTATGTCAATTGACAGTCAACTCCCAGCGTACAGCCCTTTTCCCGTGACGAGTGGCAAGTCGAGCGTCGTACGGATTCCCGGTTGGGCGGCGACGACCTCGGGGATCGCGTTGACGACGCGCGCGGCCGTCGCGACGAGCCCCGCGTGGTTGTGATCGCCGTTGGGGCTGTTCAGGCACAGGTCGAGGGTGTACGACGGTTCTCCGGTGAGCTCGATGCGGTACGAACCGCCCTCCTGAGCAGGCTGAGGCCAGTCCGGACGAAGGTCGTCGCGCAGCCGGGTGACGTGCTCGAGCACGACGGCGACCTTGCCGTCCTTCATGCCGCGCACCTCGAACCGCAGCGCTGCGGCGGTGCCCTTCGCGATGTGACCGGACGCGATGTCGAAGTCCTCTGGCGCGGGCTCGCGGACGTAGGTCTCGGTGACCTCGTCGAGTTCGACCCCCATTCCGGCGGCGAGCTGCCGCACCACCGAGCCCCACGCCAAGCTCAGCACGCCGGGTTGCAGCAGCATCGGGAGCTCGTCGAGCGGCTTGCCGAAGCCCATCACGTCGAACATCACGGTGGCGCTGTCGTAGGTGTCGTAGTTGATGATCTCCATGCACCGGATCTGCTCGATGCTCTGGCACGTGCCGGCCAGGGCGAGCGGCAGGAGGTCGTTGGCGAAGCCGGGGTCGATGCCGTTGACGAACAGGCTGGCCCCACCGGACTCGGCGGCGTCCTCGATGGGGGCGACCATTTCCTTCGGAAGGGTGTCCCACGGGTACTGCAGGAACACGGCGCTGCTGCCGACGACGTTGACGCCGGCGGCCAGGATGCGCCGGTAGTCCTCCAGCGCCTCGACGAGGCGGTTGTCGGCCATTGCGGTGTAGACCGCGCATTGGGGCTTGGTGGCCAGCACGGCGTCGAGGTCGGTGGTGGCGGTGACGCCCGTCGAAACCTCAAGTCCGGCAAGCTCACCGGCGTCCTTGCCCGCCTTCGACTCCGACGACACCCACACGCCGGTCAGTTCGAACCGGGGGTCGGTGATCAGCTGGGTCAGCGCGTGCCGACCGACGTTTCCGGTGCCGATCGCGGCGACTTTGATTGGCATGCGTGGGCTGTCCTTTAAAGGTCGGGGATGGGGAGGTCGAGGTTCGGGAAGGTGATGCCACCGTCGACCTCGAGGGTCTTGCCGGTCAGGTAGCCGCCCGCGGGTGACGCGAGATAGACCGCGGCGGCAGCGATGTCGAGTGGGTCGCCGAGCCTGCGCATCGGGGTGGCCTTCTCCATGGGGTCGCGAAGTTCGTCGTTGCTCGCGACGATCTCCAGCGCCGACGTCAGGATCGACCCGGGGGCGATGGCGTTGACGCGGATCCGCGGCGCGAGGTCGAGCGCGGACAGTCGCGTGTAGTGCGCCAGCGCCGCCTTGGCCGTGCCATACGCCGCGAAGCCGCGGCCGGCCACCCGCCCCATGGTCGAGGTGATGTTGATGATGCTGCCGCCGCCGGAGTGCTCGAGCATCAGTGGAACGGCCGCCGTCGTCAGCGCGTGCGCCGTCGTCACGTTGAACGTGAAGGCGTCGCGGAGGTCCTTGGTCGACGTGTTCAGCAGCGCGTTCGGCATGGTGCCGCCGACGTTGTTGACGACGATGTCTAGTTTGCCGAACGCCTCCACGGCCTCGGCCGCCAGCTTGGCCGTGTCCTCCGGGTGGGCCAGGTCTGCGACGACGACGTGCGCCCGCCGTCCGGTGGCCCGGATCTGGTCGGCGACCTCGTCCAGCTGGGACTGTGTGCGGGCCGCGATCACCACGTCAGCACCAGCTTCCGCGAATGCCAACGCCATCGCCGCACCGAGCCCGCGCCCTGCGCCGGTGACTACCGCGACCCGATCGTCGAGTCGAAATCTGTCCAGAATCACGTGTGCCTCTCTTCTCTCGCCGGGCGACACGCTAGCAAGGTGTGCGCCGCGGTGTGAGGCATTTCTGAAACACGTTCTAATTCTCGCCGAGCGTGCGCTGGTGGCGAAGATTCGCCCCGATTCTCGCCGTGGCGGCACGTTCGGCGTGGAGTCGGCGGCCGCCGATCTACGCTTCGGTCATGAAGACCATGCTGCTGCGGGTGGCCGTGTTCCTCGGGTCGTCGGCCGTCGGACTCTTGATCGCGGCGTGGCTGATCAAGGGCGTGTCGGTGCGAGCCTTGGGGTTCGTCGTCGCCGTCGTCGTGTTCTCCGTCGCGCAGGCGATCCTGTCGCCGTTCATCGCCAAGCTCGCCAACCGCTACGCGTCGGCCTTCCTTGGCGGCATCGGGCTGATCTCGACGCTGCTGGCGCTCATCCTCGCGTCGGTGTTGACCAACGGGTTGACCATCCGCGGCATCGGCGCCTGGATCGGGGCCACCGTCGTGGTGTGGCTCGTCTCGGCGCTGGCCACGGTGCTGCTACCGAAGCTGTTTCTCAAGGAGAAGGCGGGCTGACGTAGACGACGCGACTGCCGAAGATCACGTCCTGCAACGACCGTCGTCGTTTGTCGACGGCCACCCAAAGCAGTCCGATAGGCACCGCGACACAGGCGACCGCGCGTAGTAGGGCCCGCACGATCGATAGGCGCTCCGACGTCCGGCCCGTCACCCGCAGCCCCATCAACACCGCGCCCGCGGTACACCCAGAAACCGCCCAGCAGCCGGCGAGATACAGCACCGAGATGCCGAACGTCACCGTCGTGGAGAACACCACGCCGACCGCCGGGAAGCGGAACGACGACGGATTCAGCGCGAGCACGGCGAGCACCAGTCCGGCGTACAGGATGCCGATGATGGCCAGTACCACTGCCAGGTCCACGACCGCGGCCACGCAGCGGCTGACGACGCCGGCGGCGCGCGGCGGTTCCGGCTCGGTCAACGGGTGTCCTTGTCGCGGCCGAGGATTCGGTCGACCAGACCGGACACGACGTCGTCGGCGCGCTCGCCCTGACTGCGCACGTCGTCCATGACGTCGGCGGTCACGCTTCCGGTGGAGTCCCGGATGATCGCAGGCAGGTCGATGCCCGCGACGACTTCGTCGGCCAACCCGATCAGGTCGATGCGTTCCCGGACGAGCTCGTTGAGGTCGAGCTCGTCGAGCACGCGATGGACGACCTCGACCGCGACGGCCGCGATGGTCGCCATGACGGGCTCGAGTCCGGTGGACAGGACGTCCTCACCCCGCCGCTCCAACGTCGAACGGACGTCGCGTAACCGAGCGCCCACGATCGGCAGTCGTTCGGCCGCCCGGTACGTCTCGGCGGCCAGGCCCAGCGCCGTCGCCGCTGCGCCGACCGCCACCGTCGTCACCGGGTGCTTCGCGAGCCCCGATAAGTCGGTCACTTCTTGGCCGCGGCCTTCTTGGCGGGCGCCTTCTTCGCAGCAGCCTTCTTCGCCGGTGCCTTCTTGGCCGCCGCCGTTTTCGCTGGGGCCTTCTTGGCAGGTGCCTCCTTCGCGCCGCCCTTGCGCGCCTGGACGCTGGCCTCGAGCTTGGCCAGCAGGTCGGAGACGTCCTCGGTGTCGTCGAGGTCCTCGGGTTCTGGCTCCTCGACGGTAAAGGCCTCTCCGCCTTCGATCTTCGCCTGGATCAGCTCGAGCATTTCTTCGCGGTAGGTGTCGCGGAACTGGTCGGGATCGAAGTCGTCGGTCATCGACTCGACCACCTGACCGGCCATCTTCAACTCGGCGGGCTTGATGTCGACTTCCTTGTCGAGCACGGGGAAGTCGGGGTCGCGGATCTCGTCGGGCCACAGCAGGGTGTGGATCATCATGACGTCGCGCTTGCTGAAGTCCTTGACCCGCAACGCCGCCAGCCGCGTCTTGTTGCGCAGGGTGAAGTGCACGACGGCGATCCGGTCGGTCTCCGCGAGCGTCTTGGCCAACAGCACGTAGGACTTCGACGACTTCGAGTCGGGCTCGAGGAAGTAACTCTTGTCGTACAGCATCGGGTCGATCTGCTCGGCTGGCACGAACTCGAGCACCTCGATCTCGCGGCTGCGCTCCTCGGGGAGCGTGGCGATGTCCTCGTCGGTGATGACGACGGTCTGCCCGTCGTCGGATTCGTAGGACCGTGCGATGTCGCGATACTCGACGACTTCGCCGCAGATCTCGCAGACGCGTTTGTAGCGGATACGCCCGTTGTCCTTGGCGTGCACCTGGTGGAACTTGATGTCGTTGTCTTCGGTGGCGCTGTAGACCTTGACCGGCACGTTTACCAGGCCGAAGGAGACGGAACCCTTCCAGATGGAACGCATAACCCAGTATGGACCACGGGCTGCTCAGCCTTGGAGCGCGGCGCGGTCGGGCAAGTCGGCGCCCGCCCGAGACACCGTCACGGCCGCGGCGCGCACGGCCTCCGCGACTACGCGCTCCAGGTCGGCGAGCGAGATGCGCGCAAGGGCGGCCCGCTTGGCGGCGCCGAGCAGGTCCAGGGACCACAGCGCGTCGATGAGTCCGGTCATGAACGAGTCTCCCGCGCCGACGGTGTCGACCACCTGCACCGGCGGCGCAGCCACCCGCACCGTTCCCGCCGCGCTGATGGCAAAGGCGCCGCGGCCACCCATCGTCACGGCGACGATCGCCGGCCCGAGGCTCAGCCACGTGGCCGCGATCTGCTCCGGCGAATGATTCGGGTCGATCCAGTGCAGGTCCTCGTCGCTGGCCTTCACGACGTCGGCCTTCTCGACCATGCGGTCGATGCGGGCGATCGCCTGGTCGCGGTCGGAGATGAGCGCGGTTCGCACGTTGGGGTCGTAGGTGATCGTGGCCGATGCGCGGTAGGCGTCCAGCAGGGCGGCGGTGGCCAGGCAGCCCGGATCGAGGAACGCGGCGATGGACCCCGTGTGCGCGACGAGTGGTGGCGCGCCCTCCGCAGTGCCCGACAGCTGCCACTCGATGTCGAACTCGTAGTCGGCAGCGCCTTCGGCGTTCAGGTGGGCCAGCGCCGTCGGCGTACGGGTGGCGTCGAGGCTGCCCGAAACGAGTTGCACCCCAGACGCTTCGACGTAGTCGACGATCCGCCGGCCCCTGGCGTCACGCCCGATGTGGGTGAGGAAGTCGACGGGGCGGCCCAGCCTGCCCAAGCCGACCGCCACGTTGAGCGGGCTGCCGCCGACGTGCTCGCCGAGGACTTCGCCGTCGCGCTCGACGATGTCGATGAGGGCCTCGCCGATGACCAGGGCCCGCGGGGTCATTTGCCTTCCCCGTCGCTTCGCTCGCCCCTGAAGCCGACCAACTGTTCGAGGGTGGCGCGTGCACCGTTGCGGTGCAGTGAGTCCAGCGCCCACAGGTATGCGTCGACGAAGCGTTCGTGTTGGGCGAGGTCGCCGAACACTGCCGTGTTCTCGATGAATGCGAGCGGGTGTTCGAGTTGCGACTTTGCCAGGGGGACAAGCGTTTCAGCCAGTTGGTCCTGGACTTCTATCGGGTCGCCCTGTTCGTCGACGCCCTCGGCGTAGCGCGCCCAGCTGGCCACCGTCGCCGCGGACAGCCGGATCGGTGCGCCGCTTTCCAGGTTCTCCCTGATCACCGGCAACAGCCACTTCGGGATCCGGTCGGACGAGCCGAAGCACAGTCGGGCCACGGTGTCCCGCACGCTGGGGTTCGCGAACCGTTCGATCAGCGTGCGCTTGTAGTCGGGCAAGTCGATGCCCGGCACGGGCAGCAGCGTGGGCGTCGCCTCGGAATCCATGTACTGGCCGAGGAACTCGGCGAAGAGCGGGTCGCCCGCGGCCTCGTGCACCAAGCGGTACCCGGCCAGGTACGCGAAGTAGCAGAGGCTTTGGTGGCTGGCGTTGAGTAGCCGCAGTTTCATCAGTTCGTACGGCGTGACGTCGTCGACCAGCAGTACGTCGACGTCCTCGAACGCGGGCCTGCCGTCGGAGAAGGAGTCCTCGAGCACCCAGGAGGTGAAGGGCTCCGCGGCGACGGGCCACTGGTCCTCGACGCCGAATTCCGTTGCCAGCGCCTCGATGACGTTGGGTGTGGTGACGGGGGTGATCCTGTCCACCATCGAGTTGGGGAAGCGCGTGTGGTCGGCCATCCAGCCGGCGAGGCCGGGATGGGTGCGTTCGGCGTACGCGGTGAAGGCCTCGCGCGCGACGTCGCCATTGCCCTCGATGTTGTCGCACGACACCACCGTCGGCGACGGCAGCCCGCGGTCGCGGCGGCGGGCCAGCGCGTCGGCCACCAAGCCGAAGACACTGTCGGGGCCCGCATTCTCGGTCTGGTAGCCACCCTCGGTGATGGTCAGCGAGACGATTCGCGTGCTCGGTGCGGCGAGCACTTCAACCACCGCCTCGCGATCGTCGGGAGCGAAGCGGTAGTCGACGATCGACCCGATGACCCGCGGTTCCCGGTGCCCGTCGGGGTACTCGGACACCAGCGTGTAGAGCCCGTCCTGAGCGTCCAGCACGTCGGCCATCCTGCGGTCCCCGGGCAGCACGCCGACTCCGCAGATGCCCCACTCGTTGGCGGTGCCGGTGTCGAGCAGGCGGTCGACGTACATCGCCTGATGTGCGCGGTGGAACCCACCGACGCCGAAATGCACCATGCCGACGCCGATCTCGCGTCGGTCGTAGCCCGGCTTGGCGATCGGGATTCGTCCCAGGTTTTCGCTGTTGAGCTTCATGAAACGGTCACCACTGTCTTGACGGTACCCGGCACCCGGTCGGAGTCGAGGGCTTCGGCGACCTGTTCCAACGGGAATCTCCCCGTCACCATCGCGTCGAGGTCGACGCGACCGGACTCGACCAGCGCGATGGCGGAGGGCCACGTGTCGGCGTAGCGAAACACGCCCGTGAGCACGAGTTCTCGGTTCTGGATCAGCTGCGTCGGCAGCATCATGGACTCCGCGCCCGACCCGACCAGAACGACGATGCCCGCCGGGCGTACGGCGCGGATCCCGGCCACCACCGCCGGAGGTGCCCCCGAGGCGTCGATGAAGGCGTCCACGGCCAGGTCGTCGAGGCTGTCGGACGCCGGATCGAGCAACGTGGTCGCCCCGAAGTCGGCCGCTCGCCTGCGCCGTGCTCCGTCCGGATCGCTGACGACGACCTCGGCGGCGCCGAACGCGCGGGCGACCTGGCTGATGACCATGCCGATGGGGCCGGCGCCTGCGATCAGCACGCGAGCGCCGGCCTCGATCCGGGCCTTGCGCACGGCAGCGATGCCTACCGAAAGGGGTTCGCACAGCGCGGCGGCGTCATCCGTCACGGAGTCGGGCACCGGGTGCGCGAACGACGCGCCGATGGTCACGTAGTCGCAGAAGGCGCCGTCGACCGGCGGGGTGCCGAAGAACGCCATGTGCGGACAGAGGTGGTAGTCGCCGCGCCGCGTCTCGGCACTCTCGGGATCGGGTCGCTGGGGCTCGATGGACACCCGCTCGCCGATGCGACGGGTGTCCACCGACGCCCCGACGTCGACGATCGTGCCCGCCGCTTCGTGGCCGAGCACCAAGGGGCCGTCGACGACGAAGCTGCCCACGCGCCCTTCGCGGTAGTAGTGGGTGTCCGACCCGCACACGCCCACCCTCGAGACGCGGACCAGCACGTCGCCGGGCGCCGGGACTGGCACCGGACGTTCCTCCACCTCGATCCGACCGGGTGCGACGAGGACGGCGGCGCGCATGTATTTGGAAATCGAGGGTGTTGTGTACGTCACACTTCGATGTTAGCGTGATGAGCATCTACTCGCACCCCTGAGCAAATGCTCACACGCGACGAAGGAAAGGCGGAGCGGGAATCGTGACGACACCGACGTCGAACGGCCAGGTGGCCCGGGCCGCCGCCGCGCACGATTCAGCTGCCGCCACGGCCGGTGTCGCCGCCGCGACGCCCGAGGATCTCCGGCTCGCCCTACGCGCCGCGACGCTCTACTACCTCGACGGACTCACTCAGGCCGAGATCGCCGCCCGGCTCGGGGTGTCGCGGCCCACCGCCGGGCGACTCATCGCGCGGGCCAAGGCAAAGGGACTGGTGCGCATCGAGGTCGTCGTGCCCCCCACGCTGCAGGACAGCCTGCACGCCGAGGAGGAACGCGAACTCGAGCTGCGCTTCGGGCTCACCGAGGCCGTCGTCACCGGACACGGCGTCGACGTGGGCACGCCCGGCCGCCCCGCCGTCTTCGCCAGCGTCGGCCGCGCCGCCGCCGCCCTGCTTATGCGCCGGCTCTCCGCCGACGACGTGCTCGGATTCACCTGGGGCCCAGAACAGGTCGCGGTCGTGACGGCGCTGGCCCCCGGGGTGGCGAGTTGTCGCACGGTGGTTCAGCTGGACGGTGCGATGTCCACGGCGACGTATCAGACCGGCATGGAGCTCATTCTGAGCCGCAGTGCGGACGTGTTGCGCGCCAACGCGATCCGGCTGCCTGCACCGCTCTACGCCGATCCAACGACGGTGGCGTCGATGCGAAGCGACTCGGTCATCTCCCGCACTCTGGAAGCGGGCCGGCGCGCCGACACGATGCTGTTCGGCGTTGGCGCGGCGTCCACGTCCACCACCTTGTTCGAAGGCAGCTTCCTCGACGGGCGGATGCTCGACGAACTCCTCTCGCTCGGGGCGGTGGGCGAGATCGGCGGGCGTTTCTTCGATTCCGACGGCAAGCCGATCGTCACCGAGCTGGCCCACCGCGCGGTGTCGGTCCCGCTCGAGGACATTCGCGCGTGCGTGAAGACCATCCTGATCTCCAGCGGTGCCGCCAAGCACCGCGCCACCCTGGCAGCGCTTCGTGGCAAGTTGGCGAAGCTCTTGGTATGCGACATCGATTGTGCCCGTTGGCTACTAGCTCAATGACTCGACGAGGAGTGAGGTAAAAGGTGAAGACCACACGAAGGGTGCTACACAAGCTATCGGCGTGCGTCGCCGCGGCTGGACTGGTGCTCACCGCCGGCTGCGCCGGCGCGGGCAGCCTGGGGGCATCGGAGAACGAGGTGACGATCGCCCTGGTGTCCAACTCGCAGATGACAGACGCCCAGAAGTTGTCGTCGGAGTTCGAGAAGGAGAATCCGGGCACGAAGCTGAAGTTCATCTCGCTGTCGGAGAACCAGGCGCGCGCCAAGATCACCATGTCGACCGCGATGGGTGGCAGTGAGTTCGACGTCGTGATGATCAGCAACTTCGAAACACCGCAGTGGGCGAAAGACGGTTGGCTGCTCAATCTTTCGGAGTACGCCAAGAACACGCCCGGGTACGACGAGGCCGACTTCATTCCGTCGCTTCGCGACTCGCTGTCCTACGAGGGCAATATGTACTCGGTCCCGTTCTACGGTGAGTCGTCGTTCCTGATGTACCGCAAGGACCTCTTCGAACAAGCCGGTATCAAGGTCAATCAGGACCCGAAGTATCAGCCGACCTGGCAAGAGGTCGCGGAGTGGGCCAAGACGTTGAAGACCGATGACCGGGCGGGAATCTGCTTGCGCGGCAAGCCCGGTTGGGGTGAGGTGCTGGCACCGCTGGACACCGTGATCAACACCTTCGGCGGGCGCTGGTTCGACGAGAACTGGAACGCACAGCTCAACAGCCCCGAAGTCAAGAAGGCCGTCAACTTCTACGTCGACCTGATCAACAGTGCCGGAGAGCTCGGCGCCTCGTCGACCGGATTCCAGGAGTGCGCCAACCTGTTTGGTCAGGGTCAGACGGCGATGTGGTACGACGCGACGTCGGCGGTCTCGGTGCTCGAGGATCCGAAGACGTACCCAGATCTGGTGGGCAAGATCGGCTACCTGCCCGCGCCGATCGTCGAGAAGCCCAACTCGGGTTGGCTCTACACGTGGGCATTGGGCATTCCGAAGGGCGCCAAGAACCCCGACGGTGCATGGAAGTTCATCTCGTGGATGACTAGCAAGGATTACATGAAGCTGGTCGGTGAGAAGCTGGGTTGGGCCCGTGTCCCACCGGGCAGCCGAACGTCCACCTACACAGAGCTGCCGGAGTATGAGGCGATCTCGAAGTCCTATGGCCCGTTGACGTTGCAGTCGATCACGGACTCGACTCCGAAGAAGCCTACGGTGCAACCGGTTCCGTACACCGGCGTGCAGTTCGTCGGGATTCCCGAGTTCCAGGATCTGGGGACACGGGTGAGCCAGCAGATCAGTGCGGCCATCGCCGGACAGAAGTCCGTCGAGGACGCGCTCGCCCAGGCACAGCAATACGCCGAGGTCGTCGGCAAGACATACCAGGAGAAGTGATGACTCTTACTGCTGATACCGAGTCAGACGCCAGTCAGGGGGCAGTGGCCGAACGGGTCCGCAAGATCCGGGAAGCCCAGGACACCGGCGTGAGCCGCGCCGAGGGGTGGCGCAGGCGAGGGCCACTGCTACCCGCGCTGATCTTCATGATCGCGGTCACGCAGGTCCCGTTCCTGTTCACCCTGTACTACTCGACGTTGTCGTGGAACCTGGTTCGTCCAGGGTCACGGCAATTCGTGGGGCTGAACAACTACATCTCGGTGGTCAAGGACAGTCAGTTCTGGTCGGTGGCCGGCAACACCGTCATCCTGATCGTCGGCGTGGTTTTGATCTCAGCTCTGCTCGGCTTGTTGATTGCCTTGCTGTTGGATCGCGCGTTCCTCGGACGCGGGGTTGTCCGGACGCTGTTGATCACGCCGTTCCTAATCACACCCGTTGCGGGGGCACTGATCTGGAAGACCACGATTCTGGATCCGAACAACGGCATCCTCAACTGGGTGCTCTCCTTGGTGGGCCTTGGTCCGGTGGACTGGATCGGCGACTTCCCCCTCGCGATGGTGATGGTCGAGTTGATCTGGCAGTGGACGCCGTTCATGATGCTGCTCATCCTGGCCGGCCTGACCTCGATGCCTCGTGACCAACTCGAGGCGGGCCGGGTCGACGGGGCCGGCGCGTTGCAGCTCTTCCGGGAGCTGACGCTGCCCCACCTTCGGCGCTTCATCGAACTAGGAGTGGTGCTGGGTGCGGTTTACCTGGTCAACACGTTCGACGCCATCTTCATGATGACGCAGGGTGGACCGGGCGTCGCCAGTGCGAACCTGCCGTTCTACATCTACCAGCGCGCGTTCCTGGGCTTCGACATGGGCCAGGCCGCCGCCATGGGCGTGGTCGTCGTCATCTTCACGATGATCATCGCCAGCTTCGCGCTTCGGTTGATCTTCAAATCATTCTCCGGCAAGGAAGAGGCGGCCTAGAAATGACCACCACAGTCGAACGAACCACGGCGACAAGCGATGCGGCGCCCGTCCGCAAGAAGAAGTCCAAGAAGTTCAGCCCGTGGGCAGTGGTGGCTTGGCTCGTCGGGCTCGGGTTCTTCTTCCCCGTGTTCTGGATGGTCCTGACGTCGTTCAAACAGGAAAGCGACGCCGCGACCAGTCCGCCGACGCTGTTCTTCACCCCGACCCTGGATCAGTACAGTGCAGTTTTCGATCAGGGCATCGGGCCTGCGATGCTGAACTCGGTATTCGCGACCGGCATGTCGACGATCCTGGTGCTGCTGCTCGGTGTCCCCGCGGCATTCGCGTTGTCGCTGCGGCCCGTCCGCAAGACATCGGATGCGTTGTTCTTCTTCATGAGCACCAAGATGCTGCCCGTCGTCGCGGCGATCCTGCCGCTGTACGTGATCGTGTCCAATATCGGTCTGCTGGACAATATCTGGGCCCTGGTCATCCTCTACACCTCGATGAACCTGCCGATCGCCATCTGGATGATGCGCTCGTTCTTCCTCGAAGTGCCAGGCGAACTCCTCGAGGCCGCCAGCCTGGACGGCGCGAGTCTGTGGCGGTCGGTGCGAGAGGTGATCCTTCCGTTGGTCTCACCCGGCATCGCGGCCACTGCGCTCATCTGTGTGATCTTCGCCTGGAACGAGTTCTTCCTCGCGGTGAACCTGACCGCGGTGAACGCTCAGACCATGCCGGTGTATCTCGTCGGATTCATCGCCGGTGAGGGTCAGTACTGGGCCGTGTTGTCGGCGGCCGCAACCATGGCCGCACTTCCCGTGATCCTCTGCGGGTGGTTCGCCCAAAACAAGCTGGTGCGCGGACTTTCGTTCGGCGCGATCAAGTAACTTCCCTGAATTCAAAAGGAGCACAGAGCCATGGCTGCAATCACCTACAAGAACGCCTCTTGCATCTACGAGGGTTCGGACAAACTCGCGGTTGACGCCCTCAACCTCGACATCCAGGATGGCGAGTTCATCGTCCTGGTCGGCCCGTCGGGTTCGGGCAAGAGCACGGCGCTGCGCATGCTCGCCGGCCTCGAGGACATCGACGAGGGAAGCATCGAAATCGGCGGCAAGAACATGACCGGGGTGCCGTCCAAGGACCGGGACATCGCGATGGTGTTCCAGAATTACGCGCTGTACCCGAACAAGACGGTCGCCGAGAACATGGGCTTCGCGCTGAAGCTGCGCGGGGTATCGGCTGCGGAACGGCGCAAGAAGGTCGAGGATGCGGCCAAGATCCTCGACCTCACCGAGCACCTAGATCGCAAGCCCGCCAAGCTGTCCGGCGGTCAGCGTCAACGCGTCGCGATGGGCCGCGCCATCGTCCGCGAACCGCAGGTGTTCTGCATGGACGAGCCGCTGTCCAACCTCGACGCCAAGCTGCGCGTGCAGACCCGCACGCAGATCGCCGCGCTCCAGCGCAGACTGGGCACCACCACCGTCTACGTCACCCACGACCAGGTCGAGGCCATGACGATGGGTGACCGGGTCGCGGTGCTGCGGTTCGGGAAGCTGCAACAGTTCGCCGCACCCAACGAGCTCTACGATCGGCCGGCCAACGCGTTCGTCGCCGGCTTCATCGGGTCGCCGGCGATGAACCTGGTGACGCTGCCGATCGTGAGCGACGGCGTCAAGGTCGGCGATTCGACGCTGGAACTCGAACGCGACCAGCTGACCAAGCTGAGCGACGCGGGCCTTTCGGAGGTCACTTTCGGAATCCGACCCGAACAACTCGACCTCACCGAATCCGGTGGCGTGGAGGTGGTCGTCGACCTGGTTGAGGACCTCGGCAGCGAGGCCTACGTGTACACGCATGCCGGTTCGGGCGTCGAGTTGGTGGCGCGGTGCAACCCGCGCACCGCACCCAAGCTGGCCGATACGGTACGGCTGCGCCGCCATCCCGACGGGGTGGTCCACCTGTTCCATCCCGAGACCGGCGAACGCCTCAACTGAGCATGCGCGCACCGGAGTTCCGGCTCCGGACACCCTCTGCGGGCTTGCTCGCACTGCCGTGGGACCGGCCGCTGTCGCAGTGGAACGTCCCCGACGTTCCACTGCGCGACATCGCTGTGGGGCCTAGCCGTCACCTGGTGAAGTTCGTCGAAGCCGACGATCTGCTGTGGGCGGTCAAGGACATGCCCGCTCGGATCGCCGCCAAGGAGTACGACGTCCTACGCAGGCTCGAGGAAATGGAGCTTCCCGCGGTGCGTCCGGCCGGCCTGGTGCTGCAACCCGAGTTCGACACCGCCATCCTGGTGACCCGCTACCTCGAGGGGTCCTGGCAGTACCGCAGGCTGTTCATGCGGTTGCCGCCCGATCAGCCGAAGCACCGTGCGCGGCTGCTCGACGGGATGGCCGGCCTGATGGTGGAACTGCACCGTCACGGCGTCTTCTGGGGTGACTGCTCGCTGGCGAACACGCTGTTCTCCCGCGACGGCCAGACCCTGCAAGCCTGGCTCGTCGACGCCGAGACGTCCGAGGTGCATCCCACGTTGAGCCGTGGTCAACGCGAGCACGACATCGACATCATGGTGGAGAACGTCGCCATGGGCATGGTCGATCTGGCCGAGCGGCTAGGCACGCCGGAAGCGTTGCAAGACAAGTTGATCGCCGAAGCCGAGCAGGTTCGCACCCGGTACGACTCGCTATGGGAATTGCTCCACGCGGAACCGGTCTTCGGCTTCACCGACCGCTACCGCGTCGAGGGCACCATCCGTGCCCTCAACGACCTCGGATTCGCCGTCGACGAAGTCTCGCTGCAACCGGTCAGCGCCGATCCGAGTCAACTCAAACTCCATGTCGCCGTTGGTGATCGGCGCTACCACGCGCAACGTCTTCGGGAGCTCACCGGGTTGGACGTCGGCGAGGGGCAGGCCCGCATTCTGCTCGGCGACCTGCACGCCTACCAGGTTCAGTTGGGTCGGGAGGCGGGTCACGACGTCGACGAGTCGACCGCCGCCAGACTGTGGGTGATCGAGGTGGTGACACCCACCGAGCATCTGGCGCACGCCGCGCTGAACCACTCCGGCACGGCGATTCAGGCGTACTGCGATCTACTGGAAGTGCGGTGGCTGCTCAGTGAACAGGCCGGGCGCGACGTCGGCACCAACGCCGCGTTGGTGGCACTGCGCGGCGACGTGATACCCAACGACGCCGCGGCGAAGCTGGCGATTGCCGAGGTGCCGACGGCGCCGTTCGCGGTCTTGGAGTTCGACGACGATTAGATGGCGGGCTCGTTGCCCGGATTGGTGCCGTAGGGCAGCTCGGGGGACAGCCCCGAACCCTCATGGGTGAAGACCTGGGACGGCGCCGGCCGGCAGGCGGTGTCCATCGGGGTCTGGTCGCCGGAGCAGTACGGCACGTGGTCGGCAGGGTCGGCGCTGGCCACCGCGGGCGCGCCAATGGCCAGCCCGGCGGCGATCGTCAGCGCGACCAGCAGCTTTCTCACCCCTTCGAGGATACGCGCGGGATACTGACCTGGTGGAGCGTTACGAACGGGTCCGACTGACGAACCCCGACAAGGTGCTCTACCCGGCCACCGGAACGACCAAGGCCGAGGTCTTCGAGTACTACGTCGCGATCGCCGACGTCATGGTGCCGCACCTCGCGGGCCGCCCCGTCACGCGAAAGCGCTGGCCCAATGGCGTCGACGCGGCCGACTTCTTCGAGAAGCAGCTGGCGTCGTCGGCCCCGGACTGGTTGGACCGCGGAACCATCAGTCACAAGTCCGGCACCACGACGTATCCGGTCATCGACACCCGCGAGGGGTTGGCGTGGATCGCGCAGCAGGCGGCGCTGGAAGTGCACGTGCCGCAGTGGCGCTTCATTGACGGCGAACCCGGGCCCGCGACACGCATCGTCTTCGACCTGGACCCCGGCGAGGGCGTGACGATGCCGCAACTGTGCGATGCCGCAAGCGCGGTCCGTGAGCTGATGACCGACATCGGGCTGGACACCTACCCGGTAACCAGCGGTAGCAAGGGCATTCACCTCTATGCGCCGCTGTCCGATCCGATCAGCTCGCGCGGCGCTTCCGTCCTGGCGAAGCGGATCGCCCAACAACTCGAGAAGTCGATGCCGAAGCTGGTGACGGCCACCATGACCAAGAGCGTGCGCACGGGAAAGGTGTTCCTGGACTGGAGTCAGAACAGTTCGGCGAAGACGACGATCGCCCCGTACTCGATGCGTGGCCGCGAGCATCCGACCGTTGCCGCGCCGCGCACATGGGCCGAGCTCGAAGACCCGGACCTCCGCCAGCTGCGGTTCGACGAGGTGCTGACGCGCGTGGAGCGCGATGGAGACCTCATCGCCCCGATCGACGAAAATGTGTCGCTGCCAGACAAACTCACCACATACCGGCGCATGCGGGATCCGGGCAAGACGCCGGAGCCGGTGCCTCAGACCGCACCCGCGACGGGCAATGACGACACGTTCGTCATTCAGGAACACCATGCGCGTCGGCTGCACTACGACTTTCGGCTCGAACGCAACGGCGTGCTGGTGTCGTGGGCGGTGCCGAAGAACCTGCCCGAGACCCCGTCGGTGAACCACCTTGCCGTGCACACCGAGGACCACCCGCTGGAGTACGCGACGTTCGAAGGCAAGATCCCGCGCGGCGAGTACGGCGGTGGCGACGTGATCGTTTGGGACTCAGGCACTTACGAGACGGAGAAGTTCCGCGACAACGCTCCGGACGGGCCTGCGAAGGGCGGCGAGGTCATCGTGACGCTTCACGGGTCGAAGATCGAGGGGCGCTACGCGCTGATCCAGACCGACGGCAAGAACTGGCTGGCGCACCGCATGAAGGAGCAGCCGACGTTGTCACCGACGGACATGGCGCCGATGCTCGCCACTCACGGTTCGGTGGAACGGTTGACGTCGACGGTGTGGGCGTTCGAGGGCAAGTGGGACGGGTACCGGTTGCTCGTAGACGCGGACCACGGTGCACTCGAACTGCGTTCCCGCAGTGGGCGTGACGTCACCGGCGAGTATCCGCAACTCGAGGCGCTGGCCGCGGATCTGGCTGATCACCACATCGTGCTCGACGGTGAGGTCGTCGCACTCGACGAGTCGGGGGTGCCGAGGTTCGAGGAGATGCAGAACCGTGCGCGCTCCACTCGCGTCGAGTTCTGGGCGTTCGACGTGCTGTCGTTGGATGGCCGATCGCTGGTGCGCGCCAAGTACTCCGACCGCCGCCGCATCCTCGAGGCGCTGGCCGACGGTGGCGGGCTGATCGTCCCCGATTTGCTGCCGGGAGATGGGCCGGAAGCGCTGGAGTACGCGCGGGAGCATCGGTGGGAAGGCGTGGTGGCCAAGCGGAAGGACTCGACCTACCAGCCGGGCCGACGTTCGCGGTCGTGGGTCAAGGACAAACTCTGGCTCACCCAAGAGGTGGTCATCGGCGGTTGGCGCGCCGGCGAGGGCGGTCGCACCAGCGGGATCGGCGCGCTTCTCGCCGGTGTGCCCACTGAAGGTGGCCTGCACTTCGCGGGGCGCGTTGGCACCGGATTCACCGAGAAGGACCTCGCCCACCTCAAGGAAATCCTTGCGCCCCTCCACACGGACGAATCCCCCTTCAATACAAAGCTTTCCGGATTGGATGCCAAGGGCGTGACGTTCGTCAAGCCGACGTTGGTGGGGGAGGTGCGCTACAGCGAGCGCACGTCGGACGGCCGACTGCGGCAGCCCAGTTGGCGTGGGCTGCGCCCGGACAAGACACCCGACGAGGTCAACTGGGAGTAGTGGAATCGCCAGAGATCATGCACGCGAGGTGATTGCGAATCATGGGTGCTGCCCGACGGTGTCCGGGCAGTCGGCATACCATCCTGGTGGCCGAGAAAGCGTTCGATGAAGGCGATGGCTTCTTCATGGCCGCCGGTTGATCCAACAGACTCTCCCAGCATCAAGGTTTGAGAGATGCCGGTGATCGCCTGTCACGGTGGCAAGCTGAATCTGCTGGTCGCTCGCCGTAGCGGAGGATTTCGGAACGGATCGATTCGTTGTGGTTGGCCAGTGCGGCGTCGGTGAACTTCGCGAAGGCAAAGGTCGACTTGGGCGCTCGGTAGCCGCCCACTCATATTTCCGCAGTTCAGAGGCCTAGTGAGGCGGGGCAGGCGGCAGCCTGCGCGCCGCCAATTCATCCGGTAGCAGCGTTACGTGCCGGATCGCGAGCGTGACTGACGACCGCGACCAGGACGGTGGGAGGCACCGGTGGCAGAGGAGCCGCGAACTCCCTCGGCGAAGATTCGAGCCCCAAGTTCTATCTGAGCGCGAATATCGGCCTCGGCGGTGCCGAACCAGCGCGGGCCGACAGTCGTCGTGAAGATCGTGAAATTGGCGAGTAGCTCGGCCACAGTAACCGGATCAACATGCGGAGTGACTTGACCGAGATCCTGGTAATGACCGACACCCTCAGCGATCACCGACACGCGGAGCTTGTGATTCGGCCGCATGACCCGTAGGGAGAAGGCGGGGTCAGATAAGGCGCGTCCCGCTATGTCCCAGCCCGGCACCGTGTCCTGGTGTTCGTGGGCCACTAGACGCGTCAGGAATAGCTGCTTGACGAAATCGACGAACCTGTCGGGCAGGGAGTTCATGATTTTGTCCTCTGCTTCGGTGACTCCCTCCGCGATCTGACGTGATACGACTTGTTCGAAGATGCCCTGCTTGTCACCGAAATAGTGAAAGAGCATTGACTCCGAGCAGCCGGCACGTCGGGCTATCTCCTTCGTCACTGCCGCCTCAAAGCCCTGTTCGGCGAATACTTCAGTGGCCGCCTCCAATAAGGCGCGCTGCTTTCCGTCCTTGTCCCGGACTCGCTTCGCGCCATTACTGCTCACTGGAACACAGTAACGCGACTGAGCACTCTGTGAGTCGGTTGCGATGGCGTTTCGTGTTCGGCCGACGCACTCCTTGACCTGCCTGCCTCCCGCCCAGCATCCCAAGGCGAAATGCAGACCGCGGTGCGGAGTTTCGATGATCATCCGTCGAACTCCGAACGCATGCAAAGAACGAAATAGCTCATGGTCGACACCAGCCTCGCCGATGCCCGCGTACTTATCAAGTGACACTTGACAATTTCGTCGCAACGCCGTTGAATGCGTCGACAATGAAGATGAAGGCAGCGGTGTTGTGGGACGTCCACCAGGAGTGGAGTGTCGAAGAGGTCGAGCTCGATGGCCCCAAAGAAGGCGAGGTGCTTGTCTCCTTCGAGGCCACCGGGTTGTGCCACTCCGATCACCACGTCCGCGAGGGTGACCTTCCCCTTGCTCTGCCTCTCGTAGGGGGGCACGAGGGTGCGGGCATCGTCCAGGAGGTCGGACCCGGTGTCCCAAACCTGAGCGTCGGTGATCATGTGGTGGGGTTGTTCCTGCCGGCATGCGGGCGATGCCGTTGGTGTTCGACCGGCCACCAAAACCTGTGTGACCTCGGTGCTCAGATGAGCACCGGCGAGCAACTCGACGGCAGCTTCCGCCGCCACGCCAAAGGCCGCGACATCGGTGCGCTGGCATGGCTCGGCGCATTTGCGCAATACGGCACAGTGCCGGAGAGTTCGGTGGTCAAGATCGACGACGACCTCCCCTTGAGCCGGGCCTGTCTCGTCGGCTGCGGCGTGACCACCGGCTGGGGCTCTGCGGTAAACACGGCGGGAGTCAAACCGGGCGACACCGTCGTGGTGATCGGATGCGGCGGCATCGGTAGTGGCGCGATCCAGGGTGCGCGACTGGCCGGGGCCGAAAAGATCGTCGCCGTCGACATCGCGGAGGGCAAGCGCAGCATGGTTTCTCAGTTCGGCGCCACCCATTTCGCAATCTCGATGCCCGAGGCGACGGCCTTGGTCGCGGATCTGACCCGCGGCGTGATGGCCGACTCCGCCATCGTGACGGTGGGACTGGTGGAAGCCCCGATGATCGTCGACGCGCTCAGCATTGTCAGCAAGAACGGCGCTGTCGTGGTGACCGCGCTGGGATCGATGCTCGACATGACGGCGACCCTTCCGATGCCGATGGTCGCGATGGTCACGCTGTTCCAAAAACGGCTGCTGGGAAGCCTTTACGGTCAAGCCAACCCGCGTGCCGACATCCCGCGGCTGCTGAGTCTCTATCGCGAGGGCAAGCTTCTACTCGACGAAACAGTTACCGCAGAGTACAAACTCGCCGACATCAACGACGCCTACGACGACATGCTGGCGGGGCGAAACATCCGCGGCGTGATCATCCACGAGCACTGACCGCCAACGAATTTGACGATTAGTCCAGCGCGACTCGCGATCCTGGTGTGAACACCACTGGAATCTCGCGGAACCCTCGCGTCACAGAGTTACCGTGGAAGACCGACTCAGCGTCTGAGGCCGTGTAATCGGGCATGCGGCCCAGCACCTGTTCCACGCCGATACGGAACTCTAGGCGCGCGAGGTTGGATCCTAGGCAGCGGTGCACGCCGGCGCCAAAGCCGAGATGACGATTGGCTTCGCGGTCGAGGATGCACCTGTCTGGATCCGGGAATTCGCGACTGTCACGATTGCCGGAAGCATAGTTGATCAAGACCGATTCGCCCGGACACAACTTTTGTCCGCCGAGCTCGACCTCCTTGGTCACCGTCCGCAGAATGCCGTGAACGGATCCGGCGAAGCGAATGAACTCCTCGACAGCAGTCGACATGATCTCGGGTTCGCGGATCAATCGGTCGCGTTCCGCGGGATGCGTTCCGAGATAGTGCAACGCGAACGACATTGCGCTGGCGGTGGTTTCCAGGCCTGCTTGGACCAGCAGCATGGCATTCGACACGACGCTTTCGAACCCGAGCTTGACGCCGTCGATCTCGGCCGAAAGCAGGACGTCGATTATGTCGTCCTTCGGATCCTGCTGCATCCGGGTCTTTACAGCCTCGGTGATGTGCTGGTAGAGCCCACCCCACGCCGTCATGCGGAGTTCCTCAGTGTGCCCGTTGAGAGCAGTGTCAGTCAGCTCGATGCACAACGGGACGTCGGATACCGGCATGCCGAGCACGTACTTGAAGAACACGATGCCGGGCTGCTGCCAGGCGACCACTGCCAGATCGCCCCGACCGTTCTCGATGAACTCATTGATCAGTGCATCGGTCTCGGCACGGATCTGCGGTTGCAGCTGCTTCATTCGGCCGGGGGAGAAGTAGGGGTTGAGCACCTTTCGTAACTGTTGCTGTCGCGGCGGGTCGAGATGGATCACGACATCCCCAGGAAGGTGCGGCGCATCAGCCGCAGTGGGATTGCTGGAGAAGGTTTCCCAATCCCGCAGCACCTCGTAACACTCGTCGTAGCGCAGTGCGACCCAGGCGCCGTCATCGCTTGCGCTGAGGAACGGAAAATCGGTGTGCGCGAATGCTGCGTTGTCGCGCATGTGCGAATACACCTCGTACAAGAACTCTGGATCGTTGAAATCCTCGTGGCGGAGATCGAAGTTCTCGGCGTGATCCGCGAGCGACTTGGGCACTGTGGCGTAGTCCTTCTCTTGATGCGACCACGACGTCATGTCGCGGTTCCGCGTGCGGTCTTTCTGACGCGGTCACCTCGGGGCTGAGTCGTGTGACTGAAACCCGTGTTTTCGCAGAGTAGATGGTGCGAATCCGCTCGTCAAGTGACGCTCGATAAGGGTGATCGGATTTATCAAGTGTTACTTGACAAGGAGGACGGTCGCTCATAGTGTCCGAAGACGGTGGGACTGTACGGGATCAAACGCACTGTGCCTGATAGCCCGACGCGTAGCCGGCGCACGATCACACAACGGCCTTCAGGGAGTATCCGTGGAACAAGATCTGCAGTGGCTGATTTCCGTTGACGATCACATCATCGAGCCGCCGAATGTCTGGGTTGACCGAGCCTCTGCCGCCGACCGCGACCGCGTCCCGCATGTCGAACGCATCGACGGTGTGGACACCTGGGTCTATGAGAAGCACCGCGCCACGGTCATGGGGATCCTGGTGGCGGCCCATCAGCAGCCCGATGAGTACTCTCCGCTGTCGGTCAACTACGACGAACTGCCGAAGGTCTACTACGACCCGAAGGCCCGAATCCCAGACATGGATGAGGACCACGTCATCGCGGGGTTGAACTTCCCGTTCTTTCCACGCTTTTCCGGACAGGTTTTTTCGCAGGTTCAGGACCGCGAACTAGGTCTGAAATGCCTGACTGCCTACAACGACTACATCATCGACGAGTGGTGTGGGGCGGCGCCGGGTCGCTACATTCCGATGATCATCGTGCCGCTGTGGGACACCGCACTGGCCGTCGCCGAAGTACACCGGTGCGCAGACAAGGGTGCCAAGGCCATCGCATTCTCGGAGAACGTTCATGCGCTTGGCTTTCCGTCGATCCACTCGGGGGAGTGGGACGGATTCTTCGCGGCGGCGAACGAAACCAAGATGCCGCTCTGCACGCATATCGGGTCGTCGTCAGTCAGCCCGAACACGTCACCGGATGCGCCATTTGGAGTGCAATCGGTCAACATCGGTCTCAACCTGGCTCACTCCACAACGGACTGGCTGTTCTCGGGCAAGTTGCAGAAGTTCCCCGACCTCAAGATCGTGCTTGCGGAGGGTGGCATCGGATGGATCCCGTATCTGCTCGAGCGTGCGGAACACGTCGCCGCTGAGTATCGCTATCTGCGCGCGAACAACTGGACCGTCGATCCAGCTACCATGCGAATGAGTGCAGTCGCCACCGACCCGGCGAACTTCCCGGAATCACCTCGGCAGTTGTTCCGCGATCACATCTTTGGCTGCTTCATCGAGGACGAATTCGGCGCTGCCAACCTCGACTACATCGGCGTAGAGAACGTGATGATTGAAACCGACTATCCGCACACTGACTGCTTGTGGCCGCGTTCACTGCAGGCCGCGCTCAAGAGCCTCGAGGGTAGATCGGACGCGGATAAGTACAAGGTGCTGCAGGGCAATGCCCGGCGCGTCTTCAACTTCGAGCCCGCTCCGTATCCGGTCGCAAAGTAGCGATAGCCGCGACCGCGACACGAAGGGAACTGCGTGGCAATCCGCGAGTACGAGAACTTCATCGACGGCCGATGGACCAGCGACAACGCCGGAGCCCAGATTGAGGTGATCGACCCGGCTACCGAAGAAGTGGTCGGTCGCGTTGTCGACGGCGGCGCCAAGCAAGCTGTCATGGCCATCGAAGCCGCGCGCCGCGCTTTCGACGAAGGTCCTTGGCCATGGATGTCCGTGCGCGACCGCGCGAGAATTCTGAAGCGCTTCAGCGAAATCATGGAGTCGCGGCACGCCGAGCTTCGCGAGCTCATCGTGTCCGAGATCGGCTCAGTGGGCTTCCTCACCGACTTTCTTCAGGTGGGCGGGGCGATCGAAGCATCGCACTATTACAGCGATTTCGTGGAACACGACGTCACCTGGGTGGAAACTCCGGGAGCGCCGACGGTGTCACCGACCGGGCTCGGCGGAACCGTCGTCGTGCGTGAACCCGTTGGAGTGGTCGGCGTGATCACACCGTTCAACTTCCCCTTCTCGATCAACCTGCAGAAGTGCCTGCCGGCGCTGGCAGTCGGTTGCACCGTCGTGCTGAAACCACATCCGTGGACGCCGATGAATGCCCTGGAACTCGCCCGCATCGGCGAAGAAGCCGGCATACCGCCGGGTGTCTTCAACGTCGTGGTGGGTGGTGGCGATGTTGGAGAGGAGCTGTCCACCAACCCCCTCGTCGACATGATCGCTTTCACCGGTTCGACGGAAACCGGCAAGCGCATCCGGGAGGTTTCGGCGCGGACGATGAAGCGGGCCCAGCTGGAACTGGGCGGCAAGAGTGCTCACATCGTGCTTGACGACGTGACGGAATCCGAGGTCGCCGGTATCGGTTTCGGACAAGTGCTCATGCATTCGGGACAGGCGTGTGTTGCGGCGTCGCGCTTGTTGTTGCCGGAGCACCTGCTCGATTCCTACATCGACGGCGTGAAGGCGATGGCGCCGAACCTCGTGATTGGTGACCCCCGCGACCCGGCCACGGTGGTGGGTCCGCTGATCCGTGAACAGCAGCGGCAGCGAGTCGAGAGTTATGTGCAATCAGCGCTCGACGAGGGAGCCACGCTGGTGGTCGGCGGAAAGCGCCCCTCGCATCTGAGCAAGGGTTTCTTCTACGAGCCGACGGCGTTCGTCAACTGTCGCAACGACATGCGGATCTGCCGGGAAGAAGTGTTCGGCCCGGTTCTGACAGTGCAGACCTACCAAAGTCAAGAAGAGGCGGTACGGATCGCCAACGACTCCGACTTCGGACTCGCAGGTCTGGTCATGACCCGCAACGCCGCCCGCGGCTTCAACGTAGCCCGCCAAATCCGAACCGGCACGATCATCGTCCAGTGCTGTGGCGGCGGCCCCGTAGATCCTGGTCCCAATCCGGGCGACGGTGCGGGCCCAGGCTGGTCGACGCCTGCGCGTGGAATGTTCAACGGCGGAGGCCCATTCGGTGGTTTCAAGCACAGCGGTCTTGGACGCGAGCAGGGCCGGTGGGGCTTCGAGGAGTTCACTGAGATCAAGTCGATCTCGTTGATGTAGGGCTTCGGTTCACGCGGGCATCGGAACTCCGAAAGGTTGACTGCAGTGCTTCACGATGTTCGAGTGCTTGAGCTGTCCCTCTTCTCGCCCGACGCGCTCGGCGGACACCTCGCCGACCTGGGCGCCGAGGTGATAAAGATCGAACAACCAGGGGGCGGCGGTTTCCGCGGCGAACTCTTTCCGCCCGACAACGTACAAAACCTTCAGTGGAACCGCGGAAAGAAGAGCGTCACGCTCAACTTGAAATCGGAGAAGGGGATTGAGATCTTTCGCCGCCTCGCCACCGAAGCCACAGTGGTGATCGACGGCTTGCGGGCGGGCGCCGCCGATCGACTCGGCCTCGGCTATGACGACGTCGTCGAACTCAACCCGACAGTCGTCTACTGCAGCCTCAACGGGATGGGGAGCTACGGCCCGTACGCCAAGCTTCCAACACATGGGCTGTCCTTCGACTGCTTCGCCGGCCTGAACCCACCGCTGATCCAGCCCGATGGCACACCGCGCCTGTCGGCCGGCGCCACCGGCACGACGGGTGTGTTGGCCGGTCCGCTCTACGCTGCGATGGCGGTTCTCGCCGCACTACACAGTGCGCGCCGCGACGGGCGAGCACAGTACGTCGAAGTCTCTCAAGTCGACGCCGCGATCGCATGGAACTTCCAGAAACTGACGGCGCTCGCGAACGGGCTGTTCGGCTACTCGGACGGTCCGCACGCGTCGCTGCGCTATCAGTACTACGAAACAAGCGACGGCAACTACGTGGTGTTCAACGCGTTGGAAGACAAGTTCTGGCACAGATTTTGCAAAGCCGTAGACCGAATGGAACTCTACGAGCTCGGCTGCGCGCGCCTGGGCGACGATCCACAAGCCGATGAACGACTGCGAAGCGAACTTACCGCTATCTTCAAGTGCCGCACTCGTCGTCAGTGGACCGAGTTCTTCATAGCCACCGATATCGCTGGTGCTCCGGCCTTCGAGAGCGGCGACCTACTCGACGACGAACACGTCAAAGCACGCGCCATGGTGTATGAAACATCCGCCGAGGACCGCCCGCCCTTGCGGCTGATCGCAATGCCGGTCAAGACCAAACCGGGCCGTCCGTTCGCCGCGACCCTTCCGCCGGCTGTCGGGGCACACACTGACGAGGTGCTCACACAGGCCGGCTGCGATGAGGCGGAACTCGCTGAGCTGCGCCGCGACGGAGTGATCTGAATGTCGTGGTTGAGGCGAGGGGAGTGAGCGGTGAACATCCTCCAAGGCATGCGGATCGTCGAGGTCGCCGACGAAATTGCCGGGCCTTATTGCGGCAAACTGTTCGCGGATGTCGGCGCCGAAGTGATCAAGGTCGAGTCGCCGGACGGCGATCGGCTTCGTCGCAGGGGGACGGGGCGGCGTGCGGGCGACGACGGGGCTCTCTTCACATATTTGAACGCTGGAAAGCGCTCGGCCGTAGGGCATTACGGCGACCCGCATGTCGATGACTTGATTTCCAGTGCCGACATCCTCATCGACTCTGGAGTCTCGGGCAGGATCGACCACGACGAATTGCACAGCCGGTCACCAGAGTTGGTGATCGTGGCGATGTCAAACTTCGGCCTGACTGGTCCGTATCGCGACAAGCCCGCGACAGAGTTCACGCTGCAGGCCGAAAGCGGCACCATGGGCCTGCGAGCCCGGCCGGACCAACCCCCCTTGCAAGCCGGTGGCCGTGTCTTCGAGTGGGTCCTCGGCAGCTATGCGGCTGTCGGTGCGCTGGCCGCCTTCCTTCGCGCTCGTCACGGAGGTGGAGGCGAGATCATCGACTGTTCGCTGATGGAGGCCTGCCATCTGAGCGCCAGCGGCTTCATTGATTTGTACTACGCGCTCGCCGGCAGTCCACCGATAACGGCTCCGCCGCGAATGACTGAACTGCCCTCGATCGAACCGACGGCCGACGGCTGGGTGGGCTTCAACACCAACACCCGCCAGCAGTTCGAGTCCTTCCTGCTGATGATCGAGCGTGACGACCTCCTCGAGCAGGATGCGACTTGGGCCCTTGCTCCGACTCGATACGAGCGGATGGAGGAGTGGAATAAAATCGTGCGGGACTGGACCACCCGGCACACCACCGCGGAGATCGTGGAAGTGGCTTCCGCGCTGAGGATTCCGGTTGCTCAAGTGAACAACGGACGCACCGTGCTCGATCACCCGCAGTTCGACGCGCGCGGCGTATGGGCCGCGAGTGCCAACGGAAGATTCACTCACCCGCTTCCGCCCTACCGGATTGATGGCACGCGGCCGGCCAGCGAACCAAACGCCGCACCGCGACTCGGTGAATTCGATGCGACTGAGCTTGACTTAAAGCCCGTCAAATCACCGACTTCCGTGTCGGCCGCTGATCTGCCGCTGGCGGGCACGCGCATCATCGACGCCACCGCGTGGTGGGCCGGGCCGTCTTCCAGCCACATCCTGGCAGCGTTGGGCGCGGAGGTCATTCACTTGGAGTCGATTCAGCACCCAGACGGCGCGCGGATGACGGCCGGAGCATTGATGGACCAGCCCAGCTGGTGGGAGCGCTCGGCAATGTTCTTGGCCACCAACACCAACAAGAAGGGGTTGACGCTTGACCTTTCATCTGCGAAGGGCCGGGAGTTGTTCTTTCGGCTCGTCGAACAAGTCGACGTCGTGGTGGAGAATTTTTCGCCGCGCGTATTCGAGAATTTCGGCATCACCTGGGAGGCGCTGAGTTCTGCTAATCCTCGGCTGATCATGACGCGTATGCCCGCTTTCGGTGTGGACGGGCCATGGCGGGACAACGTGGGGTTCGCGCAAACCATGGAGCAGATGACCGGCATGGCCTGGGTAACCGGTCACGAATATGACCAGCCCCGGATCCCGCGTGGTCCGTGTGATCCGTTGGCAGGCATGCATTCCGCTTTTGCCATGCTTGTCGGTTTGAGTCGGCGCGAGCAGACCGGTCGTGGGTCTTTCATCGAGGTATCGATGGTCGAGGCGGCGTTGAACGCCGCGGCTGAGCAGGTCATCGAATACACCGCTTACGGCACCGTCCTGTCGCGGCTGGGCAATCGCAGTAGGGACGCGGCGCCACAGGGCCTCTACCCGTGCCGCGGGGATGAACAGTGGTTGGCCGTCTCCATCGCATCCGACGACCAATGGTCAGCGTTGAAAACCGTGCTCGGTCAACCTGACTGGGCGGACGATCCCTCGCTCGACACGCACGAAGGGCGCTGGCGTGCACATGATTTGATCGACAAGCAGCTCGAACAGTGGGCCTCTGGCCGAGAGAGCGCCGAAGCGGCGGCCGTGTTGTCAGCTTCTGGAATTCCCGCATCACCGCTTCACGAGGCGAGGCTCAGTGCTCAGCACCCGCAGATGATCGCGCGTGGGTACTTCGAAGGTTTGGATCACTCGGTCGTCGGTCAGCACCAGGTCCCCACCATTCCATTTCGATTCCGCAGTGTCGATCGATGGTGTCGGTCCCCAGCGCCCACTGTCGGAGAGCACAACGAGACCATTTTAAAAGAGCTGCTCGGCTTGGACGAATCAACGATCGAGACGCTCACCGCCGAATCGGTGATCGGCACTCGGCTCAAGGGCATTGATTGAGCCGGTGCTGTCCGTGCTTGGATTTGAGATCGGCTGGAGGGGGAGAGGAAACGATGCATCTACGGATAGACGTCGACGCCTGCCAGGGCCACAGTCGATGCGCAATGACATACCCCGAGATGTTCGACGTTGATGACGACGCCAAGGCATTCGTCCATGTCGACAACGTCCCGCCGGAATGGGAAGACAAAGCGCTGATGGCGATCGCGAACTGCCCTGAGCGTGCCATCAGCACCGACGAGTGACCGCCCTCTGTTCCGGACTTCGTGCGCAGAGGAACTCTGCTCGTGAGTTCGGAAGGTCCCGCCACGTCTTGGTTCGTGTGGGGAGCGGTGTTCGACGACGGGCACCGGGAGACCGGCAACGCCATGCTCGGGGAGGCACAGCGCGCGAAGCCCCGCGACTGAGTCACGCTCACAGCATCATCGGGTCGCCGTTGACGGCCAGGAACACCAGGACCGGAGCCGTCACTGTCCGCTGATGGATCGGATCGGATTAGTGCCGTCCCACCCGTCCGCTTCCGAGCGAAGCCATTCTCCGAGCCCTGCAGTAGCTTCGTTGAGTTCAGTGATCTCGATGATCGGCACCGGCCCGTGCGGCGGTTCAAAGTAGGCGAATCGAACTCCCTCGGTCTCACCGCCGGACCAGACCATCGGCCATCCCGCGTCGATCGCCGACTTCACAGCGCCATCGAAGTCATCGGCCCAGTACGCGAATTGGTTGAATCCACCATGCCCGTGTGCGAGGAATTCCGTGTAGATACTGGGATCGCCGGCCTCCTGCACGATGACCTCGATCTGCATGTCACCCGAGTTGGCGAGGGCGATCGTGAGCGTCACCTCGGAGGGCTCGCCACGGTAGTTGGCCTGCAGTTTCTGTCCCCGCACCACCAAGAAGGGTCCAATCCCCAGTGCGACAAGCGATTTCAGGGTCGAGTCGAGGTCATCGACCACGAAGCCGACCTGGCGGACGGGTCCCGGGAGATCTGGAGTAGAAGGGGCGTTCGTCATGTATTGACTTCCAGTTCGATGTCGAAGGCTTCGAGGTATGCCGCGAATGTCGGCTTCAGCTGCTCCACGGTGAGGCCGTACTGGTCGAGGCTGTAGGTGTTGAGGCCGTACCGATCCTGCGGGTGCTCGGCGAGCCAGCGCTGCATGCGCTCTTCCGTATCCGAGGTCAGCGGATCACCGGCCCAGTCGTATACCCGGCGCATGACGTCGATGGGATCGCGCATCATGTCGGAGTAGTACACGTGGAAGAACCTGTCGTCACCGATGCGATCCCGGGCCCGCAGCGGCCGTTCGACGTGTTCCTTCATTTGCGCCTGCGCGGCTCGGCCCATGGCCTCCAAGTCGACGGCTTCGGGATGTTGTGTCATGCCCTTGGGCAGCTTCCACAAGTTGGCGAGTGACCCGGTTGCCCGGTAGGGGTCGCGGTGCGCCCAGATCAAGCGGGCGTCGGGGAACACTCTGAGCAGTGCCTCGATGTGTACGGAATGCGACGGCATCTTCAGGCTCCAGCTGCCCGGAGCCGTCGACTGCAACACCTGCAAGTATCGCTTCTGGTACTCGTACGTGGTCGTCATGTCGGTTTCGTGAAGAAGCCAGTCGGCATAGCGTGAGTCCGTTGACAAGAAGGAGTCCCACGACAGCCCCTTGAAGTCTTGGTTGTGAATGAACATGTCTTCGGTCGGCCCGTCCGCGTCCTCCCAGTGCGGAATCGACACCTTGGCAGCCGCAACCATGTCCAGGATCTTTTTCTGTTCCTCTAGTAACGCCAGGCAGCGTGGGTCGGTGCGAAGTTTGTCGGTGGTAGCGGGCGGCACGGGATACAGGCACTCCCAGTGCAATAGAGACCGTCGGTTCGGGTCCTGGTCGAGCAGATAGCTGATGACAGTGGTTCCCGTGCGTGGCATGCCGAGCACGATCAGCGGGCGTTCGACTGGGACGTCGATCACCTCGGGATGTCTGCGAACGTAGTCGTGGATCTGCAAGCGCCGGCCGAGCACGTCTGCGCTGTCGGTGAGAATGCGGTCCCGGCCGTACGGTGTGAAGGCCGGGGATGAGTTGACCTCATCGACGATGATTTCCAGCCCGTCGCGCCAGGAGTCGGACTCTGTCTCGGTCAGGCCAGTGCGCTGAGAGGCGATCTCCAAGACGTCGTCCGGAGTGGCAACATCGTCGAATTCACTCATGGCAGCTCCTAAACCGTCAGGTATCCGCCGTCGACGGCGATGGTCGTACCAGTCATGTAGCGGGCAGCGTCGGTACACAGGAACAGCACGGCAGGAGAGACCTCATCGGGTAAACCCATGCGGCCCATCGGCGTGTGTCGCATCTCAGGCTCGAACATGTCGGGGATGTCGAGTATCGGGTGAGTCATCCGGGTGTCGATCAAGCCGGGGGCTACGGCGTTGACGCGAATCCCGTCGTCGACCCAGCGGCGTGACAGGTTCCTGGTGAAGGCCAGCATGCCTGCCTTGGAGGAGCTGTACGCGGGTACTAGGACAGCCGAGACGAAAGCCGACATCGAGATGATGCTGACCACACTGCTCCCGCCGGCGAGGCTGCTGGCCTTGAGTCGTTCGTGACAGGCCATCGTCAGCCGCATGTGGGCGAACAGGTTGACTGCCACCGACCCGGCGTAGCCGTCTGGATCCCACTCGTCCTTTTGTGCTGCGTAGGGTGCGCCTGCGTTGTTGACGAGGATGTCGAGGTCGCCCAAGGACTCCGCAAGCGCATCGACCGACCCGATGTCTGCCGATTGACAATGTCGGAATGTAAAGGCGCTCAGATCCTTTTCGGGATAGTCCGCCGCCGATCCTCGGGTTCCGGTGACCGTGACCTCAGCACCCGATTTGGCGAAGTCAGTGGCGATCGCGTAGCCGATCCCGCTCGTTCCACCGGTGACGAGGGCATGAACGCCGTTGAAGTCATAAGCGACGTTGTTCACTCCGTGCCTCTCAGTTCGTTGATGGACTTCGTGAGCCATGCCTTCTCCCAGAAGTTTTCGGATTCGGCCAGCAGCGCGTCGTGGGCCTCGACCGCGACCACGCGTGCAGCCGGGTGGGATGGCTCAGCCGCCAGGATGAGGTCGATGAGGTGCAACGCCTTGACAGGTTGCCCACCGGCCACGTGGCTGCGCGCCGCATCGACCAACGCGTCGGCACCCGCAGCGGCGACGACGTCGGTGGCGATCGAGAGTGATCCAACTCCGTAAAGTTCCGTCGTCGAACGGTGTTGGAACCAACCCGCGTACATCTCCCAGATCGCGCGGACATTCCACGACGTCTTTCCGTAGCCCTCGCCGACGTCGAGCTCATCGGGCACTCGAACCTCGCGCATGGCGGTGTAGAGGTCGGCGCCAGCCGTCATGCGCTCGATCGTCTGGTCGTGTACGGACTGCATGGCGTCGCGCATCGCGGTGACCTCTTCGGCAATGCGATCCGCTCCCTCGATGGGGTCGAAGTGGCCGGTGATCAACCGCTGCGGACCGAATTCGAGAACCTTGTCGAGCGATTCGATGTAGAGGACGGGATCGCGGTAGCGGTCGCCCCGAATGGTCATGAGGTTGGGCACGTGTCCGAACAGCGGTCCGAAGAGGTTGCCCGTGAACAGTATTCGGTCCTCCGGCAACCAGACCACCAGCGAGTCAGTGGTCTCCCCACCCGGTGTCCAGGCCAGCTCCAGCCGGCGTCCACCGACGGTGAGTTCGTGTCGGTGATCGAACGTGGTCGTGGGCTCGGGGAACGAGAAGTCGATCGTGGAGACGTCCAGGTCCTTGAGCGACTCGAGGACAGCGTCGGTGAACTTCGCGAAGGCAAAGGTCGTCTTGGGCGCTCGGTAGCCGCCGAGCCTGATGTTGTCATCGCGCCAGGAGCGGTAATTGGCGTGCATGATCACGTCGGTGTCGGCCTCGCGGAGCGCGTACACCCCGCCCCAATGATCGCCGTGTCCCTGAGTCACGACGATCGCGCGCGTCGGGCCAGGAACGTCTTCGAATGCCTTGTGGTGCAGGGGTCCTTCGAAGAAGATCCCGCCATTGATGACGACTCTCCCGGCGTCAGTCGCCACCGCGTAGGCGTTCGATACGCCCGGTGACATCCATATGTCGTCGCCGAGCGCTACGGCGGCTTCTCCGGTGGCCGCTTGGAGATCGGCCGCACCTGGCCGTTCGCGAGGGATTCCTGCCATGTACATCCGCCGCTCTTCGCCTTGAGCTATAGCTCTAATTTGCGCTGAACGTGCGAGGGGTTTGATGCGGTCACGCGGACGACTTGTCATTGGATCCCATTGCGCGACGAGTCATCCGCACCATCAACCGGACAAGTACGCCGCGTGGAATTGGGTAGATGAGTCTGGCGCCCCATCGAACCTGCTTGCCGGCCATGCACGTGGGGTCCTTTCCGAGGCTCTTGAAGGCTGCGCCGACCACTTCTTCGGCAGTGGTAGCGCCGGGGACGGGCTCGTCGGGCCCGGCGAGCCCACGCTCTTCGCGTAGGCGGCGCAGCGAGGGCGTGTCGGTCGTGCCAAGCACGACGGCGACCGCGTCCACACCTTGATCCCGCAGCTCGCACCACAAGGACTCGGCGAAGATCATGTCGAACGCCTTCGTGGCGCCGTACGCGGTCATGTTCGGAGCCCCGACGAACGCTGCGCCGGAACTGAGGATGACGATGCCACCGCGTCCCCGCTCGACCATCGCACGGCCATAGTGGTGACTGAGTTGCATGGGAATCAGACAGTTGCGCTGGAGCATTCGTTCGGCGGCATCGATCGAGTTCTCGAGAAAGGGCGCGAAATCGGCATCGGCGCCGGCGCAGTAGACCAGCAATCCGATATCGAGATCGACGGTGGCGGTGACGATCGACTCGGTGGCGTCGGGCGCACTGAGATCGGTGACGAGGACGCGGGTCTCGACGCCGGTGCGGCTCTGGATGCCTTGCGCGAGTTGGTTCAGTAACTCAGCGCGGCGGGCGAGGAGCACGACGTTGATGCCGTTGCGGGCGATTGCCTCCGCGAAGGCGGCGCCCACGCCGTCGGACGCGCCCGCGATCAGTGCCCAGGGTCCGTACTTCGCCTTGTCGACGATCACGCTCGTCACTTCACGGTCTCCCGGAAAGAGGCGAGCACTCCACGCACGAGGACCCGTCGGGTCTGACCGTCGGCGATGTCGACGATGGAATCGGCGATCGGCCAAGTGAGCTTGCCGCTGGCGCGGACCACTTTTTCGATGGTCATTGTCACCCTCCTGTTTCTAGGTCTTGTAGACGATCTGGACGGTGTGCCCGTCGACGGCGACGAGTTGGCCGGTGATGAAGCCGGACTCTTTACCGGCGAGACGCGTGACGGCAGCAACCTCTTTAGCGCAGTGCAGCAAAGCGTTTCAGATACGGCCATGCCACATCCGGCGGTATGCCGCCGCAGAGCGGCGAGAGATTGAACAGCTCACCGGCAGCGGTGCGTTGTCTTGCTTCATCCACCGACAGGATCACGTGCGAGGACGACGTATGGCGGAGCTCGTCGACGGTCTTGGCGGTGGTGATGTTCGCCGACACCTCGTTGTCGGGGTTCCACTCGGAGTACGTCATTGCGTCGTGAAGGAGGTATTTTCCGATCTCGTCCCATGCCGCGTCGACGTCGTCGGCGACGAAACAGTTGGCTGTGGTGTCACGTTCGGGCAGCATGATGAATCCGGGTTCGTGGCCGTGTTCGCGGCTGGCCTTCTGATAGGCCTCTTCCATCCCTGGCACGTTGCCGTTGGCGAGCAGGCCGAGGCCGTTTCGCCCCGCACGCCGGGCTGCGGCGAGGCTGGCACCGCCCCAACTCATCATGGGACCTTCCGGTGTGCGCGGGCGCGGTGTCACCTTCATCCGTCGGTCGCCGTGTTCGACTTCTTCTCCCGCCAATAGCCTTCGCAGCAGGCCGAGCTTCTCATCGGCCAGGCGACCGCGATCGGAGAGCTTCAGCCCAAAGTGGGCGTATTCCTCAGCGCGATAACCAATCCCGAATATGTACGTGACCCGACCCGCACTGATGTGATCCAGCACGGCAATATCCTCAGCCAACCGGGCCACGTCGTAGAGCGGCAGAAGAATCACCAGGTTCAGCAACAGCTGCTTGGTGCGCGCGGCGATCGCCGCGCCCAGCAGCAGCGGCGACGGAAGATAACCGTCCTCGGCGCAGTGATGCTCACACAGCACCGCGGCGACACATCCCCGGGTCTCCGCCCACGCCGACATCTCGCTCGCCGCCGCGTACAGGTCGGAGGGGGGACCGCCGATCGACGGCGCCCGCATGTCAAAACGGAGAGTGAACATTACGTTTAATGACCGTCCGATGGTTGGGTCCCCATGACAGCCGCGGTGGCCCCGTCGGATGGGCCCAGAACGATGGCCCACGGACCGTACTTGCCGGCGAAGTCCTTCGTCATTGACCGGCCACCGCAACCAGTCGAACCGAGGTGTACTTTCGGAGTGATATCCGCCAGCCGTCATCGGTGCGCACGACGTGGTCGTCGTAGTACCCGGCGGGATTCACGCCGGATCCGTTCTCTGCGAGGATCAACGCATCGACGTACGTGCGGACTTGCGCAGTGTCGCCGTCGATGTCGATGACCTGGTTGGTCATCCGGTGCATGGTGTGCGCGGCGCCGGAATGCGCGGCCTCCATGAACTGCGCCACCTCCGCGCTTCCGGTCCACTGCCCGACCACGCCGTAGTCCAACTGGGCGTCATCGGTGAAAACCTCTGTCAGGAGCGAGTATTGGTGACTGTCGATCGCCGTCGCATAGCGCACCGTCAGATCGAAAATTTCATCGCGGTCGGTCATGCCACATCTCCATTCGGGTGAACGACAATTCTGGGTGGTCCCTCGGATCGGCGGGCATCCTCGAGTGCGTCGGGCACCTCATCGAGGCCGATGATGCGTCCGACGCTCGGCAGTGGGTCGAGCCGACCTTCGACGACGGCGTCGAGCACGCCGTACCAATCCTGCGGCAAGGGTCCGCCGCCGAACTGCAGAGTCAAACCTTGGCGGGTGGCCTCGGTGATGCTCAAAGTGTCCCCGGTGTACCAGCCGCCCGCGCAGTAGATGCGTGACGAGAACTCCGCCTCCTTGACGATCTTGTCGATGAGCCCTGGAGCGCCGACGCACTCGAACACCACTGCCGAACCACCGAGCTTGTGTTCGGCGCGGACCTCGCGGAACGCTTCGAAAACGGATTTCTTCGCGGGATCGACGAGCACATGTGCGCCGAACGCCGTTCGCGCTAGTTCGCGGCGGTCTGCCTTGTAGTCGGACACGATGATCGGCGCGATGCCACGACTGGATAACGCCGCGACTGCGGAAAGGCCAACGGCCCCCGCACCGATGACGATCGGCGTCTCACCCGGCGCGAGATTGGCGGCGCGCACGTAGAACTCGCCGACTGCGAAGCAGTCGACGACGGCGATGGCATCGCTGGATACGGTGCCGTCGACGATCTTGGCCGTGACCTCGGGTACGACGAGCAGTTCGCCGAAGCTTCCCTGAGCCTCGGGGTGTTGTCCGATGATCCGCACACCGCCGGCACCGCCGTCCACCAGGCGAATCGGCATCGAGGTGACGCGGCTTCCTATCGGGATCGCGTCAGTGCAGCCCGGGCCGTGGCCGATGACTTCACCAACGAACTCGTGGCCCATCACGATGTCGCGGTCGGCGTCGTACAGCGATCGCCCGGTCGGGTCATCGATCGCGAGCTCCGGATGATCCATGAAATGGACATCCGACGCGCAGATCGCCGTGCTCAGCGTCTTGAGAAGTAGGTCACCCTGCCCCGGAATGGGGTCAGCCGTTTCCCGGACGTCCAGCCGGCCACCTCGTAGTACCACTGCGCGCACGGCTCACATCTCTTTCGGGCGTGTGCTTGAATAGTCTCGACTATTCGAGAGTTAGTTCTCGGATTACCGAATGAACTTAAGTGGCCACTAGATGAGGAGTCAAGGGTGCGAGGAGCAACTTCGGCCCCGACGGGGCGTGTGCTCGACGTCCTCGAGTTGCTGAGTCGTCCGAGCAGTCGCCAGATGCGGTTCTCCGATGTAGTTCGCGAACTCGACCTGACTCAAGCCACCGCACACGCCATCCTCAAGACGCTGACCGACCGCGGCTGGGTCAGCAGGGACCCCGTCGCCAAGACGTTTGCGCTCGGCCCGTCGCTGTCGTTGATCGCCGCGGGATTGGATGCCGCCCGGCCCCTGGCGCATATCGCGCGCGCTTCCGCAGGGCGGCTCGCCGCGACAATCGACATGCCCGCCTCGGTCATCGAACGTGCCGGTGACGACCTCGTCATCACTGCCTTTGAACAACCCAAGGACAGCTTGATCGCCCCGCCAAACGAACGAATCTCTTATACGCCCCCGTTCGGGGTTGCGTTTGCGGCATGGGATACGGCTGCGGGACAAGAGGCCTGGGTACAGCGCGCGGCAGCGGACGACCCGGCCCTCGGCAAGCGACTGTACGGTGTTCTGACTGAAACCCGAGCCCGCGGCTTCGACGTCGACTGGATGACACCCGCCCTCGCACAGGCAGCGCAGGTGCTGGGGACGCTCTCCAACGACGGTTTGCCACACAGCATGCGCTCCATCATCGATCGGCTTCGTGTCGAAATGTCCTCTGCGGGCATGCCGGCCGACGATGCCACCGCTTCCGCGCGGTCCATCGCCACGATTTCGGCACCGGTACTCGACAGCGTCGGGCGCACCCAGCTAGTCCTGGCGATTCACCCTGTCCGACCCATGACGATTCGACGAATCCAAGTCGCCGCACGGCAACTGCTGCAGGAGGTTCAGCGAATCTCCGATGTAGTAAGGGGTGACGCTAGTTAGCGAGTTGGTTGACGGCTGCGGCGAAGACGCGCGGCAGGGCAGCGGCCGCAGGGACGATGCGCGACCGAACGGCGGGATGGGCGGCGGCTCGTACCAAGCCTGCCGTCAAGGCCCGGTAGCGCCGGGTTAGCCTGCGCCACTGTCGGTCGTAGTCGCCGGGGCGTTCTTGTACGACGCAGTTCACCAGGAGCTCAGCGGCACCGAACGCCAGGCCGAGGCCCTCGCCCGTGAGGGCGTCGATGTAGCCGGCCGCGTCGCCGACCAGCAGTACCCGGCCCGCCGCACGGTTACGGACGCCCTGCCACAGCGGCCCGGCAGCGCGATCCGGTCCATGCGGGCGGCCCGCCACGCGATCCCGAAGCTCGGCGAATTCGTCCAAGTGGCAGTCGAATCCGCCCCGACCCGCAGACAGGATCGCGATCCCCACGCAGTCGTCGGCGACCGGTGTCACGTACGCCTCGGCGCCCGGTGCCCAGTGCACCTCCACGGAGTCGGTCCAGGGAGCCAGCTCGAAGTGACGGCGGATACCCCACCGACGCGGACCATGAGCGGGCTCAGCGAGCCCCATCGCCTTGCGGATGGGGGAGTGCAGACCGTCGGCCGCAGCGAGATATCTGGCGCGAAACTGGTCTGCGCGTACCGATTCCGCGTCCTGGGTGACTTCGCCGACGTCACCCTGCACGAACTTCACGCCCGCGGTGCGCGCCGCATCCGACATCGCTGCGTGCAGTACCGTCCTGCGCACGCCTCGGCCGACGCCCGCCCGGAACGACGCGTCGACCCGCCGGTTGGCGTCGAGGTAGGTGATACCGCGCAGCGGCCGTCCGTGCGTGGTGACGCCGAGCCGGTCGAGATGCGCGATGGTGTGCGGCATCATGCCCTCGCCGCAAGCCTTGTCGAGCACACCCGGTCGGCGTTCGACGACGACCACCTCGAGCCCGGCCCGCGCGGCGTAGAGCGCCGTGGCCAAGCCCGCGGGTCCGCCTCCGCCGACGAGCAGGTCGATCACGTCAGGCTCGCCAGCGCATGGTTCTCGACCTTGATGCGCGTCCGCAGCAGCGCCGCGTTGAGCACGGTGAAGACCACCGCGGTGATCCACGCGGTGTGGACGAGCGGCAGCGCGATGCCCTCGACGACTACCACGACGTAGTTCGGGTGGGGCAACCACCGGTACGGGCCGCCGGTCACCCGCGGCGCGCCGGGCACCACGACCACGCGGGTGTTCCACTGCGAGCCGAGCGTCGCGATGCACCACCAGCGCAGCGCCTGCGCGGCCAACACCACGGCCAGCATGGGCCAGCCGAGCGCGGGGAGGAAGGGGCGGTGCAGGCCGATTGCCTCGATCAGGCAACCGGCGAGCAGGCCGGTATGCAGGACCACCATCGCGGGGTAGTGCCCGGCGCCGAACTCGGTGCCGCCCCGCGCCAGCGACCACGCCAGATTGCGTTTGGACACCACCAGTTCGGCGACCCGCTCGACGGCGACCGCGGCGATCAGCAGTACGTACCAGAGCATCTGGGCGGTCCCGTCAGCGCCAGCGCAGCAGGACGAGTTCGGAGCAGAACCCCGGGCCCATCGCCATCATCAATCCCGGACTGCCAGGGGGCGGACGCTTGGCGATGGTGTCGCGCAGCACGTGCAATACCGATGCCGACGAGAGATTGCCGACTTCGGCAAGCGAGCGCCACGTCAGCTCCAACGCGTCGTCGGGCAGCCCCAGCGTCGCGTTGATCGCCTCGATGACCTTCGGGCCACCGGGATGGCTCACCCAGCCGCCGATGTCGGCCACCTGAAGGCCGTGTGCCCCAAGGAAACCGGTCACGTCGTCGCCCAGGTACCGCTCGACCACCTTTGGCACGTCGGGGGACAGCACCAGCCGGAAGCCGCTGGCGTCGACGTCCCAGCCCATCGTCCGCAGCGAGTCTGGGTACAGATGGCTGCGCGAATCGATGACCTCAGGACCGGACGCGTCCATCCGCTTGGCACGACGATCGCCGACGGCGACCACTGCCGCCGCGCCGTCGCCGAACAGGCTGCTGCCGACCACCGTCGCCATCGTCGGATCGGACTTCGGGATCAGCGAGCACAGCTCGACCGCGAGCAGCACCGCGACGTCGTCGGGTGCCCCGCGCAGATAGTCATTGAGCCGTGCCACGCCCGCCGCGCCCGCGACGCACCCGAGGCCGAACATCGGGACCCGGCGGACGTCGGGGCGCAGGCCGACCAGGCCCGCGATGCGCGCGTCCAACGTCGGGACCGCCACGCCGGTCACGGTGGTCGTCATGATCAGGTCGACGTCGCCGGGTTCCAGACCGGCCTCCTCCAGCGCACCCAGTAGTGCGGCACACCCGAGTTCGACCGCATGCTCGATGAAGAGGTCGTTGGCCGTGCCGAAGTCGTTGAGCCCCGCGTAGTCCTCGAGCGGTAGCACCATGTGGCGGCTGTTCACCTTCGCGCTCTTGTGAAGGGCGCGGATACCGTCCTCGTACGGTCGATAGTCAGGAAGGGCGAGGAGTGCTTCGGTGATCTCGTCCTGGGTGTAGCGGCGGGGCGGGAGTTCTCCGTGGACAGCTGCAATAACGCTCATTGGCACGCTCCTTCTACTGTCAACCACGCCATCGGGCGTCGCGCGGTTCAACGGACACGGCGTCACTGTGGCTCGTCTCACAACCCGGCCACTATGTCAACAACTGGTGACTTAGCACGATAGGCGTCTCCGGGAACGATGTCAACAGTCGGTGACTTGTGCTCGGGCGACGAAACCGAACACGTTCTGGCGCAACGTCGATCGACGCGACCACGCCCGGGTGCCGACGGCAGCAGAACCCGTCGGACGTCTTACCTAGACTGGGGACGTGCTCATTGGTTCGCATGTCGATCGGGTCGACCCCTTGGCCGCAGCGCAGGCCGAAGGTGCCGACGTGGTGCAGTTCTTCCTTGGCGATCCGCAGAGTTGGAAGAAACCCGCGCCGCGTGAGGACGCCGACGTGCTGCGGTCGTCGGCGGTGCCGCTTTACGTACACGCGCCGTATCTGATCAATGTTGCGTCGGCCAACAATCGGGTGCGCATTCCGTCGCGCAAGATCTTGCAGGACACGTGTGACGCGGCCACGGAGATCGGCGCCACCGCCGTGATCGTGCACGGCGGGCACGCCGACGACAAGGACGTCGAGGCCGGCTTCGAGCGCTGGGTCAAGGCGCTCGACAGCCTGAAGACCGACGTGCCCGTCTATCTGGAGAACACCGCGGGTGGCGACCATGCCATGGCGCGCCACTTCGACACCATCGCCCGGTTGTGGGATCACATCGGCGACAAGGGCATCGGCTTCTGCCTGGATACCTGCCACGCGTGGGCGGCGGGTGAGGCGCTGATCGACGCCGTGGAGCGCATCAAGTCGATCACTGGGCGCATCGACCTGGTGCACTGCAACGACTCGCGCGACGCGGCGGGCTCCGGCGCCGACCGGCACGCGAACTTCGGCACCGGCCAGATCGATCCCCAACTACTCGTCGCGGTCGTGACGGCCGCCGACGCACCCGTCATCTGCGAGACTGCCGAAGAGGGCCGCAAGGACGACATCGCCTTCCTGCGCGAGCACGTCGACTGAAACGATTCGGTTACTGAACGGCGTATTAACGAGCGGTAGCGGCTGGGCGAACTAGCCTCAGCGGAATGTCCACGGTCGACGACGCGCCCGTTGCGTTGCCGCGCGCTGCACCGCTGCGCATGTCGCGTGACCGGTGGTTCGTCACCGCGCGGTGGATTGCCATCGCCGGTTGGGTCGGAGTGGTCGGCTACCGCACCGCCGCCGACGGCTTCGCCTTCAATCGCGAGCTGCTCCTGCTCTACATCTGCACCGGATTGCTTGCGGCGAGCATCGGTCGAGGCCGACGAATGCTCTACGTCATCCGCGACTGGTTGCCGTTCGCGCTGGTGCTGCTGGCCTACGACCTGAGTCGCGGAGCGGCCGACCTGATCGGCCGTCCAACCCTGTGGCAGTGGCAGGCCGACGCCGACCGGTGGCTGTTCTCCGGGACCATGCCGACGGTCTGGCTGCAGGAACGACTCAAACTGCCCCAGGCGCCGTGGTGGGAAGTCGCCATCAGTACCGTCTACATGTCGTTCTTCATCCTTCCCTACGTCGTCGCCGGCGTGCTGTGGCTACGCGACCGCGAGGAGTGGAAGCGATTCGTCCGGCTCTTCGTCGGGCTGTCCCTCGCGGCGCTCGTCGTCTACGCGCTGGTACCCGCTGCTCCTCCGTGGGCCGCCGCACGCTGCACCACGGGTGACGTCGTCGGCGGCCCGTCCGGGCCCCGGTGCATGTTTCGTCCGGCCCGCGGAGTGCCCGACGGCGGTCTGCTGGGCGCCATGCAGACCAATCAGGACGGCGCCAACGCGTGGGTCGAACGCATCGTCACGCGCGGCTGGGGCAAGCTGAATCTGCACTCCGCGGCAGCGCTCATCGATCAGGGACAGGCCAACGTCAACCTGGTCGCGGCGATCCCCTCCCTGCATTCGGCGTTGAGCGCCGCCGTCGCCGCGTTTCTGTGGACGCGCGTACAGCGCAGGTGGCGGCCGCTGCTGGTGGCCTACCCGCTGATCATGGCCTTCACGCTGGTGTACACCGCCGAGCACTACGTCGTCGACGTGCTGCTCGGCTGGGCGCTCGCCGCCGTCGTCATCGCGGCGCTCTGGCACCTGAAACCGCGGCGGCCAAACGCCGACCCAACGTGACCGCGCCTATCGTGGAGGCGTGAGTCGACTGGCCGTGCTGATCGCAGTGGTGCTCGCGATGGCCGGCTGCGCGGTCCCGAGTTTCGCTGGGCCGCAGGACTTCACGGTCGGCTCGACGGCACACTCGATCAACGTGGGCGGCCTCGACCGCGGCTATCGGCTCTACGTTCCCGCCGGGCTACCGCCGAACGCTTCACTCGTCGTGATGATGCACGGCGGCTTCGGCAGCGCCGATCAGGCCGAGCGATCCTACGGCTGGAATCAGTTGGCGGACCGCGAGAAGTTCGCCGTGGCGTATCCCGACGGAATGGGTCGCGCGTGGAACGTCGGCGGCGGCTGTTGCGGCCGACCGGGCAGGCAGGGGATCGACGACGTCGGCTTCATAAGCGCGATGGTCGACGACGTCGGCACGCACGTGCCGGTGGACCGCGACCGCGTCTACGCGACCGGGATCAGCAACGGCGGCATGATGGCGTACTCGCTGGCGTGTCACACCGACGTGTTCGCCGCCATCGGTCCCGACGCCGCAACCCAACTCGACGCGTGCGCGTCGCCGCACCCGACGTCGGTGCTTGCGATCCACGGCATGGCCGACCGAGCGATCCGTTACGACGGCGGGCCAGGCGAGGGCGTCGCGCGCATCGACGGCCCACCGGTACCCGACGTAAATGCCTTCTGGCGCAACGTCGATCAGTGTGTCCAGCCCGTCGTCACGACGGCCCCAGCGGTGACCACGTCATCCGCCGACTGCGCGGACGGTCGCGGCGTCACGCTCATCACCATCGACGGCGCCGGGCATCAGTGGCCGGGCAGCCAGCCGATCCGGGAGGGGGCCGACCCGCCGTCGGCTGCGCTGGACGCGTCGACGACGTTGTGGACGTTCTTCGCGGCTCACCCGCGCGTCAGGTAGACCTTGCGCAGTGTCTCGGTGACCGTCCAGACCGTCTCGGTGCCCGCGGCGAGTCGCACCACGTCGCCCGCCCCGAGCCGCAGCGGCGGGGTGGCGTCACCGAATTCGACTGTCGCCGAGCCGGATAGCACGACGAATACCTCGTCGGCCTCGACGTCGCTCATCGCGCCGGGCGTCATTTCCCACACACCCACCTCGAGGCCATCGAACTCGGTGAGGGTGTGGAAGCCGGTGCGCGGCGCACCGCTCACCGACTGCTCGGCGGGCACCGGTTCATTGGCGATGTCGATGGTTGCCGCTGTGACGGAGGAATTGGGATCCACCCGCCCAGTATGCGTCGATCCGCACCTCGCATGCGTCGCCAGGTGATCTGATCCGTGGGTGCCGGTAACTTCTCGCGGTTACACGATCAACTACACCGTCGAGGGCGACGGGCCTCCACTGATGCTCGTCGCGGGGACGCTGTGCTCCGCTGCACAGTGGCAGGACTTTGGATACACCGGGACGCTCGGCCGGAAGTGGCGCATCATCAACGTCGATCCGCTCGGGCACGGGTTGAGCGACGGCCCGCACGACGCCGATGCCTACGAAGCCGCAGGGGTGACCTCGGATCTGGTGGCGGTGCTCGATGCCGAGGGGATCGACCGCGCAACGGTGTGGGGTTACTCGCGTGGCGGCTGGCTGGCGTGCAACCTGGCCAGCCGGTATCCCGAGCGAGTGGCCGGGCTCGTTGTCGGCGCCTATGCGATGCATGCCCACGAGTTGGAGGCCGGCCGGATCCTGGCGCCGTTCGCGGCGTATCTGCGCAACGGTGACTGGCCGGGGCTGTGGCGCATGTTCGGCGTCACCGACCCGACGTTTCAGCAGATGATGGAGACCGGCAACGATCCGCAAGCCGTCGCCGCCGCCATCGAGGGATCGCTGCGACCCACCCGCTACGTCGGCCCGGCCACAATCGGTTGTCCCGCAACGTATTACGTGGGCTCCAAGGATTGGATCGTGCCGCACGTGCGTGCCGACGTCGATGCGCTGGGCGCGACGCTCGACGTGATCGAAGGCCAGGGACACCTCGGATCCTTCTTCGGTGCGGCCCCGCAGGTGCTCGCCGCGGTCACCGCACGGAGCTAACTCGGCGCGCCGTCGCAACCAAACCCATCCTGCGCACCCATGACCGCTACGGTCACCGCGTAGACGAGGTCGAATACGACCCGGCCTACCACGAACTCATGAAGGTCGCCGTCGGCCACGGTCTGCACGCGGCGGTAGCGGCTTTTCTGTGGACCCGCGGTGACCGGAGGTGGCGGCCTCTGCTGGTGACATACGTCCTAGTGATGGCGTTCACGCTGGTGTACACCGCGGAGCACTATGTCGTTGACATTCTCCTCGGGTGGGCGTTGGCTGCAGCGGTGCTGATCAGCATCAGGGGCCTCGAGGCCTGGAGAGGTCGCTGGCGGAATGCTGACATCGTTGCTACTCGCGAGTTGAACTCGGTCTGATAGGAAGCGTTCACGCGAACTTCATCCGTTTGACCCTGATTGATCCCGCACCCCTGCGCAGACTTTCCGGATTTGCTACCGCGCCAACGAATCGCTTCGATGAGTAGCTGTTGTGTAGTTTCCGACGGCTGGGCCGTCTCAATGTAGCGACATCTCGGTACTTGGAATCTGGCCGAAAGCGGCTCTCGTTACCTAATTTGACGTGCACGTAAGCAATTTTCCAACCAGGTCTTGATCAGCATCTTGACGCTGGATTGACGGAGCGAAGGAAATGATGCTGTCCATCTGATCTTGTTGTCCAGTAATATTTGCTCTCGCTTGCCGACGCAAGCTTGTCTCCGGGTGACTGAGAGGGTCCGACCATGGCCAAGCATCGCAAGATCACGTCTTCGAACCCGGCGAACTCGGTTCGCCAAGTTGTGGGAACCGGAGTTGCCGGAGCAGCGCTGGTTGGCGCGGGTCTGATCCTGGCCGTTCCCCAGGGGTCACCGGGACCGATCGCCGCCGCCATCGAGCTGGCTTCCGTCGGCTCGGCACTTACGCCGCCGCCGATGTCTCCAACGGCAGATGAACCGTGGTGGTTGTTGGGCGGACCCGGAACCGGCAGCCTGTTCGGGTCAGGTTTCCAGGCGCCCGCTCCCAATGCGCTGATATCCGCGCGCTCCAGTGTCCCAAGCCTTTTCGGTGGCACATGCGGGTTGGTTTGCAACGGCGCTGACGGAACCGCGGAAAATCCGGACGGCCAGAACGGTGGCCTTCTGTTCGGGAGCGGCGGCGATGGCTGGAACAGCACCATCGCCGGAGCGGCAGGTGGCAATGGCGGCACGGCTGGGCTGTTCGGAGGCAGTGGCGGCAACGGTGGCAATGGTGCCGACGGCGCTGGCGCGCTTGCCGGAGGTGCCGGCGGTAACGGGGGCGGCGCCGGGATCTTTTCGTTGTTCGGCAGCGGCGGTGCCGGCGGCCAAGGCGGCAACGGTGTGATCGGCAGTACCGGTGAGGTCGGGAAGGCCGGTGACGAGGGGACGGCCGGCGACGTTGGGACGGCCGGTGACGAGGGGAAGGCCGGCGAGGTTGGGAAGGCCGGCGACGAGGGGACGGCTGGCGAGGTCGGGAAGGCCGGCGACGAGGGGACGGCCGGTGACGTCGGGAAGGCCGGCGACGAGGGGAAGGCCGGCGACGTCGGCACGGCCGGCGACAAGGGGACGGCCGGCGACGTCGGCAAGGCCGGCGAAAACGGCGAGGTGGGAGGCCCCGCCCCGACTGCTCCGCCCGGCGAAGCAGGCAAGGCCGGCCTTCCCAGCACCGGCCTCACGCCTATACCCAACCCCAACATGCTCATCGGGTTCCCCGGTGGCACCGGCGGCATGGGCAATCCCGGAGGTGCCGGCGGGACCGGTGGCACGGGCAACGCGATCCTTCCCTCCGGAGGACAGATCAGCGTCGGGTCTGCCGCTGGAGGTGTCGGCGGTACTGGTGGCACAGGTGCTACCGGCGCCGCGGGCGGCACGGGTGGTGCGGGCGGCGTCGGTAACGGCGGTGCAGGCGGCACGGGCAGCGGCGGCACCGGCGGAAAAGGCGGTGATGGCGGCACGGGCACGACGGGTGGCACTGGCGGCAACGGCGGCATGGGCACGACGGGTGGCACTGGCGGCAACGGTGGGACGGGTGCCACAGGCGGCACGGGTGGCACCGGGCTGACGGGTGCCACGGGTGGCACGGGTGGCAACGGGCTGACGGGTGCCACGGGCGGCACGGGTGGCACCGGGCTGACGGGTGCCACGGGTGGCACGGGTGGCAATGGTGGGACGGGTGCCACGGGCGGCACGGGCGGAAACGGTCTGATCGGCGGCGCTGGCAGCCCAGGCACCGCGGGAGGCGCCGGCGGCAAGGGCGGGTCCGCAGGCCTCTTCGGATTCTTCGGACAGGGTGGCCAGGGTGGCGGCGGCGGCGTTGGTGGCGTCGGCGGTACGGGTGGTACTGGTGGCGCGGCGGGCAATGGTGGTACCGGAGGCACGGGTGGCGCGGCGGGTAGTGGTGGCACGGGTGGTACTGGTGGCGCGGCGGGCAATGGTGGTACCGGAGGCACGGGTGGCGCGGCGGGTAGTGGTGGCACGGGTGGCACGGGTGGCGCCGCAGGCAGTGGTGGCACGGGTGGCACGGGTGGCGCGGCCGGAGACGGCGGCCAGGGCGGTCAGGGCAACGCGAAAGTCCTAGTTGTCGGAACGACGCCGCTCGTGCTTGGCACTGCTGCTGGCGGTCAGGGTGGGCAGCCCGGTAATCCAGGCGCAGGTGGTCTGGGTGGTGCGCCGGGCACGCCGGGTGATGGTGGTCTGGGTGGTGCGCCGGGCACGCCGGGTGATGGTGGTCTGGGTGGTGCGCCGGGCACGCCGGGTGATGGTGGTCTGGGTGGTGCGCCGGGCACGCCCGGCGCGGGTGGTCAAGGAGGCGCCGCGGGCACTCCGGGTTCCGGTGGTGCCGGTGGTAGTGGCGGCAGCGGCGGTGCTGCAGGGGCCGGCGGAGGCGGCGGCCTGTTCGGCGGGTCTGGCAAGGCCGGTACTACGGGGGCATCGGGCGCCACTGGGGCGACCGGCAAGGCTGGCGCCACTGGTTCGAGTGGTACGACGGGGGCTACTGGCGCGACCGGATCGACTGGGGCGACCGGGAAGGCTGGCGCGACCGGGTCGAGTGGTGCGACCGGAGCGAGTGGTGCGACCGGATCATCTGGGGCGACCGGGAAGGCTGGCGCGACCGGGTCGAGTGGTGCGACCGGAGCGAGTGGTGCGACCGGATCGACTGGGGCGACTGGGAAGGCTGGCGCGATTGGATCGGTGGGTGAGACCGGGGCGAGTGGCGCGACTGGCAAGGCCGGCGCGCCCGGGGGCACCGGCGTGAACTGATGCGCGGGCGCTGTCTATCAGAGGAAGGATTGAAGTCGCCGTGCCCGACGCGGTGACTGCTCGCCCCGCGATCTGCCTCAACATGATCGTCCGCAATGAGGCACACATCGTGCGCGAGGTGCTCGACGCCGTGGCTCCTTACATCGCATCGTGGGTGATTGTCGATACGGGTTCCACTGACGGCACCCAGGACCTCATTCAGAACCACATGGCGAGTCTTGGCATCGTGGGTGAGCTTCACGAACGGCCCTGGCGTCATTTCGGTCACAACCGGTCCGAGGCGTTGACTCTCGCTCAAGGATACGGCGACTACATCTGGATCATCGATGCCGACGACATCGTTGTCGGCACGCCTGACTTCGGGCAGCTGAGCGCCGACGCATACAACTTGCGCTACTGCGAGGGTGCCGGCGCTACGTACTGGCGCCGACAGTTGTTTCGAGACCAATTGCCATGGCGCTATGAGGGTGTCGTCCATGAGTACGCGACATGTGATTGCGCGTTTGTCGAGGACCGCCTCGACGGCGAGTACTACATCGACTCACGTCGCCTCGGCGGCCGGAATCTGGATCCGCAGAAGTACGTGCGGGACCGTGATCTTTTGCTCGCCGAGATCGAACGTAATCCCGACGATGAGCGGTCGGTGTTCTACCTGGCGCAGAGCTACTTCGATCTCGGTGATTTCGTCAACGCCCAGAAGTGGTATGCGCGGCGCACCCAGATGGCCGGTTGGGACGAAGAGGTCTACTGCGCGATGTTCCGGCTCGCCGAGTCGATGTCACAACTCGCGCAGCCATGGCCGGCGGTCCAGGACGCTTACCTGCGGGCGTGGGAGTTTCGACCGACCCGCGCAGAGCCCTTGCATGCCATCGCATACCGCTACCGCAACGACCAGCGCTACGAACTAGGGCACATGTTCGCCGAGCGAGCCGCCGAAATCCCGTTGCCCCAAGAGGATTCATTGTTTGTCCGCGCAGACGTTCACGCCTGGCGCGCTGTCGATGAGCAGGCAGTGTGCGCGTCCTGGATCGGCAAGGAAGCAGAGTCGTTCACGTTATGCCGTCGTCTGCTTGCCCGAGATGACGTCCCCGCCGACGATCGACAAAGGATTGCGGGGAACCGCGACGTCACCGTCCCGGTGATGCTCGACGCTGCGTTCGCGTACCCCGGTGAACTGGCACAGAGTTTGGTAGTAGGGCCGCGTAACGCTGAGGTGACCATCAGCTTGATCGCGGGACTGGATCGCAACCTCGCAGAGCGGACGCTCAACTCGTTCCTGCGCTGCTGTGAGGGGGAGGCGGAAGGCATCCGCTTTCTCGTGCTGGCCGCCGGGCTGTCAGTGGACGATCGCGCCGCGCTTCTCGAGCGATACAGATTCCTGGAGTTCAGACATTGCGGCGACGGACCCGGAGCCTGGCTCGCGCAGATACGTGCCGAGATCGAGGGACGCTTCTGGCTGCATCTCGGCGAGGGCTGGAGTTTTTTCGCGCCCGAGCGAGTCATACGCCGCCTGACCGCGGTGCTCGAAGCGGAACCAGAGGTCTGGCAAGTCGGGGTCAACTTCGGAGATGCAGCGAAGCTGAGTGGTACCTGCGTGGCAGAGGACGACGTGCGCCGGGCCGATGGTGCCGGCCGCTACGCCCTTACCGACGTGGTCGCAACCGGCCCGGCCATGTACGAGACCGCACGCCTGGACCGGGCAGGCGGTTTTGATCGAGACGACACGGATCCGATCGCAGGGCTCGGACGACGGGCGGCCACCGCCGGGCTGCGGACCGCGACCCTCGACGAGGTGCTCTGCATCAAGGATGGCTGGCGTTACGGCTCTTGTACGACTGTAGAAAAAATGTAACATCAGGGTATGTCGGACACGCATGTCGTCACCAATCAGGTTCCTCCGCTGGAGAACTACAACCCCGCCACGTCGCCCGTCCTGATCGAGGCGTTGATTCGCGAAGGCGGAGAGTGGGGCGTCGACGAGGTCACCGAACTCGGAGCGCTCAGCGGAACTCCGCAGGCGCAGCGCTGGGGTGAACTGGCCGACCGCAACCAACCGATCCTGCGCACCCACGACCGCTACGGTCACCGCGTGGACGAGGTCGAGTACGACCCCGCGTACCACGAACTCATGAAGGTCGCCGTCGGCCACGGTCTGCACGCGGCGCCCTGGGCCGACGACCGCGCGGGCGCACACGTGGTGCGCGCCGCCAAGACCTCGGTGTGGACGCCCGAGCCAGGGCACATCTGCCCGATCTCGATGACGTACGCCGTCGTCCCCGCGCTGCGCTCCAACCCGGAGCTCGCCGCCGTCTACGAGCCGCTGCTGACCAGCCGGAGCTACGACCCCGAGCTCAAGGTGCCCTCCACCAAGGCAGGCATCACTGCCGGCATGTCGATGACGGAGAAGCAGGGCGGATCCGACGTCCGCGCCGGAACCACCGAGGCCACGCCCAACGGTGACGGAACCTACTCACTGCGCGGACACAAGTGGTTCACCTCGGCACCGATGTGCGACGTCTTCCTCGTGCTCGCGCAGGCGCCCGGCGGACTGTCGTGCTTCTTCCTGCCGCGCGTGCTGCCCGACGGCACCCGCAACCGAATGTTCCTGCAGCGCCTCAAGGACAAGCTCGGCAACCACGCCAACGCGTCCAGCGAGGTCGAATACAACGGCGCCACGGCATGGTTGGTCGGCGAGGAGGGCCGCGGCGTGCCGACCATCATCGAGATGGTCAACCTCACCCGGCTGGACTGCACGGTGGGCAGCGCGACGAGCATGCGCAGCGGGCTTACCCGCGCCATCCACCACGCCCAGCACCGAAAGGCGTTCGGCGCGTATCTGATCGACCAGCCATTGATGCGCAACGTGCTCGCCGACCTAGCGGTCGAGGCCGAGGCGGCAACCATGCTCGCCATGCGCATGGCCGGAGCCACCGACAGCGCGGTGCGCGGTGACGAACGCGAGACGCTGCTGCGTCGGATCGGGCTGGCGGCGGGCAAGTACTGGGTGTGCAAACGCGCCACGCCGCACGCCGCGGAGGCGATGGAGTGCCTCGGCGGCAACGGCTACGTCGAGGAGTCCGGGATGCCGCGGCTCTACCGCGAGGCACCGCTGATGGGCATCTGGGAGGGCTCCGGCAACGTCAGTGCGCTGGACACGTTGCGCGCCATGGCAACTCGACCCGAATGCGTCGACGTATTGTTCGACGAGCTCGGCAAGACCGCCGGTCATGACCCGCGGCTGGACTCCCACGTGGCGACGCTGCGGACCGACCTCGACGATCTCGAGACCATCCAGTACCGCGCCCGCAAGGTTGCCGAGGACACCTCCCTGGCGCTGCAGGGCTCGCTGCTGGTTCGGTTCGGGCACCCGGCCGTCGCCGAGGCGTTCCTGGCCAGCCGGCTGGGCGATCAGTGGGGTGGAGCGTTCGGCACGCTGCCCACTGGACTCGACCTCGGGCCGATCATCGAGCGCGCCCTGGTCAAGGGATGACGCACGCGATTAGGCCCGTCGACTTCGACGACTTGAAGACGATGACCTACGAGGTCACCGACCGCGTCGCGCGAATCACGTTCAACCGCCCCGAAAAGGGCAATGCGATCGTCGCCGACACGCCGTTGGAGCTCTCCGCACTCGTCGAGCGGGCCGACCTCGACCCGGCCGTCCACGTCATCCTGGTGTCCGGGCGCGGCGAGGGCTTCTGCGCAGGGTTCGACCTGTCGGCCTACGCGGAGGGCTCGTCGTCGGCCGGTGGCGGTAATCCCTACAAGGACACCGTGCTTTCCGGCAAGACGCAGGCGATCAACCATCTGCCGGATCAGCCGTGGGACCCGATGATCGACTACCAGATGATGAGCCGGTTCGTCCGCGGATTCTCGAGCCTGATGCACTGCGACAAGCCGACGGTCGTGAAGATCCACGGCTACTGCGTCGCGGGTGGCACCGACATCGCCCTGCACGCCGACCAGGTGATCGCGGCGTCGGACGCCAAGATCGGCTACCCGCCGATGCGCGTGTGGGGTGTCCCCGCCGCCGGACTGTGGGCGCACCGACTCGGTGACCAACGCGCCAAACGCCTTCTGTTCACCGGGGATTGCATCAGCGGAGCTCAGGCGGCCGAATGGGGGTTGGCCATCGAAGCCCCCGAACCGGCCGACCTCGACGAGCGGACCGAACGCCTCGTCGAACGCATCGCCGCGATGCCAGTCAACCAACTGATCATGGCGAAGCTGGCGCTCAACACGGCGCTGCTCAACCAGGGCATCGCCACCAGTCGGATGGTCAGCACCGTCTTCGACGGCGTCGCCCGCCACACTCCCGAAGGGCACGCATTCGTCGCCGAGGCGAGGGAGCACGGCTTCCGCGACGCGGTGAAGAGCCGCGACGAGCCGTACGGCGACGCGGGACGCAAGACGTCCGGGGTCTGAATCATGTCCAGAACGCTCACTCGGATGACCGCGCGTTCGGTCGTGTTGAGCGTGATGCTCGGTGCGCATCCCGCCTGGGCCTCAGCTAGTGAATTAGTCGCGCTCACCGCGGATTTCGACATCCGCGAGCCGACGCTGCGCGTCGCCCTGACCCGCATGGTCGGCGCAGGGGACCTGGTCCGATCCGCCGACGGCTACCGGCTCTCCGACCGGCTGCTCGCCCGCCAGCGACGCCAGGACGACGCGCTCGACCCGAAGTTGCGACGCTGGGACGGCACGTGGACGACGTTGGTGATCACCAGCGTTGGCGTCGACGCGCGCAGCAGGGCGGCCTTGCGAACGACGCTGCACGACAAGCGGTTCGGTGAGTTGCGCGAAGGCGTGTGGATGCGGCCCACCAACCTCGAGGCAGAATTGCCGACGGCACTGCGTGACCGGGTCCGCGTGCTCAATGCCCGCGACGACGACCCGGCCGGGCTTGCCGCCCGGCTGTGGGACCTGGAGGCGTGGGCGAAGACCGGGCGGCGGCTGCTGAACGACATGTCAACTGCCACCGACGTTCCCGGTCGCTTCGTGGCAGCGGCAGGCGCGGTGCGTCACCTGCTCACCGACCCGGTGTTGCCTGACGAGTTGCTTCCGACACCCTGGCCCGGCGCGGCCCTGCGCCAGGCCTACCACGACTTCGCCGCGGAACTGGTTGCGCGGCGCGACGACACTTCACTGATGGAGGCGAGATGACCAAGGGTGGCGTACGGGTCGAGCGCAACGGCGCGGTGACCACGGTGATCATGGACCGACCCGCGGCGCGCAACGCCGTCAACGGGCCCGCGGCCGCGGAGCTCTTCGCCGCGTTCGACGAGTTCGACAAGGACGACTCGGCGTCGGTCGCGGTGCTATGGGGCGACAACGGAACCTTCTGTGCTGGAGCCGATCTCAAGGCGTTCGGCACGCCGGACATGAACCCTGCACATCGCACCGGCCCAGGGCCGATGGGGCCGACGCGGATGGTGTTGTCGAAACCGGTGATCGCCGCCGTCAGCGGATACGCGGTGGCCGGTGGTATCGAGTTGGCGTTGTGGTGCGACCTGCGCGTCGCCGAAGAAGACGCCGTCTTTGGGGTGTTCTGCCGCCGTTGGGGGGTGCCGCTGATCGACGGAGGCACCGTGCGACTACCGCGGCTCATCGGGCACAGCCGGGCCATGGACCTGATCCTCACCGGCCGGGCCGTCGATGCCCAGGAGGCGTTCGCCATCGGGCTGGCCAACCGCGTCGTGCCCAAGGGGCAGGCGCGGGAAGCCGCGGAGGCGCTGGCCGCCGAACTCGCCGCGCTGCCGCAGCAGTGCATGCGGTCCGACCGGCTGTCGATGATGGGGCAGTGGGGACGCTCGGAAGCCGAGGCGATCGACGTCGAGTTCGCCAGCCTGTCCCGGGTGGCCGCCGAATCCCTGGCGGGAGCAAGGCGATTCGCCGACGGTGCGGGTAGGCACGGCGCGAGCGAGTGATCCGGAGTGGCGTCAGCCCTTGGTGATCGAGTTGTTCGAGCCGACGTCGCTGACCTTGGGGTCGCCGTTGCGGTACACGACGGTGTTGTTGAGGCCGACGGTGGTGATGTCGGTCTTGACCGTATCCAGGTTGACCTTGTTGTCGGCGCCGCCGATGTTGACCGAGTCGCACGTCCCGGTCACGGTCAGCGTGTTGTTGGAGCCGCCGATCGTCAACGACTTGCCGTCCGCGCAATCGATGTTGGCCGTGGTTCCGACCGATCCGTAGTTGATGGTGTTGCCGATCTCGACCTGTGCGCCCGAGGGCCCCGCCGTCGCCGTCGGCGCGTCAGCATCGTCGCCGGAGCCACAACCCGTCAGACCGAGCAGCACGCCGCTGACGCCGATTGCCGCGACCAGTCCACGAGTGAGCGCGCGCATCTTCCCAGGCTACGCGGGAACCCGGTCGATCCGGTTGGTCATGCCGAGTTCACGACCGCGGTCCCACAGCGTGGGTGAGCCGTCGTGGAACAACACCGTCTGGTCGGATCCGTAGACCACGATGTCGTTGATGACGTTGTCGGCGATGACGACGTTCGACGAGCCCTGAACCGCGATGCCCCAGCAGGTTCCCTTGGCGGTGACGTAGTTACCCGTGCCCATCACGATCAGCGTCGACTCGTTGCAGTCCAGGGTCTGCACGATGCCCTGCCCGGAGATGTGGGTGTCGCCGTTCTTCGCCTGCGCGGCGGGGGCCACGGCCAACGTCGCGGACACCGCCAGCACGCACGCCGCGAGCGTCGTGCCAAACGCCTTGAAACTCACGATGGTCCCCTTCGCGTCCGCCGATCACAGCCCGATCGGGAGAAGCGTACGTTGCTGTGAGCCTCCAATGGCGGCGGTTCGCCATCCCGGGCGGCTCGCTCGATATCCATCGGTCGCCCAACCGGGGGCCCGCTGGGTACCGTGTGCAGCGATGAGTCGGCGGTTGAAACGGGCTTTGGCCTGGACGTACGTAGCGGTCACCGCGACGGTGACGGCCGTCGGGTGCACGCAGACCGTCGACGGCAGCGCCCAACGCGCGCGTCCCGCGGTCCCGGATCCGGGGCGCAACTACGGCTACGTCGACGACCGCTGCGGGCTGTTGCTGGACGACAGCGTCAAGGAGCTACTCCGGGCCGACAGCATCGTGCGGCCCTACAGCGGTGCGGTGTGCCAGTACGTGCTCTCCACCCCGGCTGGCCTCGTCGACGTGGTCTTCTCCTGGTTCGACACCGGCAGCTTGGAACGCGAACGCGCATTGGCCGAGCAGCGGGGAAGCCACATCACCGACAAGGACGTCGCGCGTCATCCGGCGTTCCTGGTGCAGCGCCCCGACAACGCGGCGGCGTGTTCCGCCACTGCCGCCGCCGGGCCCGGCGTGCTCAGCTGGTGGGTGCAGTTCCGGCCTCAGACCGGTGAAGATCCGTGCAAGGCCGCCGAGGACCTGCTATCCGCCACGTTGTCGGCGGACATGTGATGGCCAAGGTTGCGGGCTGGATCGCGCTGCTGGCGACGACGGCGTGCGCACTGATCGGGTGTGGGGACCCGGGGTCGCATGGTGCGAAGGGGCCGTCGACGCCGGCCGCCGTCTACAAGCCAGCCGACTGCGGCGGCGTCACGGACGCCGACGTCAAACAGGCCGTCGGCTCGACGCTGTTCACCAAAGTCGTCGTCAGCGACGCGGGCTGCTTCTGGCAGGAGAACACCGCGATCGGCACCTTCGGTATCGGCATGGGCATTTCGACGTGGTGGTACCGCGGGAGTGACCTCGACACCGAACGTTCCCTGGAACAGAAGGTGGGTCGCACGCTGACAGAGCTGTCGATCAACGGCAACAAGGGCTTCAAGGCCTACGACGACAACGCGTGCAGCATCTACGTCGCCAAGGGCAACGACGTCATCACCTGGTCGATCCAGACGGTCAACCCCGCGATGCTGCCCGATCTGTGCTCGATCACCGAGCAACTCGCCCAGCTGAGCCAGGATCGCGTGAACTGATCGGGCGCGTCGCCAACTAGAGTCATTAGTACGCTCTACCCTGGGACGACGCACCTAGCGAACAAGGAAACCGACGACATGGCACCTCGGCTGGACCAGCCCCTCGCGGGGGCCGCCAAGCGTTCGTCGGCGCGCACGACGAAGCTCAGCAGGGACGCCATCGTCAACGCCGCGCTGACGTTCCTGGACCGGGAGGGCTGGGACGCGCTCACCATCAATGCCCTGGCCACCCAACTCGGAACCAAGGGGCCGTCGCTGTACAACCACGTCGACAGCCTCGAAGACCTGCGCCGGACGGTGCGGATGCGCGTGGTCGGCGACATCATCGGCATGCTCAACACCGTCGGCGACGGCCGTACCCGCGATGACGCCGTCGTCAGCATGGCCAGCGCCTATCGCAGCTATGCCCACCACCACCCCGGCAGGTACTCCGCCTTCACGCGGATGCCACTGGGCGGCGACGACCCCGAGTACACCGAGGCCACCCGTGCGGCCGCGGGGCCGGTCATCGCCGTGCTGGGTTCCTACGGTCTCGACGGCGAGAGCGCGTTCTATGCGGCGCTCGAATTCTGGTCGGCCATGCACGGTTTCGTATTGCTGGAGATGACGGGCGTGATGAACGGCGTCGATACCGATGCCGTGTTCACGGACATGGTGGTGCGGTTGGCGGCCGGTATGGAAAGGCGCTGAGCGCTTCCGCAAGGCGTAGCGCATAACCTGCAGCGATGGCGGCTCTGACGCGCTTTGACCTGCGCCACCACGGGCGGGTATTGTGGTCGCTCGTGCCTGGCTAAGGCGCTTGCGTTCGAAGTTCCACTCGTAAGCACGCCTGCACGCCGGGCCAATTCGCATGTCCACGACGCATCGACGAGGTCGATGTTCCGGGCGCGTGCGACACGCCCGGTCGCGGGGTACGCGAGCAGGCGGAAACTGCAGTACACAGACTTGAAAACCACGAAGTAACGAAAAGCAACACACAGGAAGCCGGTACATGCCAACCATCAACCAGCTGGTCCGCAAGGGTCGCCGCGACAAGATCGCCAAGGTCAAGACCGCGGCCCTCAAGGGCAGCCCGCAGCGTCGCGGCGTGTGCACTCGCGTGTACACCACCACCCCGAAGAAGCCGAACTCGGCACTTCGGAAGGTCGCGCGCGTCAAGCTGACCAGCCAGGTCGAGGTCACCGCCTACATCCCGGGCGAGGGCCACAACCTGCAGGAGCACTCGATGGTGCTGGTGCGCGGTGGTCGTGTGAAGGACCTTCCCGGTGTGCGCTACAAGATCATCCGCGGCTCGCTGGACACGCAGGGCGTGAAGTCCCGCAAGCAGGCGCGAAGCAAGTACGGCGCCAAGAAGGAGAAGAGCTAATGCCGCGCAAGGGTCCCGCTCCCAAGCGGCCGCTGGTCAACGATCCGGTCTACGGTTCGCAGCTGGTCACCCAGTTGGTCAACAAGGTCCTGCTGGACGGGAAGAAATCGCTGGCCGAACGCATTGTCTATGGTGCGCTCGAACAGGCCCGCGACAAGACCGGCACCGATCCGGTCGTCACCCTCAAGCGCGCGCTCGACAACGTCAAGCCCGCCCTCGAGGTGCGTAGCCGCCGCGTCGGTGGCGCCACCTACCAGGTTCCGGTCGAGGTCCGCCCGGAGCGGTCGGTGACGCTGGCGCTGCGTTGGCTGGTCAGCTTCTCGAAGGCTCGCCGTGAGAAGACCATGGTCGAGCGCCTGGCGAACGAGATCCTCGACGCCAGCAATGGCTTGGGTGCCGCCGTCAAGCGACGCGAGGACACCCACAAGATGGCCGAGGCGAACCGGGCCTTCGCGCACTACCGCTGGTGATTTAGCGCCGGCAGTGCTGCCGGACGCAACTGAAACCGCAAACCAAGTAAGCGAAAGAGTGGGAACCAGCCGTGGCACAGGACGTGCTGACCGACCTGAACAAGGTCCGCAATATCGGCATCATGGCGCACATCGATGCCGGCAAGACGACGACGACCGAGCGCATCCTCTACTACACCGGTATCAGCTACAAGATCGGTGAGGTGCACGACGGTGCCGCCACGATGGACTGGATGGAGCAGGAGCAGGAGCGGGGGATCACCATTACCTCCGCTGCCACCACCTGCTTCTGGGACGGCAACCAGATCAACATCATCGACACCCCCGGCCACGTCGACTTCACCGTCGAGGTCGAGCGCAGCCTGCGCGTGCTCGACGGTGCGGTCGCGGTCTTCGACGGCAAGGAAGGCGTGGAGCCCCAGTCCGAGCAGGTCTGGCGTCAGGCCGACAAGTACGACGTCCCGCGCATCTGCTTCGTCAACAAGATGGACAAGATCGGCGCCGACTTCTACTTCACCGTGCGCACCATCGAGGAGCGGCTCGGTGCGAGGGCGCTGCCGATTCAGCTGCCCATCGGCTCGGAGGGTGACTTCGAGGGCATCGTCGACCTGGTCGAGATGAAGGCCAAGGTGTGGCGCGGCGAGACCAAGCTCGGCGAGACCTACGAGACCATCGACATCCCGGCCGAACTCGGTGAGAAGGCCGACGAGTACCGGACCAAGCTGCTCGAGGCCGTCGCGGAGACCGACGAGACCCTGCTGGAGAAGTACTTCGGTGGCGAGGAACTGACGGTCGACGAGATCAAGGGTGCGATCCGCAAGCTGACGATCAACTCCGAGGCCTACCCGGTGCTGTGTGGCAGCGCGTTCAAGAACAAGGGCGTGCAACCCATGCTCGACGCCGTCATCGACTACCTCCCGACCCCGCTGGACGTGGCGGCCGCCATCGGCCATGCGCCTGGCAAGGAGGACGTCGAGGTCGTGCGCAAGCCGTCGACCGACGAGCCGTTCTCCGCGCTGGCGTTCAAAGTCGCCACGCACCCGTTCTTCGGCAAGCTGACCTACGTCCGGGTGTACTCGGGCAAGGTCGACTCAGGTGCGCAGGTCATCAACGCCACCAAGGGCAAGAAGGAACGGCTGGGCAAGCTGTTCCAGATGCACTCCAACAAGGAGAACCCGGTGGAGTCCGCCTCGGCGGGTCACATCTACGCCGTGATCGGGCTCAAGGACACCACTACCGGTGACACCCTGAGCGATTCGAACCAGCAGGTTGTGCTCGAGTCGATGACCTTCCCTGCCCCGGTGATCGAGGTGGCCATCGAGCCCAAGACCAAGAGCGACCAGGAGAAGCTGTCCCTGGCGATCCAGAAGTTGGCCGAAGAGGACCCGACGTTCAAGGTCCATCAGGACAACGAGACCGGTCAGACCGTGATCGGCGGCATGGGCGAGCTTCACCTGGACATCCTGGTGGATCGCATGCGCCGCGAGTTCAAGGTCGAGGCCAACGTCGGCAAGCCGCAGGTGGCCTACAAGGAGACCATCAAGCGCAAGGTCGAGAAGGTCGAGTTCACCCACAAGAAGCAGACCGGTGGTTCGGGTCAGTTCGCGAAGGTGCTCGTCAACCTCGAACCATTCAGCGGTGAGGATGGCGCGACCTACGAGTTCGAGAACAAGGTCAGCGGTGGCCGCATCCCGCGGGAGTACATTCCGTCGGTGGACGCGGGTGCGCAGGATGCCATGCAGTACGGCGTGCTTGCCGGTTACCCGCTGGTGAACGTGAAGCTCACCCTGATCGACGGTGCGTACCACGACGTCGACTCGTCCGAAATGGCCTTCAAGGTCGCCGGCTCCCAGGTACTGAAGAAGGCTGCGGCACAAGCGCAGCCGGTCATCCTGGAACCGATCATGGCCGTCGAGGTCACGACGCCCGAGGACTACATGGGTGACGTGATTGGCGATCTCAACTCTCGCCGTGGCCAGATTCAGGCCATGGAGGAGCGCAGCGGTGCCCGCATCGTCAGGGCGCACGTGCCGCTGTCGGAGATGTTCGGCTACGTCGGTGACCTTCGGTCGCGGACCCAGGGCCGGGCGAACTACTCCATGGTGTTCGACTCGTACGCCGAAGTCCCGGCCAACGTGTCGAAGGAGATCATCGCGAAGGCGACGGGTCAGTAAAACCGGACCCCGTCGCCCGACGGGACCACACAACTGAAAACATCAACACTGCTTAACCAAGCACCAACACAGTCCAGGAGGACACAGAAGTGGCGAAGGAGAAGTTCCAGCGGACCAAGCCGCACGTGAACATCGGGACCATCGGTCACGTTGACCATGGCAAGACCACTCTTACGGCGGCCATCACCAAGGTTCTGCACGACAAGTACCCGACGTTGAACGAGTCGCGGGCGTTCGATCAGATCGACAACGCTCCCGAGGAGCGTGAGCGCGGTATCACGATCAACATCTCGCACGTCGAGTACCAGACCGAGAAGCGTCACTACGCGCACGTGGACGCCCCCGGCCACGCCGACTACATCAAGAACATGATCACCGGTGCGGCTCAGATGGACGGCGCCATCCTCGTGGTGGCCGCCACCGACGGCCCGATGCCGCAGACGCGTGAGCACGTGCTGCTCGCCCGCCAGGTCGGCGTGCCCTACATCCTGGTCGCACTGAACAAGTCGGACGCGGTCGACGACGAGGAGCTCCTGGAGCTCGTCGAGCTCGAGGTTCGCGAACTGCTGGCCGCTCAGGAATTCGACGAGGACGCGCCCGTCATCCAGGTGTCGGCGCTCAAGGCGCTCGAGGGTGACCCGAAGTGGGTCAAGTCCGTCGAGGACCTGATGGACGCGGTCGACGAGTCGATCCCGGATCCGGTTCGCGAGACCGAGAAGCCGTTCCTCATGCCCGTCGAGGACGTCTTCACGATCACCGGCCGCGGCACCGTGGTCACCGGTCGTGTCGAGCGTGGCATCGTCAAGGTCAACGAGGACGTCGAGATCGTCGGCATCCGGCCCACGATCACCAAGACCACGGTCACCGGTGTCGAGATGTTCCGCAAGCTGCTCGACGAGGGTCAGGCGGGCGACAACGTCGGTCTGCTGATCCGCGGTGTGAAGCGTGAGGACGTCGAGCGCGGCCAGGTCGTCGTGAAGCCCGGCACCACCACGCCGCACACCGAGTTCGAGGGCAGCGTCTACATCCTGTCCAAGGAAGAGGGCGGTCGTCACAAGCCGTTCTTCACGAACTACCGTCCGCAGTTCTACTTCCGCACCACGGACGTGACCGGTGTCGTGACGCTGCCGGACGGCACCGACATGGTGATGCCCGGCGACAACGTCGACATCTCGGTCAAGCTGATCCAGTCCGTCGCCATGGACGAGGGTCTGCGCTTCGCCATCCGCGAGGGCGGCAAGACCGTCGGCGCGGGTCGCGTCACCAAGATCATCAAGTGATCTAAGTACCAGCCGAAGAGCGGCGCTCACCCGAAAGGGTGGGCGCCGCTTTCGTTTTCGATTCGCCAGCTCAGGTTTGCGTCGCGAGCCGGTAGCGTCTCGCAAATACGGCTGCCGGCACGGGCCAGCATTCGCCGGTCTGGTTGCGCACCAGCCAATCGCCTGGGACGCCGGTGGCGACCCCTTCGAGCGTGTCGACGGCGAACGGTTCGTCGAGCTGGACCGCGGTCACCGTCGCGGTCTTGCGGAACCCCTCGTCGCCGACGGGTTCGTAGGTCGCGGCGAACACGCCCGCCGTCACCGACCACCTGTCGTCACCGTCGATGACCCACCAGTCGCCGGCGTGGGCGTTGAGTTCGTCGCCTTGCTCCGTCGTCCAGCTGGAGTCCTCGGTCACCTGGACGGCCCGCACGACCAGCACCGAGCCGTAGGTCTTGCCCCCGGCGAGCAGTGCGTCGAGTTTCTCGGGGCTGAGCGGCTTCGGCATTTCTTTGAAGGTACCCCCACACTAGGGCAGCCATACGCAAAGATGGACTGCACCAGCAGGAGGTGTCGTGGCGGATGCGATGAAATGTGGCGGCCGGTGAGTCGCGTGCGGTTGGTTGCCTTCACCGACGTCGGGCTGCGCAGAAAGCGCAACGAAGACGCCGTCCTGGTGGCGGGCTGGCTGTGTCAGACGCACGAAGGTGCGGTCGTCACAATGGATTTCGAGTCGACGGACCCGTTCGTCTGCGTGGTCGCCGACGGCATGGGTGGCCACGCCGGGGGAAACACCGCCAGCAGGACGGCGCTGAACGTGATCGCCGAGCGGTCGCCGGGGTGGCGCACCGTGGACGACGTGTCGGCAACGATCTCCTACGCCAACGACCAGGTCCGCGGCGTCGGCGCTCAGACCGATCTCGAGGGACTGGGTACCACGGTCGCCGGCCTGTGCGTCACCACGGAGGCGATCATCGTCTTCAACGTCGGCGACAGTCGGGTGTACTCGATCACCGGCGGTTGGCCGCAACAGCTTTCGCGTGACGACGCGGTGCTCGACGCGGCCGGCAACCCGACCAACGTCATCACGCAGTCGCTCGGTCAACCCGGGCCCGTCCAAACCCACGTCACCACGCTGCCGTTGCAGGCGGGCACGTACTTGCTGTGCTCGGACGGTGTCAGTGGGATGCTGACCGAAGCCGACCTGAGGGCCGCGTTTTCGGGGGCCGACCTGGCCCAATGTGCGGCCAACGTCGTCGCGGCCACGCGGGCCAACGGGGCGGAGGACAACTTCTCCTTCGTCATCGTCGACGTCCCGGGCCTCGACTCTCCGGCTCCGCCGCAAGGGCCACCCGTTGGCCGAATTCACTGACGGCGTCAGCCCTTCCGACTACGGCTGCCCAGCTGCGTTCGGCGACTCGGTCGCGGCACGACGGCGTGCGATGACGAGCACCACCGCGCCCGCGGGCAAGAGCAGTCCGGCCAACACGGCCAGGATTGCGTCGATCGCCGCGCCCGCGCCCATGCCCGTGGACTGCAGCACCTCGAGGACGGTGCTCGACGCGGCGACGCCGACACCCGCCATGGTGACCAGCGCCGTCAACGCGATGCCTGCTGCCTCGCCGGCCCGCTCGGGCCGCACGACGGCCTGGGTCGCCACCGTCGTGAACGCGTAGACCAAGCCCATCGTGAACCCACACGCGGTCAGTGCGGGCAGATACGCCACCCAGCCGTTGGACGCCGAGAGTGCCGCTAGCGACACCGCAGCGAGCATCGTGGTGAACCCCATGACGAGGACCGGTGACGCCCTAGCGGCGAGCCGACCCGAGAGCGCGCCACCGAGCGCAGCGCCCGCCGACGGGCCCAGGAACGCCAAGCCCGCCATGAGTGGGTCCAGCCCACGGACCTCCTGCAGGTACATCGTCGACAGAAAGATCGTCACTCCGTACGCGATGTTGGCGATGGTGCCTGCGAGCACCAGGACGCTGAACCGCGCGTCGCGCAGCAACGCCAGTTCGACCAGCGGGTAACGCACCCGGCGTTCGACTAACACGAACGCGGCCAGTAGCAGTAATGCGGCGACGAACGCGCCGACGGTTGACGGGGACAGCCAACCCCAACTGGGTGCCCGATCGAAAGTGATTGTGAACAGCCCGATTCCGAACGTGATGAGCGCCAGCCCCGCCATGTCGATTCGGCGAGGTGCCTCCTCGTCCGAGGATTCGGTGATGCAGCGGATGCCGAGTGCGAGCGCCAGCACCGTCAAGGGAACGTTGAGCCAGAAGATCCAGCGCCACCCCACCGTCTCGGTGAGCAGCCCGCCGACGAGCGGCCCGGCCGCGTTGCCGAGCCCCGCGATGCCGTAGGCCAGCCCGATCGCGTGGCCGGCGCGGGCGGCGGGCAGCGCGTTGGTCAGCACGCTGACCGAGACCGGGAAGATCAACGCCGCTCCCAGGCCCTGGACGGCGCGGAAGGCGATGACTGCTTCCGCCGACGTGGCCAGCGCGCACATCGCCGAGGCGATGCCGAACAACGCGATCCCGATGAGGAGTGCGCGCTTGCGCCCGAAGATGTCTCCGATGCGTCCAGCGGGCACCATGAACGCGCCGAGCACCAGCATGTAGATGCTGATCACCCATTGCAGGTCGGTGGCGTCGCTACCGAGGTCGGCGGCCATCCTTGGCAACGCCAGGTTCATCGCGAAGTAGTCGATTTGCACGCAGAACAGGGCCGTCGAGATGGCAGCGAGGATGCCGCGTGGATACGCGGTGCTCGACGGCGCGGGCACGGACCGACGATACGCGTGTTGGCAGCTGCCACACAGGTGGACAACTCGATCAAATTGGGCGGGTTGGCGCTAGTCTGACGGTCAAATCGCCGCTACTAGCCGAGGAGTCGGGCAAATGTTGATGCGTTACCTCAAGTGTCAGCTGTTCGTATTTCTGTTCGGTGGCATCGTCGGTCCGATATTCCTGGTGATCGGGCTGGCCGGGCTACCCGTCGTCGGCGAGATGTTCTTCTGGTTGGGCCTGGCCATCACGATCATCGACGTGATCGTTGCGGTGGTGTGGGCGAACCTCGGCGCCAAGTCGGCCGCCAAGACGGAGGCGCTCGAAGCCAGCGGCGTGCTGGCGGTGGGCCGCATCATGGGGATGGGGGAGACGGGGACCAGGATCAACGACGTGCCCCTGGTGAAGTTGAGGCTCCGCGTCGAAGGACCTGGGATCACCCCGTTCGACACCGAAGATTCGGTGCTGGCCCAGGTGACGCGTATGCCGATCCTGTCCCGTGGCAGCGTCGTCGTGCTGGTCGACCCGGCGACCAACCAGTACCAAATCGACTGGACGCGAAGCGCCTTGATCAGTGGCATGGTGCCCGCACAGTTCACGCTCGCCGAGGACGGCAGAACCTACGACCTGTCCGGTCAGGTCGGGCCGCTGATGGAGATCATGCACATCCTCAAGGCCAACGGCGTGCCGATGGACGGGACCATCGACATCCGGTCCAATCCGGTTGTGCGTCAACAGGTGATGAACGTGGCGCGCCGAGCCGCCAGCCAGCAGGGCCAGGGCCAAGCTCCGTCGGCGCCGCCGCTGTCGCAGCCCGCCGCGCCGGTGGGTTATCCCGCCGCGGCACCCCAGCCGTCGGTCTCACAACGACTGCAGGAGTTGGAGACGTTGCGGGCCACGGGGGCGGTCTCGGAGGAGGAGTACACCGCCAAGCGCCAGCAGATCCTCGCCGGTCTGTAGCTGGCCAACGGCTGACCAATTCCTCAACAACGGCAGGTCGACGCCGTCGGTCGGCTAGGGTTTTTCACTGGATTCAAGATCGCCGAATCGTTTCCTTGAGGAAGCCGGAGCCGATTGATGACCAGCACGACCGAAGCATCTGCCGATCCCGCGAGCGGGAAGGTCAGCCTCCCGACGCTGACCGCAATGGTCATCGGGTCGATGATCGGCTCCGGAGTGTTCCTGCTGCCGAGGCGGTTCGGCACCGAGACCGGCGTGTTGGGCGCGATCATCGCCTGGACCATCGCCGGTGCCGGAATGTTGATGCTCGCCTTCGTCTTTCAGCGGCTAGCGACTCGCAAACCCGACCTGGACGCCGGGATCTTCGCTTACGCCAAGGCCGGTTTCGGAGACTACGTCGGCTTCAACTCCGCCTTCGGGTTCTGGGCGTCCGCGTGTGCCGGGAACACGTCGTACTGGGTCGTGATCATGACGACGACGAGCGCACTGTTCCCCGCGCTCGGGGCCGGGGACACGGTCATCGCCGTCATCGTCTCGTCGGTCGGGGTGTGGCTCTTCGTCTACCTGATCATGCGCGGCGTCAAGGAGGCGGCCGTCATCAACCGCATCGCCACGGTCGCCAAAGTCGTTCCCATCCTGGTCTTCATCGTGATTGCGGCCATCGCGTTCAAGGCCGACATGTTCGCGGACAACTTCTGGGGTGGTGACGACCGCACGTTCTCGTCGGTCTTCGAGCAGGCCAAGGGCACCATGCTCATCACCGTGTTCGTGTTCCTGGGCATCGAGGGCGCCAGCGTCTATTCGCGGTTCGCCCGCAAACGTGAAGACGTCGGACGCGCCACCATCATCGGGTTCCTCAGTGTGCTCAGCGTTTTCGCACTCGTGACGTTGCTGTCCTACGGCGTCCTTCCGAAGGACGAGCTCGCAGGCGTGCAGCAGCCGTCGATGGCGTCGGTGCTGGAATCCGTCGTCGGGGATTGGGGATCGGTCTTCATCAGGGTCGGCGTCGTGCTCTCGGTGCTCGGCGCCTACCTGGCGTGGACGCTGATGTCGGCCGAGATTCTCTACATCCCCGCCAAGACCGACGACATGCCGCGTTTCCTCGCGCGCACCAACCGAAACGGCGCGCCGGTCGCGGCACTGGTGATGGCCGCAGGTCTGATCCAGGTGTTGCTGATCGTGCTGATATTCGCTTCGGACGCGCTCGATTTCATGTTGGACCTGACGGCTGCGCTGTCGCTGATCCCGTATCTGTTGGCTGCGGCCTACATGCTGAAGCTGACCGCGACGCGCGAGACTTACGAGACAGGCAAGTCCGTCGTCCCCGACATGCTCGTCGCGGCGGTAGCGACGTTCTACACCCTGTTTCTCATCTTTGCGGCGGGCCCGGACAAGCTGCTGTTGTCCTGCATCCTGTACGCCCCAGGGGCGATCCTGTACGTGATCGCGCGCCGGGAACGCAACCTTCGGTTGTTCCGTCCTGCCGAAGCGGTGCTGTTCGCGATCATCGTTGCGGGTGCGATCGCCGGGATCGTCTCCCTGGTGACCGGGGCGATCGAGATCTAGCGAGTGAAAGGCATGACATGACGAACCCGTCCGCCGCATACGGCGTGCACTCCGAGGTGGGAAAGCTGCGAAAGGTGTTGGTGTGTTCGCCCGGCCTCGCGCACGAGCGGCTCACGCCCACCAACTGTGACGACCTGCTGTTCGACGACGTGTTGTGGGTGCAAAACGCGCGACGCGACCACTTCGACTTCATGGACAAGATGCGCGACCGGGGGGTCGACGTCGTGGAACTGCACGACGTACTGGCCGACACCATGGCGATGCCCGCGGCCAAGGACTGGCTGCTGGACCGCAAGATCGTGGCCAACGAAGTCGGTCTTGGGCTCGTCGACGACACGCGCGCCTTCCTGGATTCGCTGGAACCGCGCAGACTCACCGAGTTGCTGATCGGCGGAATGTCGGTACGCGATCTGCCCAACGAACTCAGATCGTCGTACCGGGCTCTGGCGCGCGAGGCCCGCGGCGTCACCGAATACCTGATGCCACCGCTGCCGAACACCCTCTATACCCGGGATACCACCTGCTGGATCTACGGCGGGGTGACGCTCAACCCGCTGTACTGGCCCGCCCGCCACGACGAGACGCTACTGATGAAGGCGATCTACGAGTTCCACCCGGACTATGTGGGATCGACGGTGTGGTGGGGCGACCCAGAGGAGTCCTGGGGGCTGGCGACCATCGAGGGTGGCGACGTCCTGGTGCCGGGCAACGGCGTCGTCGTCATCGGGATGAGCGAACGCACGTCGCGGCAGGCCATCACACAGGTCGCTGCCAAGCTGTTCGCGGAGGGCGCCGCGGAGAAGGTGATCGTCGCGGGGATGCCCAAACTCCGCGCGGCCATGCACCTCGATACCGTCTTCACCTTCGCCGATCGCGACGTGGTGACGCTCTACCCGGACATCATCGACGCGGTTCAGACGTTCACCCTGCTGCCCACCGATCGCGCGCTCGGCGTCGAGGTCGTCGAGGAGTCCAAACCGTTCGTCGAGGTGGTGGCAGCCGCACTTGACCTGGACAAGCTCCGGATCGTCGAAACTGGTGGCAACGCATACGATTCGGAGCGCCAGCAGTGGGACAGCGGCAACAACCTCGTCGCCGTCGAGCCGGGCGTGGTGTTCGCCTACGACCGCAACACCCACACCAACTCGCTGCTGCGCAAGGCCGGCATCGAGGTCATCACCATCGTCGGTGCCGAGCTTGGTCGCGGCCGCGGCGGCGGACACTGCATGACGTGCCCGATCATCCGCGATGCGGTGGACTACTGAACCTGTGCGCGCGCCGAGACTGCTCAGAGATCGCGATTCCGCGACGATTCTGGATCTCCCCGCAGGCTCGGCGACCAGGGGGTTGGGGTTTCTAGAACACGTTCCAGTTCGGCTGCTAACCTGAGCCCTGGTTGACGAAAGGACTGGCAATGGCGGCAGGCAACGCACCGCTCGAGGGACGGGTGGCATTCATCACCGGGGCCGCGCGCGGTCAGGGTCGCGCGCACGCGGTGCGGCTGGCCGCCGACGGCGCCGACATCATCGCCATCGACATCTGCGGCCCCGTCACGGACACCGTCACCTATCCGATGCCCACGTCGGAAGACCTGGCGGAAACGGTGCGACTGGTCGAGGAGACGGGCCGCAAGGTGCTCGCGCGCGAGGTGGACATCCGCGACCTCGCCGCGCAGCAGCAGGTGGTGGCCGACGGTGTCGAACAGTTCGGTCGGCTCGACATCGTGGTCGCCAACGCAGGCATCCTCAGCTGGGGCAGGATGTTCGAGATGTCAGAAGAGCAGTGGGACAGCGTCATCGACGTCAACCTCAACGGCACGTGGCGCACCGTGCGGGCTGCCGTCCCCGCGATGATCGAAGCGGGCAACGGCGGATCGATCATCATCGTGAGTTCGTCCGCCGGCACGAAGGCCACCCCCGGCAACGGGCACTACTCGGCGTCCAAGCACGGCCTCGTCGCGATCACCAACGCGTTGGCAATCGAGGTGGGGGAGTTCGGGATTCGGGTCAACTCGATTCACCCGTACTCGATCGACACGCCGATGGTCGAGAAGGAAGCCATGATGGACGTCTTCGGAAAGTGGCCGAGCTTCCTGCACAGCTTCGCCCCGATGCCGTACAAGCCCGTCAATCACGACGGCAAGAAGGGCCTGCAGGAATTCATGACTCCCGAAGAGGTTTCGGACGTGGTGGCCTGGTTGGCAAGCGACGGGTCGGCGACGATATCCGGGTCGCAGATCGCGGTGGACCGCGGCACCGCGAAGTACTGACGAGCTAAGCGCAGAGCGAACGGCGTATCGCAGACACACGCCCGCTGGGTACGTTCGCGACATGACCTCACCGACCGCGTTGCCGTTCGACTACACCCACGACGGAATCGACTTCGCAGGCGTCATCGTGTCTGCCGAAGATGCGAACGCACCGACGGTGCTGGTGTTTCACGGCATGGAGGGCCGCAGCGACGCGCAGCTCGAGTTCTGTCACCGGCTCGCCGCGCTGGGCTACCGAGCCGTCGCCGTCGACCTGTTCGGGCGCGCCGCCACACTCGCGGGCGCCGACGCCTGCGCCGCCGCCATGACGCAGCTGATCGCGGTTCGGGACACCATGCGGGACAGGCTCATTGGCGTCGTCGACATCCTCACGAACCTGGAAGGAGTCCGGCGCGACGCGATGGCGGCCATCGGATTCTGCTTCGGCGGCCTCTGCATGTTGGATTTGGCGCGACACGGCACGCACCTGGCGGCGGTCGCCAGCTTCCACGGCATCGTTACCCCCCTCCCGCAGCCGCCCACGACGCCGATCTCCGCCAAGATCACCATCTTCCACGGCTGGGACGACCCCTTCGCGCCGCCGCACGAGATGCTGGCGCTCGCCACGGAGTTGACCGAGCGCGGGGCCGACTGGCAGCTGCACGCGTACGGCCACGCGCTGCACGCGTTCATGGCGCCATTCGCCAATGCGCCGGAGCGGGGCATCCAGTACGACGAGGCTACGGCCCGACGCGCGTGGGAGAGCCTCCTCGACTTCCTCCGGGAGACGTTCGGCTAGTTGGGGAGCACGAGCACCGGCACGGGGCTGTGCCGCACGATCTTGGTGCCCTTGGAGCCGAGGAACACTCGCGCGATCGCGCCCTGGGGCGACGTGCCAAGCGCAAGCAGTTCACCATCGAGCCACTCCGCCGCGTCGAGCGCCTGATCCCAGCCGTTGCCCGTGACCACCTGCAGCACCACGTCGCTACCGACGACGCCGTTGGTCTTCAAGGCCGCCAACGCCTCTCGGGATGCGCTGGCCCACGACTGCAGGATGGTGCTCTCGGCATCCAGGCCGACCTCCGGCGGGTACATGGTGCGGCCCCGCACCGCGAACGTGATCACGCGCATGGGGACCTCGAGCTGCGCGGCCAATTCGGCTACGCGTTCGACAACGTGGGTTGAGTCCTCGGTACCCGGGTAGGCGCAGGTGATCCGGGTCAGCCCGTGCGACTTCGACCCGCGGTAACCACGTGGGCTGATCGCCAGCGGCACCGGCGCCGAGTGCAGCAGCCGGTCGGCCGTCGACCCGACGACGACCTGTCCGAGGCTGCCGTCCGCAGCCGAACCCAGCACCAGCGCTTCGGCTTTCAGTTCTTCCACGGCGTCCAAGAGCCCGCCGGCCGCCGAACGGTGGGCGTACTTGTGGAAACTGACCTCGAGGTCGGGGGCCAACGATGCGATGCACTGCTTGGCCTGCGTTGCCGAGTCGGCCGCGACCCGGTCGGCGTACTGGGCGTACTCGGCATCGATTCGGGCGGGCGACGGCGTGGACCACGGCTTGGGCACCACGGTGACGACCGCGAGCGACGTCTTCAGCGTCCGCGCCGCTTCCACCCCGAGGTGCAGCGCGGAGATGCCTGCCTTCCCGGCGAGGTACCCGACGATGACGGTCACGGCTTGTCCTTCGGCGTGATGATCTCGACGTCCTCGACTCCCGGTGCGGCGGAGGTGATGATGCCGTCGCCGCCGTCGTTGAGTGCGCTGTGGTGCCGACCCCAGAGTAAGTAGAACGCCCACACGACAAACACCCACGCGCTGAACGCGATCCAGGTGTACCAGTGCAGGCTGATGAGAATGTAGCCACATGCCAGCACTGACAGGATCGGGACGATCGGGATGTGGATGTTGCTACTGCTCGTCCGAATGATGTAGTAGAACGGCACCTTGAACCCGCGCGGCAGATTGGGCTCGCGCACCCGCAGGATGACGACGCCGATCGACACCACGATGAACGCGGTCAGCGTGCCGATCGAGACCATGTCGATCAACTTGTCCAACGGGATGAACGCGGCCAGCAGACTGACCACGACGGCGACGATGATGGTGTTGTTCACCGGCGTCATGCTCTTGGGGTTCACCTTGGCGAACATCGACGGCAGCAGGCCGTCGCGCCCCATCGCGAACAGGATGCGGGTCTGGCCGTACATCGTGACCAGAGTGACCGAGAAGATCGAGATCACCGCGCCCGCGGCCAGCACCGTGCTCCACCCGGTGCCTCCGGTGACGTCGTCGAGGATCTGGGCAAGCCCGGCGGCCTGACCGTCGAACATCTCCCACTTCTGCGCGCCGATGGCAGCGATGGCCACCAGGACGTAGACGCCGGTCACGATCAGCAGGGCCGCAATGATGGCCCGCGGCATGGTTTTCTGCGGGTCCTTCACTTCGTCGCCCGCGGTGGATACCGCGTCCAAGCCTATGAAGGAGAAGAAGATCGTCCCAGCCGCCGCCCCGATGGCGGCGACGCCGAACGGCGCGAAGTTCGCGAAGTGGTCTGCGTTGAAGGCGGTGAACGCGATGATCGCGAACAGTCCCAGCACGCCGAGCTTGATGACCACCATGACGGTGTTCACCACCGCGGACTCACTGGCACCGCGGATCAAGAGCAGCGCGCACAGCACCACCAGAACGACGGCGGGCAGGTTGATCCAGCCCTGCACGTGGCCTTCCGCGACCTCGTCCCATGGCGCCGCGATGATCTGGTCCGGCAGCTGCCAACCGTTGAAGACGTTGGCGAACAACTTGTTCAGGTACTGGCTCCACCCGACGGCGACAGCGGCGGTGGACACGCCGTACTCGAGCAGCAGGCACGCTGCGACGCCCATGGCGACGAACTCGCCGAGTGTGGTGTAGGCGTACGAGTACGTCGAGCCGGAAACCGGGACTGCCGAGGCCATTTCGGCGTAACAGATCGCGGCGAGGCCGGCCGCGATGCCCGCGATGATGAACGAAACGACGACCGAGGGACCGGCGATCGGCACCGCGTCCTGCAGGACGAAGAAGATGCCGGTGCCGACGGTGGCGCCGACGCCGAACATCGTCAGCTGGAACACCCCGATCGTCCGCTTCAGGTGGTCGTCGGCGCCGTGCGCGACAGCTGCGCCAATGACGGGGCGGCGGCGCAGCATTTGTTCGGGCAGGTTCACCGTCGGTGAGGGAGATGCCATGGTGCCTCCTCAGGCAGACTCAGGCGTGGGTGGGGTGGGTAAGCGCGTCGGTCAGTACTGCGGCGAACTGATCGACGGCCCAGTCGATCTCCTCCTCGGTGATCACGATGGGTGGGGCGAATCGCAGTGTTGAACCGTGGGTGTCCTTAACGAGAACACCGCGCTCGGCCAGGCGCAAGCTGAGTTGCTTGCCTGAACCGAAGCTCGGGTCGATGTCGACACCGGCCCAGAGGCCCAGCCCGCGCACGGCCAGCACGCCGTGCCCAATCAGCCCTCGCAGCCGGTCGTGCAGGTGACGACCGAGTTCGGTTGAGCGGGTTTGGTATTCGCCGCGCTGAAGCATCGCCACGACAGTGGTCCCGATGGCTGCGGCCAGCGGATTGCCGCCGAACGTCGAGCCGTGCTCACCGGGGTGCAGGACCCCGAGCACGTCGCGGTTGGCCACCACCGCCGACAGCGGGACCACGCCTCCGCCGAGGGCCTTGCCGAGCAGATAGACGTCGGGCACGACGCCCCAGTGCTCGCAGGCGAACGTCCGGCCCGTGCGCGCGAGCCCGGACTGGATCTCGTCGGCGATCATCAGCACGTTGCGCTCGGTGCACAGTGCGCGAACGCGGGGGAGGAAGTCGTCGGGCGGCACGATGACGCCCGCCTCACCCTGGATGGGTTCGAGCAGCACGGCCACGGTGTGCTCGTCGATGGCCGCCGCCAATGCGTCGGCATCCCCGAATGGCACCGAGCGGAAGCCCGGGGTGTAGGGACCGAAGCCACGGCGTGCGGTCTCGTCGTCGGAGAAGCTGATGATCGTGGTGGTACGACCGTGGAAGTTGTTGCGCGCCACGACGATGTTGGACTGCCCCTCGGGCACGCCCTTGACGTCGGTGCCCCACTTGCGCGCGACCTTGAGTCCACTCTCGACGGCCTCGGCGCCGCTGTTCATCGGCAGCACCATGTCCTTGCCGCAGAGCGCCGCCAGTGCGGCGCAGAACGGACCAAGTCGGTCGGAGTGGAAGGCGCGGCTCACCAGCGTGACGGTGTCGAGTTGCGCGTGCGCCGTCGCGGCGATCTCCGGATTGCGGTGTCCGAAGTTCACCGCCGAGTAGGCGGCCAGGCAATCCAGGTAGCGGCGGCCCTCGACGTCGGTGATCCAGACGCCCTCGGCGGAGGCAGCGACGACCGGCAGCGGGGAGTAGTTGTGCGCGGCGAAGCGGTCGTCCACCGCGATGGCCGCCGCGGTGGACGACCCCACTGCGGAGTCCGAAGGAGCCGTCACGGTATCCAGAATGGTCACCTATACACCTCCAGCGTGCAGCATTTGACGGATCCGCCACCCTTGAGCAGCTCGGACAGGTCGACGCCGATCGGTTCGAAACCGGCCTCGGTCAATTGCTTGGCAAAGCCGGTGGCCGCCGCGGGGAGCACGACGTGCAGACCGTCGGAGACAGCGTTGAGCCCGAGCACGTAGGCGTCGGCAGTGGCGACCTCGATGGCGTCGGGGAAGAGCTGCTGCAGCCGCGCGCGGGCGTCGGCGCTGAACGCAGGCGGGTAGTAGGCGACGGTGTCGTCGTCGAGCACAGCCAACGCGGTGTCGAGGTGATAGAAGCGCGGATCGACGAGCTCGAGGCTCACCACCGGCATCCCGAGTAGCTTGGCCACCTCGTCGTGTGCGGCGAGTTCGGTGCGAAAGCCGTAGCCGGCCAACACCGTTGAACCGATCACCAACAGGTCGCCCTGGCCCTCGTTGACGTGCTTGGTGTGCAGCGGCTCGAAGCCGTGGTCGGTCATCCACTGCGCGTAGGCGATTGCCTCGGGTGCTCGTTGCGGGTAGGCGAAGCGTGCGACGACGGCCTTGCCGTCGACGATCAGTCCACCGTTGGCGGCGTACACCATGTCGGGAAGCCCGGCGACGGGCTCGACGAGCTCGACGTTGTGGCCAAGCGACCGGTACGCGTCGCGCAGACGCTCCCACTGGCGAACGGCGACGGCGGTGTCGACCGGGGTGGACGTGTCCATCCAGGGGTTGATCGCGTACTCGACGGTGAAGTGCGCGGGAGCGGTCATGGCGTAGTGGCGGAGTCGGGCTGAACGGGATCGCTGCGTCGTTGCGGCGACATCAAATTCCGGGGTGGCCGGCACCGCGCGAGCGGCGAGATCTGAAATCGTCATGAATCAACGATATGGAGTGGCGTTCACGCAATCAATCACCACTCATTGCGTGTCTAGCCTTGATCCATTGTGTGAAGCGTAGAATTGCGGCGATTTCTTGCGTGACGACTGACGGGAGTGCGAAATGGACCGGTTGGACGAGACGGACGAGCGGATTCTGGCCGAGCTGGCGGAGCACGCCAGGGCCACGTTCGCCGAGATCGGCCAGCGCGTGAACCTGTCCGCTCCAGCGGTCAAACGCCGTGTCGACCGCATGCTCGACAACGGCGTCATCCGTGGCTTCACCACCGTGATCGACCGCAACGCGCTCGGCTGGAACACCGAGGCCTACGTGCAGGTGTTCCGCCACGGCACCGTCGCGCCCGACGAGCTGCGAAAGGCGTGGGTCGACATCCCGGAAGTGGTCAGCGCGGCCACCGTCACCGGCACCGCGGACGCGATGCTGCACGTGCTCGCCCGCGACATGCGCCACCTGGAGGAGGCGCTGGAGCGCATCCGGGCGGCCGCTGACGTCGAGCGCAGCGAAAGCATCGTGGTGCTCACCAACATCATCGACCGGATGCGGGGCTGATGAGCGCTTGCGCGAAGAAGAGAGTGGCCTGAGCGGCCCAACCGCAGGGTGGCGGACCTTCGGCCGGGGCCATCGTGTAAGAAAGCCGACGTGACTACTAGTGGGGGCATCGTCATCGTCGGCGGCGGATTGGCGGCCGCGCGTACCGCGGAGCAGCTGCGTCGCGCCGAGTACGCAGGCGCGATCACGATCATCAGCGACGAGGACCACCTGCCGTACGACCGGCCACCGCTGTCCAAGGAAGTGCTGCGTGACGAGACCGACGACGTCTTCCTCAAGCCCGCCGAATTCTACGAAGAGAACGACATCACCCTGCGGCTGGGCGCAGGGGCGACGGGGTTGGACACCGCCGCGCAGACCGTGACGCTGGCCGACGGCGAGGTGATCGGTTACGACGAGCTAGTGATCGCGACGGGCCTGGTGCCCAAGCGCATTCCGTCGCTGCCGGACCTCGAGGGCATCCGCATGTTGCGCACCTTCGACGAGAGTCTGGCCATGCGGCAGCACGCGGGCGAGGCCTCGCACGCCGTCGTCATCGGCGCGGGCTTCATCGGTTGCGAGGTCGCCGCCAGCCTGCGCAAGCTCGGCGTCGCCGTGACGTTGGTCGAGCCCCAGCCCACGCCCCTGGCGTCGGTGCTCGGTGAGCAGATCGGCGCGCTGGTGGCCAGGCTGCACAGCGCCGAGGGTGTCGACGTGCGCTGCGGCGTTGGCGTGTCCGGCGTGACGGGTACCGAGCACGTCGAGAAGGTGACGCTGTCCGACGGGACCGAGTTGGACGCCGACCTGGTGGTGGTCGGCATCGGCTCACGGCCGTCGACCGGCTGGCTGGACGGCAGCGGCGTCGAGGTCGACAACGGCGTGGTGTGCGACGCGGCGGGCCGTACGTCCGCGCCGAATGTATGGGCTATCGGCGACGTGGCGTCCTGGCAGGACGTCGCGGGACACCAAGTGCGCGTTGAGCATTGGAGCAACGTTGCCGAGCAGGCCCGGGTCATCGTGCCCGCGATGCTAGGCGCCGACGTGCCGTCGGCCGTCGTGGTTCCGTACTTCTGGAGCGATCAGTACGACGTCAAGATCCAGTGCCTCGGTGAGCCCGAGGCCAACGACGTCGTGCACGTCGTCGAGGACGACGGCCGCAAGTTCCTGGCCTACTACGAGCGCGACGGCGTCGTCGTCGGTGTCGTCGGCGGTGGCATGCCGGGCAAGGTGATGAAGGCGCGCACCAAGATCGCGAACGGCGCCCCCATCGCCGACGTGCTCCCCGCTCCCTAGCGATTTCGGCGCGGTTTTCACCCGCTGAAGGGCGAAAAGCGCGCCGAAATCGCAAGGGGGGCTAGAGCTCGCCGAGGTAGAAGCGGCTTCCCTGGTCGTCGGTGCACTGTGCCGAGCGTCCGTAGGACTGCTGCGACGGCTCGTCGATGACGGCGCCGCCCGCCTCGCGCACGCGGTCCACCGCCGCCACGATGTCGGAGACCGTCCACATCGGCACCGTCAGGTGCTGGGTGCTGCCGCCTGCGACACCGGCCATCGGGTGCGTTGCGGCAATTTGCCAGCCATCGTCGATCCGGCCCGGCTCGTACGTCCAGAACAGCATCCGGCTGTAGAAGGCCTTGAATGCGGCGGAGTCGGCGACCTCGTAGGTGATGTACGAAAGTTCACCGGGCCCAGCGCCGTTGAGCTCTGGGCGCGGCTCGCCGGGCTCCGGCTGGTACACCGTGAACGCCACCCCCGCCGGATCCGTCGCGCCGAGGAAGGCACCGAAGTCGAACTGCTGGGCGTCGTCGATCTGGCCGCCACCATCGAGGATCGACTGCCGGGTACCCGGCAGGTCGGTGACGGCGTAGCAGCAGAACAGCGTCGGCGGGCCTGGCACCGAGAACAGCCCGATGCGCTGGCTGGTGTTGGTGACCTGGTGGCTGGCGGGGTCGTAGATCCACCCGAGCACGTGGCCGTAGAAGGCGGCGGCGCGGTCGGCGTCGGGCGTCCACACCGACACATAGCCCACGTCGCCGTGCTGGATCGGAGTGGCCGCGCCGGTCACCGGACCGCTCAGCATCCAGCGGTGACCGAAGGGGTCGACGATGGCGGCGCTGCGCGAACCGTAGTTCTCATACGCCTCGGTCTGGACGTGGGCGCCGGCGCTCCTGGCTCGTTCCAGCGCAGTGTCGGTGTCGGCGACGTTAAGCATGAGGCTCACCGAGACAGCGTGTGGGACAGGCGCTTTCAGACCGATCTCGGGGAACTCGTCGGCGAGGTAGAGCACCCCGCCAGCAAGCGCCAGTTCGGCGTGTCCGATGCGACCGTCGTCCATCACGATCGGTTCGCCCACCACCACTGCGCCGAGTGCGTCGACGTACCAGGCGATGGCGTCGCGGGCTGAGGTCACCGCGAGATAGGGGATGGCCGCGCCGCGGGGAGGCGCCGCCGCGACGGCGGATTCGGTCGCCTCGTTCAGTTCGGCGATGGCGGTATCGGTACCAGTCATGACAACTCCCTCGGTTCGATTGGGCAGTGCGAGTGCAGATTCCAGCCGCGAGCGCAGCCGCGCCACGAAGTCGGGATCCGGAGCAACCGGTAGGTCGACGCCGTGCAGCACGGTCAGCGGGTCGTGGCTGTTCAGTGGTGTCATGACGCGCTTCTCCCTTCCGGTTCCGGGTACTCCTTCTTGAATGCGCGCCGAGCACGCACCAAAAGTGCTTCGGTGGCGTGCACCGTCCGGCCGATCAACTCGGCGCACTCACCCACCGAGCAGTCGTCCAGGTAGCGCAGCACCAGCACCGTGCGGTGCTGTTCGGGCAATCTGGCCAGCACGCTCTCGGCGACGATGCGGTCGAGCTCGGCGTCCCAGTCGTCGGCCGGCTGGACGGGCTCGGGCAGTTCGGCCACCGGAATCGTGAATCGGTCGTGGCGCCGTCGGTAGTGATCGGCCAGTTTGTGGCGCGCCACCCCGATCAGCCAGGGCATGGTCATCGGTGGCGGGGAGTCCTTGCGCGCGGCATCCATTGCCGCGAGGAAGGTTTCCGAGGTCAGGTCCTCGGCGGTGGCCCGGTCGGGACACCTGCGCACGAAGTACCCGTACACCGATGGCACCGCGTCGTCGTACAACGCCAGCAGCGCGCGGGGCGCATCTTGGCTGTCCGAGGTGGCGGTCACACCCCTATCGTCGCCATTGAGGGCCAAACTCCGACGCCCGATTGGCAATTATCTTCGGTCGAGCTCGGCCAGGCCCGTGCTGACCGTGTCGTACGCGTCGCCGAGCGACTGCGCCAGCGACACCGACTCGTCGGCCAGCCAGTGCTCGTACGCCGAGAGCGCGACGCCGAGCATGGTCCAGGCGGTCGTCTGGGGCACCAGGTCGGTCGGATTGACCCCGAGCCTGCGGGCCACGAATGCGGCGACGACGGCACGCCAGCCCGCGTACATCGTCATGGAGTGCGCCTGCAACGCCGCCGCCTCGAGGATCACGCGCATGCGTTGGCGGTGACGCGCCGTCTCTGCTTCGCCGAAGCTGTTGAACGCCAACAATACCGACCGTAGTGCAGTGCTGACGGGTACGTCGGGGGGCACCTCGTCGAGCAGGTCGCGCATCAGCTCGAGGTGGGCATCGAAGTCGCCCCACGGGATGGCGTTCTTCGACGAGTAGTACCGGAACAGCGTGCGCCTTGCGATGCCCGCCGCACGTGCGACGTCGTCGACGCTGACGTCGTCGAAGCCGCGACTGGCAAACAGGTCCAGGGCGACGTCGGTGATGTGGTCCTGTGTCGTGGAGCGGCGCCGTCCCACGCGGGCCGACTCGGCTGCCATCACATCCGCCCTTCCATTTCGGCACTCGATGCCATATTCTTGCGACCTCGGTCACATTTGTACAGACCCACGACCCGAAAGGTGGACCACATGGAGCAGGATCAGCAGGCCGTCACGCAAGGTGAGGCCCAAGAAGAGCTCGTCACCGAGACCCTCGTCGAAGAGGTCTCGATCGACGGCATGTGCGGGGTCTACTGACGGTGACGGCGCCCGTCGAGGGTGCCCTGATGGAGACTGCAGCATTCGATCCCGATCGCGGCTGGAGGCTGCACCCCCAGGTGGCGGTGCGGCCCGAGTCGTTCGGTGCGCTGCTGTATCACTTTGGCACCCGCAAACTCTCGTTCCTGAAGAACACGACGATCGTCGAGGTGGTCAACTCGCTGGGTGACCACCCCGATGCTCGTTCTGCGCTGCGTGCGGCCGGAATCGAGGACGACCGGCAGGCGCCTTATCTGCACGCGCTGAGCGTGCTCGTCACGTCCAAGATGTTGGTTCCCGAGGAGTCCGCATGACGACCATGCAGCCGGTCCCGAGGCTGATCGACCAGTTCGAGCGCGGGCTCGACGCCCCCATCTGCCTGACGTGGGAGCTGACGTACGCGTGCAACCTGTCCTGCGTGCACTGCCTGTCCTCGTCGGGCAAGCGCGACCCGCGTGAGCTCTCGACGCGCCAATGCATGGACATCATCGACGAGCTAGAGCGCATGCAGGTGTTCTACGTGAACATCGGCGGTGGCGAACCGACTGTGCGCCCGGACTTCTGGGAGCTCGTCGACTACGCCACGGCGCATCACGTCGGCGTCAAGTTCTCGACCAACGGCGTGCGCATCACGCCGGAGGTGGCAGCGAAGCTGGCCGCCAGCGACTACGTCGACGTCCAGATCTCGTTGGACGGCGCGACCGCCGAAGTGAACGACGAAGTCCGCGGACCCGGCTCGTTCGCGATGGCGATCCGTGCCTTGGAGAACCTCGCCGCGGCGGGCTTCAAGGACGCCAAGATCTCCGTCGTCGTGACGCGCCACAACGTCGACCAACTCGACGATTTCAAGGCGCTCGCCGACAAGTACGGGGCCACACTGCGCATCACGCGGCTGCGGCCGTCCGGCCGCGGCGCCGACGTCTGGGACGAGCTGCACCCGACCTCGGCGCAGCAGGTCCAGCTGTACGACTGGCTGGTCGCCCACGGCGAGCGCGTGCTCACCGGCGATTCGTTCTTCCACCTGTCCGGGCTGGGCGAGCCGGGCGCGCTGGCGGGCCTGAACCTGTGCGGCGCCGGTCGCGTGGTGTGCCTCATCGACCCCGTCGGTGACGTCTACGCCTGCCCGTTCGCCATCCACGACAAGTTCCTGGCCGGAAACATCTTGCGCGACGGCGGTTTCGACACGGTGTGGAAGCACGCACCGCTATTCCGTGAGCTGCGCGAGCCGCAGTCGGCGGGCGCGTGTGCCAGCTGCAATCACTACGACGGCTGCCGTGGCGGCTGCATGGCGGCCAAGTTCTTCACCGGCCTGCCGCTCGACGGGCCCGACCCGGAGTGCGTCCAGGGCTACGGCGAGCCCGCGCTGGCAGCCGAGCGCGACAAGCCCAAGTCCAGCGTCGACCACTCCCGCAGCGGCGGGCGCAAGGCCCCGGTTCCCCTCACACTGCTGGCTCCGCCCAAGAAATTCTGCAACGAAAGTCCTGTCTGACCATGGCCCGCGACAAATGGTTCGAAACCGTCGCCATCGCTCAACAGCGAGCGAAGAAGCGTCTGCCCAAGTCCGCTTACTCGTCGCTGATCTCCGCCAGTGAGAAGGGCGTGTCGGTCTCCGACAATGTCGAGGCCTTTGCGGAGCTAGGTTTCGCCCCGCACGTCATCGGCGCCACGGAGAAACGCGAACTGGCGACAACGGTGATGGGACAGGACATTTCGCTGCCCGTCATCATCTCGCCAACCGGGGTCCAGGCGGTTCACCCGGACGGTGAAGTGGCGGTGGCCCGGGCCGCGGCCGCCAGGGGCACCGCGATGGGGCTGTCCTCATTCGCCAGCAAGCCCATGGAGGAAGTCACCGCCGTCAACGACAAGGTCTTCTTCCAGATCTACTGGCTGGGCAGCCGCGACGAAATCGCCGAGCGGGTGCAGCGCGCCAAGGATGCGGGTGCGGTCGGCCTGATCGCGACCACCGACTGGAGTTTCAGCCACGGCCGCGACTGGGGTAGCCCCACGATCCCCGAGCGGATGGACCTCAAGACGATGCTGCGGATGTCGCCGGAGGTGCTAACGAAACCCCGATGGCTGTGGAGCTTCGGCAAGCATTTGCGTCCGCCGGACCTACGGGTTCCAAATCAGGGCCGGCGCGGCGAGCCAGGCCCGACGTTCTTCGAGGCCTATGGCCAGTGGATGGGCACCCCGCCGCCCACGTGGGAGGACATCGCCTGGCTGCGCGAGCAGTGGGGCGGGCCGTTCCTACTCAAGGGCATGGTCCGCGTCGATGACGCCAAACGTGCTGTGGATGCGGGTGTTTCAGCAATCACGGTGTCCAATCACGGCGGCAACAACCTGGACGGTACCCCGGCGGCGATCCGCTGCCTGCCGGCGATCGCCGAGGCGGTCGGCGATCAGGTGGAGGTGTTGCTCGACGGTGGTATCCGCCGAGGCAGCGATGTGGTCAAGGCGCTCGCACTCGGCGCCCGTGCCGTCATGATCGGTCGGGCCTACTTGTGGGGGCTCGCCGCCGAGGGGCAGGCCGGCGTGGAGAACGTACTCGACATCTTGAGTGGGGGCATCGACTCTGCGCTCCGCGGACTCGGCAAGGCATCCGTCCACGACCTCGTTGCTGGCGACGTGTTGGTGCCTGCGGACTTCGTGCGGGCGCTCGGCGTCCCCACGGGCCAGGACTCCTGATCGGCGGCAGTCACGACGTCCCCAGCAGGGTGGGACAGACGTGGCTGACGAGACTGGCGTGATGACGCGCTGACGTCAGGCGGGGAAAGTGCGGAAATCAATTGCTGCGCATACGCCAACAACCGGCGCACGCCAGGTGAATTCGGCCTACCATCGGCGGGTGGCTTTCCCCAGTGCGCTTGGGAACTCGACGACGAGGCAGCTGCGCCACTTGTCGCCCGCGTTGATTATCCCGCTCGGCTCGACCGAGCAACACGGACCGCACCTGCCGCTGGACACCGACACCCGCATCGCGGTTGCCGTTGCCAGCGGCGTTGCTGAGCGTGTCACTGGCGACTGGCTGTTGGCACCGCCCATCGGCTACGGTGCCAGCGGTGAGCACGAGGGCTTCCCCGGTACGGTGTCGATCGGTAGCGCTGCGCTGCAGCTCCTGCTCGTCGAGTTCGGCCGCTCGGCCTGCAACTGGGCGTCGAAGCTGGTGTTCGTGAACGGACACGGTGGCAACGTCGAAGCAGTTGCTGGCGCGACGACTTTGCTACGCGAGGAAGGTCGGGACGTCGCGTGGTGCTCGTGCACCGTCGTAGGCGCCGACGCTCATGCCGGGCATACCGAAACCTCTGTATTGCTACATATTTCGCCGCACGACGTCTGGGTCGACGAATGCGTGCCCGGAAACGACGAGCCGTTGGCCGATCTCATGCCGCGACTTCGGCGCGGTGGGGTGGCAGCGGTCAGCCCGGGCGGAGTACTGGGCAACCCCACCACCGCGTCGGCCGCCGAGGGCGCCCGCATCTTCGCCGAGATGGTCGAGACCTGCGCGCGGCGCATCGCGGCGTGGGCTCCGGACCGCGCAGGGATGTTGCAGTGACGGGACCGGTGCGGGGGGATGCGGCAGTGACGGGACCGAGACTGCCCGACGGGTTCGCCGTCCAGGTGGACCGCCGCGTGAAGGTACTCGGGGAGGGCTCGGCCCTGCTCGGCGGATCGCCCACCCGACTGCTCCGGCTCGCGCCCGCGGCGCAGACGATGCTCAGCGGCGGCCGCCTCGAGGTCCACGACGCGCAGAGCGCCCAGCTCGCCAGGACGTTGCTTGACGCGACGGTGGCCCATCCACGTCCGGCGAGCGGACCCTCGCACCGCGACGTGACCGTCGTCATTCCTGTGCGGGACAACGCCTTTGGGCTGGTACGGTTGGTCCGTTCCTTGCGCGGGATGCGCGTAGTCATCGTGGACGACGGTTCCTCGGTGGCAGTGCGTGAAGCGGACTTCGAGGGCCTGCACTGCGACATCCGGGTGATCCGGCACGCCCGCAGCAAGGGGCCAGCGGCTGCCCGCAACACCGGGCTGGCGGCCTGCGAGTCCGACTTCGTGGCGTTCCTTGACTCCGACGTGGTGCCCCGGCGCGGCTGGCTGGAAGCGCTGCTCGGGCACTTCTGCGATCCGACCGTGGCGCTGGTCGCACCGCGGATCGTCGGACTGCGCGAGCCCGACGGCCTGGTGGCCCGCTACGAAGCAATACGATCGTCGCTCGACCTCGGCCAGCGCGAGGCGCCAGTGGTGCCCTACGGCACGGTGTCCTACGTACCCAGTGCCGCGATCATCTGCCGGCGCGGCGTACTGAAGGACGTCGGCGGGTTCGACGAGACGCTGATCTCCGGCGAGGACGTCGACCTGTGCTGGAGGTTCATCGAAGCGGGGGCACGCCTGCGCTACGAGCCGGTCGCTCTCGTCGCCCACGACCATCGCACACAACTTCGAGAGTGGTTCGTGCGCAAGGCATTCTATGGCTCTTCCGCGGCTCCGCTGTCGGTGCGTCATCCCGGCAAGACGGCCCCGCTGGTGATCTCCGGCTGGACTCTGTTGGTGTGGGTGCTGCTGGCGATGGGGTCTGGCGTCGGGTACTTCGCGTCGACGGTGGCCGCGGCGGTCACCGGCCGCCGCATCGCCATCTCGCTGAAGTCCGTCGACACCGAACCCAAGGAAGTGGCCGCGGTCGCCGCCCACGGCCTCTGGGCGGCGGCGCTGCAGCTCGCCTCGGCGATCTGCAGGCACTACTGGCCCATTGCGCTCATCGCGGCCGTGCTCTTCCGCCGCTGCCGTCAGGTGGTGCTGGTCGCCGCCGTGGTCGACGGCGTCGTCGACTGGGTGAGCCGCGACCGCAACGCGGACGACGACACCAAGCGGGTTGGCCTGTTCGCGTACATGCTGCTGAAGCGCCTCGATGACATCGCCTACGGACTCGGACTGTGGACCGGCGTCGTGCGCGAACGCCACCTCGGTGCGCTCAAGCCGCAGATCCGGACCTGACACCACATTGTCGAACGACGTGCTGATCGTCGGCGCGGGCAGCGCCGGTTGCGTTCTCGCCGAACGCCTTTCGCTTGATCCGAACTGTCGGGTGACCCTCGTCGAGGCCGGGCCGGGTCCGTCGGATCCCCTGGTGATGGCGCAGATCAGCGACGGGTTGCGACTTCCCATCGGGGAGGCGAGTTCGGTGGTCCGGCGCTATCGGACGACGCTCACCGACTCGCCTCTTCGCGATGCCGTGATCATGGGGGGCGCGGTGGTCGGCGGCTCGGGTGCCGTCAACGGTGGGTACTTCTGCCGGGGGCTGCCTACGGACTTCGACGCATGGAACCTCCGTGGCTGGGCGTGGGCCGACGTGCTCCCGCACTTCCTCGCCATCGAGACCGACGTCGACTTCGACGGTCCGCTGCACGGGTCGGCTGGACCGATGATCATCCGCCGGGTCACCGAATTCGAAGAGGGCGCAGCGGCTTTCATCAAGGCGGCCCGCGATCTCGGGTACGCCTGGATCGACGATCTGAACGGCGCCGACGGCGCGCTGCCCGGTGTGGGCGCCGTACCCCTGAACATCGACGGCGGCACCCGGGTGGGGCCGGGCGGCGCGTTCCTTGGGCCCGCGGTCAACCGGCCGAACCTGACGGTGTTGGAGAAGACGCGCGTCGTCGGCCTCCGGATCGTGGACGGCAAGGCGTCCGGAGTCGAGTGCATCGGCCCATCCGGTCCAGAGCTGCTCGGAGCCGACCGAATCGTGCTGTCCGCCGGTGCTATTGGCTCTGCACATCTGCTCATGCTGTCGGGCATTGGACCGGCGTCGGCGCTGCGATCGTTTGGCATCCCCGTGCGGGCGGACCTGCCCGTCGGCGCCCGCTGCGCCGACCATCCGGAGTGGGTGCTCCCGGTGGACTGGCCCGCGGCGCCGGGCCGGCCCCCGCTCGAGGCCGTGCTCACCACGTCGGACGGGCTGGAACTGCGGTCCTACACCACCGGGTTCGGCGCGATGACCGGACGCCCTGGCTACGACCCCGCCGACCGACCTCACCTCGGCGTCACTCTGATGCGTCCACACAGCCGTGGCCGGGTCACGCTGGCGTCGGCCGACCCCGCCGTGGCTCCGGCGATCGAGCATCGGTACGACAGCGAGCCTTCCGACGTGGCAACGCTTGAGGCCGGTGCGGCGCTCGCACACGACCTTGCGGGCACGGGTTATGAAGCGCGCGAATCGTTCTGGTCGACATCCCAGCATTTATGCGGGACCGTCCCCATGGGTGCCGACGATGGCGGTTCGGTGCTCGACGAGCAGTGCCGGGTGCGGGGGATCGACGGCCTGTGGGTGGTCGACGGGTCGATCATGCCGAGCATCACCAGCCGCGGCCCGCACGCGACGATCGTGATGATCGGCCACCGCGCGGCCGAGTTCATTGGGCGCTGAGGCCGTTCAGCGTCACCAGAGCTTGGGCCAGCAGCGTCGCCGCGACGACACCGTCGATCACGGGCACGCCGAGGCGCCGGGTGAGCGGTACGGCGAACTTGGCCATTGCGGCACAACCCAATACGATCGCGCGACTGCCGTCCTCGGCCAGCGCCCGCTCGCACAGCTCGCCAATCGGCCCGATGGTGGAAGGGTCGGAGTCGATGGTCAGCACGGGGATGTCGGACGCGTACACCCCGAGGCATTGGTGAGGCGTGTAGGCCTTCGCCAGTTCCCAGGCCCGCGGAACCGTGGCCGACATGGACGTGACGACGGAGAAGCCACCCGCGGACAGCGCAGCGGCGTGCATCGCGGCTTGCGCGATGCCGAGCACCGGGACGTCGACGAGTGCGCGCGCTTCATCCAGTCCGGGATCGCCGAAGCAGGCGATGACGTATGCGTCCGGGCGGTCGTGCTCGCGCGCTGCGGCGCGCTCGAACTCCGCGAGAAGGTGAGGCACACAGCGGTGTTCGTCGTCGTCGCTCTCGATGCTGGCGGGACCCTCGCTGGGGTTGAGCGCCTCGACGACCGTCTCGACGCTCGCCACCGCCCTGGCATTGGCCTCGATGTCCCGGGTCATCGAGGCCGTCGTGTTCGGGTTGACCAACAGCAGGCGCACGCTGTCAGCCTAGGGCTAGGTCAGGCTCGGTGCCTGCCGGGCGAACGCGCGGTGCGCAGCGCGCGGACGATGCGGAGCTGCTCGTCGCCGCGGCCCGGTGCCCACGTACCGATCACGAAGGCGCTGACGGTGACCAAGGCGGCGAGCACCAACAGCGACGAAGCCATGGCGTCGACGAACGCGGCCTTGCTGAGCTCGGCGAGCTGAGCGCCCTGGGGTCCGAGCCGCGCGGCGACTTCGAGCGCCTGCCCTAGTGAGTTGGTGGCCGCGTCGCCGACCGGGGCGGGGAAGGCGGCGAGCTTCGGCGTCAACGCATCGGCGTACTGGGCGGCGAGCATCGAGCCGGCCAGGGCGATGCCGAGCGCGGCCCCGATCTCTCGGGTGGTGTCGTTGACCGCCGAGGCGACGCCCTGCTTGTCATCGGGCGCGGTGTTCATGATGGCTGAAGTCGTTGGAGCGGTGCAGAACCCGATGCCGGTGCTCATGACCAGCATCGGCCACGCGGTGTCCCAGTAGGACGACCCCACTTCCATCCAGGACAAGCAGACGAGGCCGACGGCGATGAGGATCAGCCCGGTGAACACGACGGTGCGCAAACCGAGTCGCGGCAGGTACCAGAAGGAGAGCACGGATAGGACCAGCGTCGGCCCGATGAGCGGGCTCAGCGCAAACGCGGTCTTGATGGCGCTGTAGCCGAGGATCAGCTGCATGTACTGCATCACCAGGAACATGAAGCCGAACATCGAGAGGAAGAACAGGGTGATCGTCGCGGCTCCGGTCGTGAACGCGGGCACGGCGAAGAGTCGGACGTCGAGCAGGGGATGACGCAGCCGCATTTCGAGCGCGCCGAACCCCACGGCCAGCACGAGTCCGACTCCGATGCAGCCGAGTACGAGCGGGTCGGTCCATCCGCGCGCGGGGGCTTCCAGGATGCCGAAGACCAGCGCGGCAACGGATCCGCCGATGAGCACCGCGCCGACCCAGTCGAGCGGCGCGTGCTCGGGATCCTTGGACGTCGCGACCGTCAGTGTGAGCACGAACAGCACGAGCGCCGCTCCCGCGAAGCACCAGAAGATCGAGTGCCACGTCCAAAGGTGCAGCAGGGCGCCCGAACCGAGCATGCCGACGACGGCGCCACCGCCGGCGACGCCCGCCCAGATGCCAACGGCCTTGTTGCGCTGGTCCTTCGGATACGCGGCCGTCAGCAGTGACAGGGTCGCCGGCATGACGAACGCCGCCCCGCCGCCTGCCACACCGCGCGCGACGATGATGTGCATGGGATCCGACCAGATCGCGGGTGCCACCGACGCCACCGCGAACACCGCGAGGCCGAACAGCATCGCGCCGCGTCTGCCGTAGCGGTCGCCGAGCGCGCCCGCGGGCAGCAGCAGGCAGGCCAGCACCAGGGTGTAGCTGTCGACGATCCAGGTGAGCTCGGTCTGGGTGGCCGACGTGACCCGTGCGATGTCGGGCAGCGCGGTGCTGAGCGCGACCATCGAGGAGATGACGAGCAGGACGCCGAGACACACCACCGTCAGCAGCCAGATGCGTGGCCTATTGGGCAGGCCCGCGAGCCCAGGGTCGATATCCTGGTTCGGCTCGGTGAGGGTGTCGACCACGCGGCACTCCTATTGACGGTTACGATGGTTTCGAGACTCGTCGTCTCCAACCGAGACTAACAGTCTTGTTTCCCTGGGTGGAGGTATTCGAACGATGGCGACGGTGCGTACCGATCCGCGGCCGGCCCGGTCGCGCGCGCGATTGCTCGACGCGGCGACGACGTTGTTGCGGTCGGGCGGGCCCAGCGCCGTCACCGTGGACGCGGTCACCCGCGCCTCCAACGTCGCGCGCGCGACGCTCTACCGCCACTTCCCGAGCGGAAATGATTTGTTGGCGGCTGCCTTTCACGCACTGATCCCACCGGCTCCGATCCCGCCCGACCGGGGCTCGCTGCGCGACCGTTTGCTTGCGGCGCTGCACGGGTTCTCCGACCTGATCGCCGAGACGCCGATCAGCATCGCCGCGATGTCGTGGCTGGCGCTGGGCGGCGACCTGGAGCAGATCCGTTGGGGCAAGGACAAGCGGACGGCTGAGAGCACCGAGGTGCAGACGCTGCGGGAGCGGGTGGCCGAACAGTACGCAGCCCCCTTCGACGCGATCTTCGACAGTCCCGCCGCGATTGCCGCGCTCGGAGAGCTCGACCGGACCCGCGCGGTGGCGCTGCTGCTCGGCCCGATCGTGCTGGGCAAGCTCAGCACGTTGCCGAACTTCGACTACCGCGAGATCGCCGAGGACGCCGTCGACGGCTTCCTGGCCACGCACGCCAAGCAGCCGCCCGTAATCACCTCAGCGAGTAGCGAATTGGAAGGTGCTTGAGCCCACCGACGAACGTCGTCGCGCTGAGCTCCGGCTTGCCGGCCAACTCGATCGACTCCAGCCGGCCGATCAGTTCGGTGAAGAGGCTGTTGATCTCCATGCGGGCCAGCGCCGCGCCGAGGCAGAAGTGGATGCCGTACCCGAAGGCCACGTGCTTGTTTGGGTCGCGGGCCACGTCGAAGCGGAACGGGTCGGTGAACACCTCCTCGTCGCGGTTGCCCGAGACGTAGGCCAGGTACACCGCGTCGCCCTTGGCGATGTCGACGCCGCGGATGGTGGTGTCGGCGGTGGCGGTGCGCATGAATTCCTTTACGGGAGTGGACCAGCGGATCATCTCCTCGACCGCGGTGCCCATCAGCGCGGGGTCGTTGCGCAACCTGTCCAGCTCGCCGGGGTTCTCGATCAGTGCGTGCAACCCGCCCGAGATCGCATCCTTCGTGGTGTCGTGGCCGGCGCTGGCGACGATGACGTAGTACGACGCGGTGTCCACGTCCGACAGCGGTTCGCCGTCGATGCGGCCGTTGGCGATCGCCGACGCGAGGTCGTCTGTCGGGTGCTCGCGCCGAGACGCCGTCAGCTTGGTGAAGTATTCGAAGAAGTCGAACAGCACCGCCATCTGATCCTCGAGTGACCCGCCGTCGCGCTTGTACTCGTCGTCGTCGCCGCCGAACATTTCCTGCGTCAGCTTGTGCATTCGTCCGAAGTCGGACTCGGGCAGGCCGAGCAGCGACATGATCACGTACAACGGGAAGTCGACCGCGACCGCGGTGACGAAATCGCATTCGGGCCCGATCTCGGCCATCTTGTCGACGTAGCGCTTGGCCAACTCGTCGACGCGTACCTTCAGGTCGCGCATCGCCTTCGGGCGGAACCAGTCGGCGCCGATCTGCCGCACTTTGCGGTGGTGCGGATCGTCCATGTGGATGAGGGTGCGCAGCCCAAGGCCTGCCGCGAGTTGCTCCTTGGCCAAGTCGTCGGCCGCGGCGGAGGCCAGCACCGGTCGTGGCTCGCTGATGAAGAGCTCGTTGGCGCGCTCGATGGCCATGATGTCGGCGTGCTTGGTGATCGCCCAAAAGGGCCGGTACGGCGGATTGTCCACCCATACAACGGGATTGTTTGCCCGAAGATGGGTCAGCGCAGCGTGGAGCCGGGCGTCGTCGGCGTATGCCTTGGGATCGGCCAGCACGTTGGCGGCGTCATCCTTCGTCGGCGTGCTCATTCGGGCTCCTCACTCGCGGATGCGACTTGACGGGTGTCAATTCCAGTCTAGGTGGGTGGGGCTATTTCGATGGCCGGATTGCTGGATCCCGTCGTCAGTAGGCTCGGTGTCCATGCGATCCACGTCGGTTGGGCGACTCGCCCGGAGTGCGCTCGCGCTGGCCGCCGTCGCGACGATGACGCTCGGCTGTGCGCGCGGCGACGGCGCGGCACCGCAGCCCGCGCCGCCGGCCGACCCCGCGCTGGTGCAGACAGCGACGGGGCAGGTGCGCGGACTCGTCACCGGCGATCACCGGCTGTTCGCGGGGATTCCCTACGCCGCGCCGCCCGTCGGCCCGCTGCGGTGGCAGCCGCCAAGCCCGCCGCCGTCGTGGTTCGGGGTGCGGGACGCCACCAAGTTCGGGTCGCGTTGTGTGCAGGACCTTTCCGGCGATCTGGAACTCGGCAGGCAGACTGCGGAGGACTGCTTGACGCTCAACGTGTGGACCCCACCGCCGTCGAACGAGCCACGGCCCGTGATGGTTTGGATCCACGGTGGCTCATTCGTCAACGGCAGCGGTGGCATCTACGACGCGCGCTGGCTGGCCGGGCGAGGCGACGTCGTCGTCGTGACGCTGAACTATCGCCTTGGCGCCCTTGGCTTTCTCGCACATCCGGCGCTGGGACCCGCGGGCGCCGTCGGCAACTATGGGCTGGCCGATCAGCAGGCGGCGCTGCGTTGGGTGCGTGACAACATCGCCGCGTTCGGTGGCGATCCGGACGAGGTGACGATCGCGGGTGAGTCGGCGGGCGGGATGTCGGTGTGCGACCACCTCGTCGCGCCCGGGTCGGCGGGGCTGTTCCGCGCGGCGATCATTCAGAGTGCGCCGTGCCAAGCGCAACTCGCACTACCCGACGCCGAGCGGATCAGCGCCGACTATGCGCGCGACGTCGGGTGTGGCGATCCGGCCACGGCCGCCCAGTGCCTGCGCGCGCTGCCGGCGGAAAGGCTGCGAAAACCGGTGTGGTACGCCCGCATCGGCGAGGACACGCTGAGTGGACCGGTCACCGGAACCACGGTGCTACCCGTCGACCCGATGACCGCGTTCGGCTCGGGCGGTGCGGCGAAGGTGCCGATGATGATCGGTGGCAATCACGACGAGTTCACGCTCTTCGTCGCGCTGCAATACCTTCAGTCGGGCAAGCGATTCCCCGCCGAGGCGTATCCCGGCCTGCTGTCGGATACATTCGGGCCCGACGCCGACGCCGTGGCCGCCCACTACCCGCTGGAGCGTTACGGCGGCAGCGCGGCGCTGGCGTATTCGGCCGCCGTGACGGACGGCGTATTCGCCTGCATCGCCGACCGCATGAGCGACGAGCTCGCAGCCACCAACCCCGTCTACGCCTACGAATTCAACGACCCCGCGCCGCCGACGCCGGACCCCTTGCGTACGTTGCCGTTTCCCGTCGGCGCCAGCCACTCGCTCGAACTGCGCTACCTGTTCGACGTCGGAGGAGCTCCGCCGCTCGACCCCGCCCAGCAGGTGCTGTCGAACCAGATGATCGACTACTGGAGCGAGTTCGTGGCGACGGGTGCACCGGACGTCGACGGACAGCCCGAGTGGCCAGAGGTGGGCCACGACCCTGGCGCGGAAAATCGGTTGTCCCTGCAGCCCGACGGCAGCAGGCTGGAGTCCGGCTTCGAAGAGGCCCATCAGTGCAAGTTCTGGGCAGAGCTCGAGAGGTGACGAACATGCCGACTCCCGACAAGGACGCCTTCGCTCAGGCGTGGGTGCAGGCGTGGAACGCCCACGACGTGGAGGCGGTGCTCGCGCACTTCCACGACGACGTCGTCTTCACCTCACCGGTAGCGGCCCGGCTGCTGCCCGAGACCGGGGGCGTGGTGCGGGGCAAGGCCGCGCTTCGCGACTACTGGGTGACCGCGCTAGGCGTGCTGCCCAATCTGCACTTCGAACTCGTCGCGGTCTACGAGGGTGAGTCGATGCTCGTCATCAACTATCGAAATCACCGCAGCCAGTTGGTCAACGAGGTACTGGCGTTCGACGGCGACCTCGTCCGCGAAGGCCACGGGACGTACCTGAACTAGATGCGCCTGCGACGACTAGCTCGGTGTCACCCATGTGGTGATGTCGGCATGGACGACCTCGACGCCGTCGCGATCGGTGACGCTTACCGGAACGACGACGTCGACACCCTCGGTAATGGCAGTGAAGTCCGGGGGTTCGATCCGCGCGGTGGCACGTAGCGACGTCGTGGCCTTCTGTAGGTACTGAACGTTCATCGCCTTGGGAATCCATCGGTGACTGGTCGGCACGGTGGCCTCCATGAGCATGCCCATCGCCATCTCGGCGGCGTTGCACGACGCGATGGCGTGCACGGTGTGCAGGTGGTTGTGCACGAAGAGCCACTTGGGCACGTCGACTTCGGCCAGGCCCGGCTCCATGCGCCTGACGTGAGGGAGCACCGAGGCGAAGTACGGCACCCGGGCCATCGCGGCGACCGAGAACAACCGGCTGCCCGCGGGCAGCCCGGCCAGCCGTTGCCACGCGCGGTAGGTAGGCGTTGTCGACGTCATGATGTCGTCACCTCATCATTGTTCGCGAATGTGCATCTGGCCCCGCCGCCGTCGCGACGAGGGCTACGCTTCGGCGGCGCAACTAGGGGGGCCACGAAATGTCTGACAGAGATGACGTGCTGGGTGCAGTGGTGCGATACGTCGAAGCGTTCAACAACGGCGACCCGGCGGCGATGGGAGCGACGTGCGCTGACCCGATGCAGATCCTCGATGGAATGTCGCCTCATGTGTGGCAGGGACCGACTGCGGCTGAAGACTGGTGGCGCGACGTCCTTGCGGAGGGGGAGCACTTGGGGGCGTCGGGCTACCACATCGAACTCGCCGAGCCACGACACGTCGACGTCGGCGATGACTTCGCCTACGTGGTCGTTCCGGCGACGATGACATTCGATCTGCGCGGTCAGCGGATCACCCAGACCGGGTCGGTGTACACGGTGGCACTTGGCAAAGTGGGCTCGGACTGGCATCTCAGGGCGTGGGCGTGGGCCAAGGGCGCTTAGTGGCAAGACCTCGGCACTCTTGACGAAGAACCACTTCGGCACGTCGACTTCGGCCAGGCCAGGCTCCATGCGCTTGACGTGAGGGAGCACCGAGGCGAAGTACGGCACCCGGGCCATCGCGGCGACCGAGAACAGCCGGCTTCCGCCGGGCCGCTTCGATAGTCGCTGCCACGCGCGGTAGGTGGAACTAGTAGTCGTCACGGATCGATCTTACTCGTGAGTAAGTTCAGGGTTCGAAATCGATCCGCAGAAAAAGTGTCCGGATCGGTTCGCCCGGTCGCTCCTAGCTGACGAACGCAGCCCACCGAGGGCAGCGACAACGTCAAGGAGAGCAACATGAAGGTCCCATCCACCACCCGCAAGCTGACCCGCTTCCAGTACGCGGCGACGCTGCTCGGCGCGCTGGCCGTCGTCGTCATCGCCCCGGCGACCGCCCACGCCCAGCCGATTGGCCCCAGCGGCGGCGGATGCACCTACACCGACGCGGACGGGTACGACATCCCGATCGACGATGGCCAGGATGTCTTCGTCGACGGGAAGATCGTCTCCTGCCGCGGTGGAACGATCGTCATCACGACTGCGCCGAAGCGCGGCGTCGGCAACATCCGGCCGAACCTCGGCTCCAAGCCGCCGGTCCTGGCCCAAGTGCGCTGAAGCTGGACGCACGCAACAGTCGGGCCCCCCCCCCCCCGGGGGGGGGGGGGGGCGGCCCCGCCCGCCCCGCCGCGACCCCCGGCGCGTGGTCGGCACGAGGCCCCCGCCCGGGGGGGGGGGGGGGTCCGACGGGGGGG
>NZ_JAPZKZ010000012.1:0-245146 GCF_033804605.1 Mycobacterium sp. RTGN6
CGGGCGAGTGGGTGCCGGGGCGTTGGTGGCGGGTCACCTATTCCGATGGTCGCCGCTACACCGATGGGCCCAACGCGGGCGAGCTGCAGGTGTGGTGTGAGACGTCCGACGAGGCCGAGGCGTTGGATGCGCTCGCGTCGTGCCCCGGCGGCGGGTCGCTGATGCGGCAGTACGAACGCCGTGAGGTGACCTGGCAGGCCGTGGGCTGATCGTTTGCCGGCTACGCGCGAGCGCCCGACCCTCGAAAGGGTGGGCGCTCGTTGTGATTTCAAGGGGTGCCGGGCCATACGCTCACGCCATGACCCGCCGTCTCGCCGCCGCGACGATCGTGGTGGCCGTTGCCCTAGCCGGTGCGGCGGCCGGCGAGGCGATGGCCGATCCCCCTCACCAGAACAGCTATTGCCGCGATCAGGCCTACCGCGAAGCGCACCCGGCGCTGTGCCCGCCCGAGAACTCCTCGCCCCCGCCGCCGCGGCCGGGCCAGGGGCCGGGCGGCGGCGGGGGTAGCGGCGGTGTGCTCGGTGATCTGTTGGACCGGCTCGGCTTGGGCGGCTTGGGCAGGTTGTTGTAGCCGCCGCTGAGCTCGCCTGTGGGCGATCGGGGCCTGGTTGGTGTCAGTGCGCCGCAGCGTCGGATACGGGCCTCTCTGGGCCAGCCACACGCACAACAGGATGATGGCGAGCACGCCGGCGGTCGACAGTGCCACGGTGCCGAGGACGAGGGTGGTGAGCTCGGCGCTCGACCACACCTCGCACACTGGTCACGCCGCCGGTACGAACCTGGAAACGGTGGTGAGGTCGACCTCGGGCGGTACCCAATCGGGGTCTTCGGGGTCGTAGTCGGCGACGACGGGCCCGAGGAAGTAGAACGGCGAGAACCGGTGGGATACGCCGAGGATCGTCATCGGCCCGAACTCGGCGCGCCACGCGATTCGGGTGGTGCCCAGTTCGAGGGTGTCGGCGACGTTGTTGGCGATCAGCGGCACACCTTCGGCGGTCTGCTGTTCCTCGATCTCGGTCGGTGTCGGTGGGGTGGTCTCGCCGGCCGGGGCGTTGAGGCGCGGCAACCGCAGCACGCCGGTCTCGATGCGCGCGATTGTCGGTAGCCAGAGCACTGTCACCGGCGGGTCGAGGTCGGTGAGTCGGAGCTCGGGGTCGCCGGCGATTACTTTGTTGTCGACGTTGACACGCCACGGGGTGAGCACCACTTCGGCCCATGGCCGGTATTGGTCGGGTCGTATGCCGACGTCGAGGGTGTCGGGGACGATGCCGCGGTAGTTGCCCTTGCACAGGAACCACGGGAGCTCGGCTAGGTCAGCCACGACGTCTCACTTTCCACATGTCGGGTCGGGGTACGGGTTGGCCGTACGGATCGCGTCGCGCTGGCGGGTCAGGTCGTCGCGCTGGCGGGTTACGTCGTCGCGCTGCTTGCGGACGTCCTCGATCGCGCCGAGGTACTGGCGGGTGATGGCGACGGCGAACCCCTCCCGCGCGGGATCACCGTCGGACAGGTCGGCGATTACGGGCGGCGGGTTCAGCAACGTGAACAGCCACTCACGGCTCGCGTCGCGATCACGCGCATCGAGAGCGCGCTCACGCGCATCGAGAGATGCGAGTGGGCCGTCGAATTTCGTCGCCTCGCTGCGGGCCTTGAGTGCGGCGTTGAACTGGCGCGAGCACTCGGCGGTGTCGCGGGTCAACGTCTGCACGTCGCGGATCACCTGGTCGGTGCGGTTGGCGGTGCGTTGCGTCTGCACCATCACCAGGGCCAGGACGAACGCCACGATCGCGCCGGCGACCCATACGCGGCTCAGGCTCCCGCTGCGGTGCCGGCGTCCCCCCGGCAGGGGCTCGATCAGGTCGAGCCGGTGAGCCCGCCAGTGCACCCACGCCCGCTGCGCGAGGAGCCCGGCAATGAAGCCGACCGCGGTCTGCCAGGAGAACAGGTTGACCACCAGGTCAGCGAGGGTGTTCACCGCTGTTCCTCCCGTTCGTCGTCGGGCTTGACGACCTTGGCCAGCTTGTCGGCCTTGGCCTCCGCTCGCGTCGCGGTCTGCTCGACCTCCTCGTCACGTTTGGCCTTGTCGCCGGCGACCGCGCCGAACCATATGCCGGCGCTGACGCCGAGCAGCTGGCTCAGCGACGGCGGCGCTTCGCCGACGATCTCCCACACCAACCAGGTGACGAAGATGGTCGCCAGGGCGAACGTCGCCTGATTGGTGTTGCTCGCCCATGACCGGTGTCGAGGCCCCCGCCATGGGGCCACGTCAGTCCAGCGTGCCGCTGCGGCGCTGCTGGGTCACTGCGACGCCAGCAGTGCCCGTGGCTCCGAGGCCGAGGATGGCGGCGGCCAACTGGAGCCACGCCCCGACCTGCTCGGGAGTGATCAGGCTGAGCAGTAGAAGTACGGGAATTGTGGCGACGACGATGCCGTAGATGTACTGGCGCACCTGCGCGTTGGGCAAATTCACGGAGTGTCCCTTTCGTTGGTTTCGTCGCGCTACTGCAACCGCAGCGCGACGTCGAACTGAAACCCTTGGTTCCACTGCGCCCACGAGCCGGGGAACAGCAGCAGCGTCGCCCCGTTCGGGCACTTCTCGCGGATCGTCTTCACCGCGTGGTCGACGGCGGTCATGCCGTCCCAGTTGGCCTCGGCGGGGTCCATGTACTTGCCGTGTGCCTGGGACATCGCGAACTTCAGCGCGTCGACGAGCAGGTCGATCAGGTCGGGCAGCATGGCCAGGATCGCGAACGGGTTGAGCAGCACCCCGATGACGTTGGTGGGGCCGTCGGTCATCACGCCGGCCAGCCCGGACAGGATGCCGGCGAGCGGATCGCTGGAATCGGCGACGCCGGCGAGTTTCTTGAATGGCAGCGTCGGCCACTGCGTGAATAGCCACGTCGCGAATTCGAGTGTGAGCTCGGCGCGGGAGATGATCTCGAACAGGTAGAACAACAGGTCGGCCGTGGCGCGGGGATACCAGTCACCCTCGATCGAGTAGCTGTAGAACCGATCGCGTATGTAGTCGGGGTGCGGCTGGCGCGAGATGCCCTGGCCGGGATCATCGCCTAGGAGGCTGCCATCGGCGGGCATCGACGGGTCGCCGAACTGGATCGACAGCTTCACCGAGTCGCGGAGCTCGGCGGGCAGCGCGACCTCGTAGTCGCGGGCACTCTTCGCACCCATCGAGTAGCCGATATCGATGACGGGGCCGCCGCCGAGCTCGCGCGTCAACCGCACACCCTCACGGGCGAACCCGGCGGTCGCCTTGTTGAAACACGGCGCGTCCGGGGGCATCAGGTACGCGTCGGAGCGGACCCCGCCGACGCCCTGAATCTTGTATCTCGAGCCCAGCCTCGGCGGAATGTAGGCCTTGATCCGCACGCGGGTGGCGTAGTCGGCGACGCCGTACCGCTCGCCGACCCCGAGCTTGGCGGCCTTCGGCTCGGTGCGGTTGAGGTAGTCCTGGATGTTGCGCACGGCCTGCTCAGTCGCCAGGTCGTAATTGCCCGACTCGGTCACGCCCAACTGGCGCGCCTTCGAGTTCTCCGGGTAGGCCCAGATCACGCGGCGTTGCACCTTCACCACGTCAGGGCCAGAGTCGCCGAGCCCGTAGCCGATGAACTTACCGGCGGCCCCGTTCACCGTGCACCGGCCATGAACTTCGCACCGGCCGCGAGCGTGCGGTTGATCTCGTCGACCGTGCCGCCGAGCTCGGCGAGGTAGTCGACGACCGTCTTGCCGTCGAGCTGATCCCAGCCCTTGAGCAGCGGGCCGCGCTGCTGGCGCAGAATCTCCTCCCACAGCTGGCGGTCGGTGAAACCGGCCAGCGGCGGCGCGGGCAGGATCGGCGGCGACGCCGGGGTGTCGACGACGACGGGCACGGTGACGACCCGATCGAACTCGCCGCGCATGTCTTTGGCGACCTCGGCGCGGAACCAATTCATGTCGAGGTTGGGGTCCCACTTGCCCTGCGCTGCGCCGGCGTATTCCTTGTGCCCGATGTTGTGGGAGGCGTCGACGCCGAGCTTGAGCGACAGGGCCGCGGCGACGTCGCGCATCGACACGATTTGCGCGTCGGGCCACGGTTGCGCCCGGTCGAACGAGCCGTCAGCCTTGATGTTCGGCCAAGCGCATTCGACGCCGATCATGTGCGAGTTCGCGTTGTTCGTCGGCAGCCACGGATAGGAGCCGACGCCGGCGTGCCAACAGACACCGACGGCGACGATCGTCACGACACCGTTCGGTGCGATGTGCAGATTCGCCAGCGGCCCGGCGAGGTCGGGGCGACCACGCGCGATGCTCTCCGCGGACTCACGGGAGTTACCGGTGTGATGCCACATGACGCCGCGGACGTCGCCGAAGTCACCATGACCGCGGTCGCGCCACCCGTCGAGGGTGCGCAGCCGGTCGCCGAGCGCCGGCTTGAGGACGTCTTCGAGGAACGTCGGGTCGCCTGTCCATGCCACGGGGGAGCCTCCTGCTTGGGCCGGTGCACCGGCGATCACTCGGTCGAGAACTTCACGCACATACGGCGCGTGACGCTGATAGCGGTCGGGGAACGCGGACCGCTGGACTAGCTGGGCGAGGTCGCCGTCGGTGCGGGGATCGCCGGGCCCGCGGTAGGCCACGCGGGTACCGGTGAGCTCGGCCAGGAACGAGCGGGTCGCCTCGGTCAGGTTCATCCGCCGGCGGGCCCCGTCGAGGTTGCCGAACTCGCCGCCGGTCTGCGGCCACCAGGAGCCCTTTCCGGGCGGGGATTGCTGCTGGTAGTAGCCCGAGGAATGCCCGTCGTTGCTTTGGCTGTCGTGGGCGAACTGCTCGGTCTGGGGGTCGGCGGCGTTGAACGGGCACCACCACTTGAGGTTGTTGGCCGGATCGCCCGAGTTGCTGCCGACCTCCTGGGCGATGGTGATCCCGCAGACCAAGGCGGCGCGCTGGCCGAGGCCGAGTTCGACGCAGACCGCCCACACTTCGGCCATGACCTGCTCGCGTGTGCGTAGCGGGCCCTCGGGGCGGGTGGATACGAAACTCATCGCGCTATCCCTGTGGGGCGTGTGGTGCTGATGGGGCTCACGTTAGGACCGGGGTCGCCGAGTTGCACGACGCGCCCGCTCATGTGACTTGGGCGGTCATCACTTCACCGTCGTAGAGGATCGGGGCGACGTGCTTGGGGCCGCCGCGGTGCTCGATCGGGTGATCGAATCCCGCCCGCATGACCGCCGGCCCGTCTGGGGACTGGAAGTAATGCAGGAACGGATAGACCCCCGGCGGGGTGAGTGGGTTGGCGTAGCCCACGACGTGGCCGGGCCGGTCGCGTTCTTCGGCCCAGGTGATCAGGCCGCGGTGCTCGGGTGCCACGATGGCCCCGTTGATCTGCGCGAACCCGCAGTACGCCGGGTAGGTGAACACCGACAACGTGCCCGTGCCGCTGCCGGTGTTCACCTCACCGGCGGTGTCTCCGATGCCTTCCACGCTTAGGTCTGCGTGTAGGTGGCGGTCACGGTGAGCGTCGCCTGACCGACGAACGTCGTCGACGCCAGCGCAAACTTGTCCTTCATCGAGTTGCCGGTGACGCCGCCGGCGAAGAATCCCCACGCGTAGGTGCCGGCGGGGACGTCGAAGATGCACGCGGTGAAGTTCTCCACACCGCCCGATCCGGCCGACGGGGTGGTGGCCTTGCGGGCGTAGGCGGGGGTGCCGCCGGCGACCTCGCTGGCCGGGGTGCTCGACGTGCCGGGGTCGGCTGTCGAGAGGCCCTCGTGGGTGATGTCCGAGCCGTATGCGTCGGCAAGTGCCTGGCGCTTGGCTGCTACTGCGATTGCCACTTTGTTTGCTCCGTTCCCTTTTCGGTTCTCGCCGGCGCGGGATTGCGCTGGCCAGAGGTCTAGTTGTCCCCGCCGTACCACGTGCTCTTGATGCCCGACGGGGTGTAGGTGATGCCGCCCGAAGTGATGCCCTGCAACGCGAACCCGCAGTAGTTGCCGGGTGTGTGCGCGGCCCCGCTGTCGGTCCACGAAATGCCCGTCGTGGTGCCGTTTTTGAACACGGTGTAGGTGTAGACACCGCCGGATTCGGTGACGACGATCCGCATCTTGTCGTTGGTCGTCCACGTCGTCGTGCCGCTCGCCCGCGAGGTGAGCGTGCCGCCGGCGAGGGTGAATATCTGCGTCGCGGTGGAGCCCGCCCACGAGCGGCCGGTGGCGAGCACGCACGCCGATCCGGCGGCGTTGCTGGCGACGGCGACACCGTTGCCGCGGTCGGTTGAGGAGCCGTCGCCCTGCCACTGCACCTCGGAGTAGTGCGTCGGGCCGATCATCGGGGTCTTGTAGATGCCGCCGGTGAAGAACACGCCGGCACCCGTCGACGGCCCGGCGCTGATGTTGGCGACGCCGCTGCTCACGCTGTAGTCGCCGCCGAACGACGAGGACGCGAACGTGGTGAACAGCGTCGTCGGCTTGGTCGATCCGGTGAACACGTAGGTCGCGGCGATCTTGAGCGCGGTCGCCACCGACCCGGCACCGGAGGCGGCTGCGGTCACGCCGGCCGCGACGGCGGCGGCCACCGACCCGGCGGCGGCTACTGCTGCGGTCACTCCAGCGGCGACCGTGGCCGCGGCGGTTCCGACGGCTGCTGCCGCGGCGGCGAGGCCCGCGCCGATGATCGCTGCGACCGCACCGGCACCAGCCGCCGCGGGTGTAGTGCGGGCTCCGACCGCGGCCGTGACCGCGCCCGCACCTGACGAGGCGGCGTCGCGGTCCGCCGAGTCCTCGCCGAGGTCGCCGAGCGCTGTGCCATCACCCGACGGTGAGCCGACGGTACTGCCGCCGATCTGCGCGGTCACCGAGCCCGAGCCGGTGGCACCGCCCGAGGTCGAAGTGCCTGGGATCACCGTCGCCGTCGCGGTGCCCGAGCCGGCGGCCGCTGCCGCCTTGTTGGTGCCGACGAGCGCCAGGACCGCGCCGACACCGCCCAGCACGGCGAACAGCTGCGGCATCGACACCGTTGGCCGCAGGTCCGATCCACGCCAGAACGAGATGGCCGGTGCGACGTAGTTGTTGCCGTAGGCCCGAATGTGCTGCCACCCGAACCCGGTGTAGAGGTTGTCCTCGCCGGGGAATTCGCCGGTGTCGTCGGTCCACGTGCACACGTCGGTCAGGACGCCGGTGTTGACCTTGAATATCGAGGCGGTGTACACGTTGCCGTCGGCCCGGATGCGGAGCTTGTCGTTGTCGCCGATCATCGTCGCGGTGGCCGAGGCCCGGATCGTCACCACACCGCCGATGAGGGTGATGATCTGGATCGAGTTCGCCCCGCCCCAGTGCGAGGCCACCGACACCCACTGTGTGCCGTCGGCATTGGATCGGATGACGGGCAGGATCGAGCGGTCGCCGCTGACCTGTTGGCCCGCGCCGACGCCGGCGGTGACCTCGGCGTAGTGGTTGGCCGACAGCTGCGGGGAGACGTAGATGCCGCCCGAGTAGTAATAGCCGTTCACCGAGGGCGTCGGATTGACGAGCAGCCCGAACGGCTGGTCGTAGCCCAGGCCGAAGGGGGTGAACAGGCTGGTCGGCTCGACCCCGGAGTGCGCCGTCGGGTCGTAGGTGTACGTCTTCTGCTGCGAGGCGACGGCGGTGGTGGTGCCCGAGCCGGTCGCAGCGCCCGCTCGTTCGACGATGGTCGAGGCGATCGCCGTCGCGGTACCCGAGCCAGTCGCGGCCGCGGCGCGGGCGGCTCCCGCGACCACGGTGGCCGTCGCGGTGCCGGTGCCCTCAGCGGAGCCGATGGGCCGGCCGAGCAGCTCGCCAGTGGCTTCGCCGCTGCCAGTGGCGGCGGCGACCAGGGCGACACCTGGGCGCACCGTGGCGGTCGCCGAACCCGATCCCGTCGTCTTGGCGGCCAGCCCGATCGCGCCTCGGGCGGTACCGGTGCCGGTGGCGGCTCCCACGCTGGCGTCCGGGCGCAGCGCGGCAACGTAGTCGTAAGTGGGCTGCTTGGGTGCCCACCCGTAGGTGACGATGCCGAACTGAAACGACTCGTTGCTTGTGTCAGCCCCGGAGTCGCGGAAGTTGTAGATGTAGAACCGCTCGACGTGCGGCTTGGCGTTGAACAGGGTGACCGTGCGGGCCAGCCAGTCGGCGCGCTGCGTCTCGGTCATCTTCAGCGGCGCGGCGAAGCCTATCTCGGTCCACTGGATGAACTTGTCGCCGTCACCTTGGGCGACCATCTCAACGCGCAATGCGTCGTCGACCTTCTGAAACGTCTGCGTCGCCGAAGGCATCTCCTCGCGGAACCCGTAGTCGATCGCGTACGGGTGGTTGCCGACCGCGGTGAAAAAGTCCTTACCGCCGGCCCGGTAGATGCCTTGCAGGAACGGCAGCGGGTCGAGTGCGACCTTGCCGAGAGTGCCAATCGGCATGAAGCCGCCGATGATGATCCCCGCGTCGGGGTGCACCTGGCGGATGCCGGTTGCCGAGGTCTTGAGGTACTCGGTGTAGGCCGTGGGGTCGACGTCGCCGGCCCCCCAGAATTGGCCCTGATTCTCCTCGTTCCATATCTCGAACTCGTCGACCAGGCCCATGCCTGCGGGGCCGTAGCGTTGCGCGACCGCGCGGGCCATGTTGCCGAAGTCGGTCGCGTTGACCCACCCTGGCGTTTGGAAGATGCCGAACAGCGACGACGCGCCGGGCCGGTGCACGCCGAGGATCAGCAGCGGCTTGAGCCCGTACTCGTGGGCCAGGATCAGCGCGCGGTCGAGGTCGGTCCAGTTGTAGATGCCCTTGGACGTTTCGAGGTAGGACCAGATCGCCTCGATACGGATGCGCCGGCAGCCGAGGTCGCGGATGCCCTGGTAGATGCGCCGCGTCGTCGTGGCCTTGGAGTAGTCGGTGACGCCGGGGTCCGACAGCATCATCTCGATTTGGTTGATCCCGTAATCGATCACGCTGCCTCCCCAGTGGAGACGTCGGCGAACGTGAAGTCGGTGATCCCGAATCCTGGTGCCCAGAACAGGTTGTCGGCGTTGGAGACGACGCCGACCTTCCGCTTCGTCGGTCCGTGGGTGACGATGTTGTCCTCGTCCTCCCACGACAAGCCGGGCACCAGCACCCCGTTGCGCTTGACGTGAAAGGCGTTGTCGGGCGGGTCGTAGAACGTCGAGAACGTCTCCTCGTTGCGCAGCCCCCATTGCAGGTAGTCGACCTGTTTGCGGGCGACGACGAGGTTCGGGCCGTACCCGGTCACCAGCCGCGCGTAGTCGGCCCCGTATCCGCTCGATCGCACCTCGACCGCCGCGTAGTTGGTCATCGCGGCGTCGGAGCAGATCACCGCGCGGCACGCGCCGGCGAGCTTGTTCGTCAGCCGGAACGTCGCCATGTGCCGGTCGGTGGCAGGGCCGCGCGGCTCGGCGACGGTGCCGATGATGCCGGCGGCGACGTTGAACGTGCGTACGAACGCGCGGTCGACGATGGCGAGCTCGCCGAGGACGTTGGTCCAGCCGGTGATGGTTTCGCGGTTGAAGTTGTCGGACTGCAACGGCTGCCCGGTCTGCGTTTGCACGGCGTCGACGCGGCCCTCGACGATGGCCAGGCGGCTGCCGAGTTGATCGTTGAGTTGCGCCAGGGTGATGCCGATGTTTTGCAGGTAGGTCATCGGGTTCAGCAGCGCCAACGCGATGGCGACGGCGTCGTTGCCGACGCTCAGGCCGCCGTTGAGGCCGGACACGACCGCGTCGACGACCGGCTGCACGGCCCCGACGATCGCCCCCAGTACCGCGCCAGGTGCGCTCAAGTCGAGGCCGGTGAGCGCATCTTGCAGGGTCGTCAGGAACGCGTCGATCGGGCCCACACCGATCACGCCCGACAGGCCGGCGAGCAGCGCCCCGAATGAGGACAGGTCAATGCCAGTCGCGCCAAAGATGAAATTGACGACGTCCTCGATCTTGCTGAGGATGCCCTCGCCGGCCTGGCCAGCAGTGTCGGCGAGCGCGCTCTGATAGTCCTGCTGCGAACGCGTCGGACTGTAGAGCGACGTTGATCCGGCCCCGCGCTGCTCGGGGTGTAAGTCGATCGCTCTGGGCATCGGCGGCCTAGCTCACCGGGTAGAGCTTGCACGACAGGTGCGAACCCGGCGTCGCGTACACCACCGAGCCGAAGCCGCCGATCCGCACCAGCAGCACGTAGTAGACCATCGGCTGACCGGCTGCGATGCGGCCGACTGCGCTCTCCGGGTTCACCGCGCGGGTCGGGTCGCTGGTGTCCGACCAGTTCTCGTGAACGTGGGCGATCGTCTCGGCGTCCAGCGTCGACGGGTCGTAGAGCGCCTTGGCGCACAACGTGCCGGTCTCGGGGGCGTCGGTGGAGCCCTGCGGCAAAGCCCGCACCTGGACCTCCACCTGCGCGCTGTTGAACAGCCCCGAGCGCTTCCAACGAAGGTGGCCGTCGAAACTCGGGTAGTAGGCCTGGTCCTGGCCGGGGATGATGATCGTCCCGATCAGGTTGTTCGTCGAGCCGAACGTCCCCGCCGGCCCGAACGAGCCCTCGGGGATCGAGAACATCTTCGCCGCCCACGGCGAGTTGTCCGACGGCCGAAAGCCGGGGTTGCCGATGCCGCCGGCGGTCGCCGAGAACGCGACTCCCTGGCCCTCCTGGAATGGGCCGTAGACGTCGGGGGCCCCGAGCATCGACGTCGAAGGCCCCTGCGGCCCCTCGATGAGCGGCACGTCGACGGTGAACACCGGGGCGAGCGTCGTACCGCTTGGCGCTACGTTCAGGGTCAGCGGATAGGTGATCGGCAACACCGGCTCGACACCGCGGAACACGAACGACACGTCGGGCGTGGGCCCAGGCGGGCCGGGGATCGCGCCGAGCAGCGTGCGGTAGCCGGTGCCGGTCCAGATGTGCCAGTAGCCGTCGATGTACCAGGCGCGGCCGGCGTCGGCCGGGGTGAGGTGACCGGGCCCCGTGCTCGGGGGGAGGTCGCCGACCTCGGTGATCGTCGAGTTCCACTCGGGCCGCCAGAACGGGGCCGGGTCGCCCTTGTCGCCCTTGTCGCCCTTGATGGCGTCGAGCACGATGTTGTCCTCGCCGGGCATCAGCGTGAACGTGCCGACGATGGTCTGCGGATCACCAGGGTTGCGCGGCGCGACGTAGAACAGCACGCGGATGAACCGCTCGCCGACGAACAGCGGCTCGGTGGGGATGATGCTCAAGGTTGGGGCCGTCACTCTGGGCTCCTCTCTCGGTCGAGCTTCTCGGCCCACGGTTCGGGGTCGACGGCTGGCTTGTTCTCTCCCTCGGCCCATTCGGTGCCAGCGACGAACATCTCGGCCATAGCGTCGCGCACCTCGGGGTCGACTCCGCGCATAGCGTTTTCCTGCATCGCCTTCACCCGCGCCCGCGCCTCGGTCTGGGCGTCACGCTCGCGGTCGCCGGGCTTGTCGTGCTTGGTGAGCTTCCACTTGATCGAGTCGTTGTAGAGCCCATCGGGATTGCGCTCCGGGCGGATGAACGCGCCCTGTCCGGTCGCCTCGTCGAACGCCGGATATCTCGGATCGGCGTCCACGCCGGCGAGCGCCTGATGCAAGGTGAGCTGCTGCAAGTGGTCCTCGGTGATGCCGATGCCCCAGCCCTGCGGGCCGACTGCATCGCGGACCGTTTCCTTGAGCCGATCCCACCGCGCGAACAGCGCGTCGAGCTCGGCCTGAGTGAACTCGCGCTCGTATGGGAAGCCCGGAAAGACGAGCTTTCCCTTGGCCTTTTTGCGCCGTAGCCGCGCCGCTTTGCTCATGCTGGCACCCACCGACCGTCGCGGATGAAGCCGTGCAGACCGCAGTCGTCGCAGCCACACGACGGCGATACGTCGAGCGGATCGAGCGAGTGCACGGTGTGTCCGTCGGGCTCGCCGAGCACCAGGCGCGGCGCGACGATGATCGTCTGGCCGTCGCGCGGCCGGGTGCACGTGTGGCGCAAGCCGATCGAGCCGTCGGGGTAGAACGCGGCGGCAATGCTGCTGTCGTCGAACAGGCCGCCCTCGGTGAGGGCAACGAGGCTGTTGTAGCCGGTGGCTAGGTCGGCGAGTATCTCGCTCACGGGTTGACCTCCCCGCGGAACGACGTGCGTCGGTCGAGCTCGGTGCCGACCTCGCGGACGAGGTACGGATCGTTGCCAGGGCCGTGGCTCGGCGCATAGGGCCGCTCACCGCCGATCTGGAAGAACTCCATGACCTCGTGGGTCTCGACGTCGACGAACCGATCGAACAACCAGCGCTGCCACGAGCGCCGGTCATACGTCGCCGGCGGCACCGGGAAATAGTGGTTCACCGGCCGCACGTCCTCCGGGTGATAGCTGTCGACGCAGTACGTGGTGACGACGAACGTCAGCCCGTGCTCGCGCCCGGCGTCGTCTCGGTCCATGTCCCGCAGCTGCACGCGCCAGTGCGGCTTGTACGCCAGGGCCTCGACGAGCTCGGCGAGGACCACCGGGTAGGGCGCGGTCTGAGTCATGTTGTCGGCCATCAGAAGAGGTCTCCACTTCCTGCTAGGAGCGCGGCGAAGTTGGCGATGTTGCTCATCGTTCGGAACCCGCGCGCTACCGGGTCCTCCTCGCGGGAGTCGTCGCCGAACGAGATGACGGGGCGGCCGACCTGAGTGCGCGATCCCTCGGCTCGAATCGACATGACCTGGTCGGTGTACTGGACGCCGCGAATCTCCGCGGCGACGCGATCGCCGAGCCAGTAGTCCTCGCCCAGCACATAGGGTTGCCCGTCGCCGACGTCGAACTTGACCGACCGGTAGGCCTTCATCGCGGCGTCGCCGGCGGCGATGTCCTGGACCGCGTTCACGGTGTAGGCCGAGCCGTGACCCTGGTGGAAGTATTCGCGGAATGCGTAACTTCCGGCCCTGCTCGAACGTAATGGGTTTACGAATCTCTGAAATGCAATGAATACGTCGTCGAGCTGCCCTTGATAAAGGTTATCGAGGCCTTCTACGCCCGGAGCTTCCTGCCCCATAATGACCTGGGCCAGCTGCGATATCCCATATCTAATCGCGAATGTAATGGCTTGATTTACCCATTGAGGCGATTTGCCACCGACAATTATGTCAGTGGCTTGTGATTTGTGAATAACGAATTTGTATTTGCGGACGTTGCCATATCCCACGTCGCGGTGGACGAACGGTGTGGGCTTCGGCGCGACCAGCAGCAGCTTGCGGAAGAACGGATCGGTCTCGGTGTCGTGATCGGTGTCGAGCGGGATCAGCGTCTCGGTGATCAGGTCGTCGAGAGTGGCGGCGAACAGGTTCAGCGCGCCGTCGAGCATGGTGCCCGTCGGACCAGAGACACCGCTCTTGTCCTCGAACGACAGGATCACGCACGCGCGGGTCGGCTTGAGCAGCTCGGCGAGCTCGGGGCCGAACATCGTGTAGGGGGCGGGGTCGCCGGGCAGCCACGTGTAGGCCCGGCAGATCACGCCGGCGTCCTTCATCACCGGCGACAGGACGGTGTGCGCGTCCTTCCAGCGGGCCCCGATGGTGCACCAACGAGACTGGTCGAATAGACCGGCAGTCGGCATCACCTGGACGGGCCAATTCAATGGCGAGATATTCTGTAGCCACGTCTCGGGCGCGAATATGTTCCGCGGGATCGGGTAGAACCCGTTCAGCGTGAATAGGCGGAAACAATTGATCCAAGTCGCGGTTGCGCATGTGGTGACAGTTGGGCCGCCCCAGAGGAACATCTTCGGCAGCTGTACCTCGGCCGGGAAAATCGGATTCGCAGCGAGATAGATGCCCTTTAAATGGCGTCTATTCGATATGCAATTCAGCGTGGTAATCGACGCTTCGCCGGGGTTGTCCTCGCCCTCGATGGTGGCGACCTTGCCGCCCCAGCGCGATCGCCAGTCGTGCGGCTTGTCCGGGTCCGGGTCGATCGTGAGGTGAATGTCCTCGTCGTCGCCGATCTGGTAGGTCAGGATTTCGCGGAGCCAGTCCATGTCGCGGCCCGAGAACGTGATGTGAGCTTCGCCGTCGTCGGTGGCGAGCTCCTCCCAGTCCCACCGATCGAGGTTCTCGACGCGGGCGATGAACCGCATTTCCTTGTCCCAGAGGCGGATCAGCGGGGCCCTGGTGCGCCGATTCATGTAGGCGTAGCGGCGCTCCAACAGGTGCATTCGGAGCTCGGGGGAGAACTCGCCGGCCACGGTGCGCGGGTCCAGCGCCCCGCCGATGGCCGACACGACGTCTTCGAGGACGTTGCTCATGCTGCGAGCGCGCTCTCGAACCGCTGCGGCAGCTGGCACCAAATCTTGCCGCCGGGATGCTCGTGGATGACGGGCAACGTCGCGACGCTGCGCGGCGGGATCGGCACCGAGAACCCCTGGCCGCGGAACCGTTGCAGCAGCGGCAAACCGGTCGAGCCGTACTCGCCGAGAATCCAGTCGAGCAGCTCGCTCTTGCGGATGAATTTCTTCAGCAGGTTGTCGACCGGATCGATCGCGCTGATCGCGATGCGGTGCGTCGGGTCGGTGTCGATGATCGCGTGCTCGCCGTCGACGAGCTCGGGGACCTCGATCATGTTCGCGTCGCGGGTGCGGGTGAACGTGCCGAGCACCTCGTCGACGAACGGGATACCGAACAGCTTCCCGATGCGCGGCCAGTCGTCGAGCGGGTTGCGCTCCCCGGAGGTGAACGCGTTCGGGCCGTCGGGCAGCCACACCTTGCCGGGCGCGGAGACGAAGAAAATCGGCCAGGCCGGTTCGGTGCCGCGGTTGGCGACGCGGATCGTGCCGACGTTCGGGCCGCCCGAGGGCCGGATGAACGGCGGCGGGCACGCGTCTGGTCGCCGCCACCTGGGCTCGCCGTCGGCCGCGAGGATGATCTCGTGCAGTGCCACCTTCTGGTAGGCCGGATCGTCGGGTAGCGCGCACTTGGGGGCCTCAAGCAGCTGCATCGGAATCCACAGCTGCCCGTGGCGGCGGGTGGTCACCGAGAAGAACCCGGTGGCGTCCTTTTTGCAGCCCGCCCAGAACCGCGTCTCGGTGTCGTACCACCCCAGGCGGGTGTTCGACATGAGGCCGAGGGTGAAGCTGATCTCGCGGCGGCCGTCGACGGTCCGCTCGAACCGCGGCGGACCGTACGCGGGCGTGGTCCACACGCCCTCGAACGGGACGTGGACCATGCCGTCGATCGGGCCGGTGATGAATGCGCCCTCAGTGCCGGCCATCGTCCCCGTGAGCGGCCAGTAGCGGCCGTCCGAACCGATCCACGCGCAGGAGACGAACTCGGCCCGCGCAGCGGGCGACAGCTGCGACCACGGCACGACGCGCCGCGCGCCGCCGAGTGGAACGTCGAGGCCGCTGGTCACGAGCCCATCACTCCGGGGTTCTGCTGGTAGGTGCCCAGGCGCGGCGTCTTGATCAGGGTGCGGCGGATCAGGTTGGCGTTGCTCTCCTCGGTCATCTGCGGGTTTTGGATCGTCAGGTGAGTGGACTGGTCGACCGGCCCCGGTGGCGCACCGCCGGTGTCGCCGTGCGCCGACGTCGGCACCGACAGGTTCGGCAGCACCGAGGAGATGCCGGGGATCATCCCCAGCGGCAGCTGGCCACCGCCGCCGCTCGCGGCGTCGACGAGCCCGCCGAACGGGTTGACCGGGGTCCCCGACCACGGGGTGCCGTCACCGTTGGCGTAGCCGCTCTGCCACGGGAAACCCTTGCCCTGCGGGGTGTACTTGATGCCCATCAGCGCCGACGCGAGCTTGACGATCCCCAGCTGACTCGGATCGGGCAGCAGGTCACCGAACCCGAACGTGTCCGACAGGAACTGCTTGCCGATCGAGCCGAGCTCCCCGAGCTGCGAGTCGCCGCCCTCGCCGGCCGCGCCGGCCTCGCCCTCTTTGAACTTGGTGAACTTGCCGCGGCGGACCTCGTCGAGGTCGGCCTTGGCCTCGTCGCGCAGCCGTTCGGCGCGCAGCTTCTCGCTCTCGCTGGCGTCCGCTTTCGCCTCGACCTCGCGGACCCTGGCCTCCCGCTCGGCGAGCAAGGCCTCTTTCTCGGCGATCTTCGACTGGTCGGGGGTGTAGTAACCGGACTCGCCACGCTCGTTGGTTCCCGCCGTCGACCCGGTCGGGACCGTGTTGTTCATCGACCCCGACAGACCCGAGGCCGTGCTGCCCATCGCCGACGCCAAACCCGCCGCGGGAACCGAACCCGCGGGCATCTCGTCGGTGAAGATGTGCACGTGGTCCATGTGGTTCGCCGTCGGCGAACCACGATCAGGGACCGGCTCGACCTGCCCGCCGGGACGAATCAACGACTGCTGCCACATCACCCGATTCACGCCGGGAATGGACAGCGCCCACTGCACGATCTGATTGCCCAGCGCGACACCGTCCGGGCTCTGCCAGTTGGGAACCATCACGTCGAGCGCCCGACCGCTTGAGTGCTCGTTGTAACCGTCAGGTCCTCGGTAACCGCCGATATCAGTGACCTGCGGGAACGCTTGCAGAACCGCCGCGCGCAACTGCTGAGTGAAGGGCAGCAGCCCGCCCGCGTCGCCGAGCTGGCCGCCACCAGCGAAGCCGGGAAGCATCGAGTGCAACAAGGCTGCGCTCGGCACCCACCCGGCGTTGAGCGCGGCCACCATCGGAGCGCCGCCCTTGCTCATCGCGTTCGCAGTGACCACGCCCTCGCCGGCGCTCACCAGCGCCGTCGGCCGACCCTTGGTGTCGACGCCGAGGATCGAGTCGCTCGTCCCGGTGCCTGGCCCGAACAGCCGACCCGACTTGGTGCGCCCCGCGGTACCGCCGTCGCGCAGCCCGGCGAGGGTGCTGCCGAGGTCGCGGGCCATCTGCGCGCCCGGTATCTCGATCGGGCCGATCTTGAGCGGAACCTTTTGTAGGATGCCGCCGAGCCACCGCAGCGGGCCCTTGACCGCGCCCATCACGCCGTCAAATGCGCTCTTGACCACGCCTGCGAGGCCCGACCACGCGCCGCTAACAAAGTCGGCGACCCCCTTGAACGCGCCCTTGATCATCTCGAAAATCGGGGAGATTGCGCCCCACCCGGCAGAGAACGCGGTCTTAACGCCCTCCCACACGGGCACGATCGCGCCCTGCCAGAACGCCGTAGCCGCCGAGGCGACGGTGTCCCACGCTGAGCCGAGGAAACCGAAGACCGGTTGTATGAGTGACCACGCGCCCGACGCGGCCGTTTGCAGGTTGTGCCACATCGGCACGAGCACGGTGTCGAACACGTAGCGGCCGGCTTCGCCGAGCGCGGAGAACCCCGAGCCGATGGCGGCGAACACCGGCGATATCGCCGACCACGCCGCCGAGATGGCCCCCTTGAGCAGGTCCCACGCGCCCACGAACACGTCGCGGATGACGCCGGCAACCTCCATGACGATCGACACGCCGCTTTTGATGCCCGCGTAGACGGCCTGGGCGACCGAGATGACGCCGGTCAACCCCTTGATGGCGATCGGCAACGCAACGCTGAGTGTCTTGACCGCGTTGAGCAGTCCCACGCCGATGACGCCGGCGACGACCTTGATGATCGGCCACGCCTCTTTGAACGTGGCAATCCATTGGGTGCCGTACTCGATCAGCGGGCCCTTGATGTTCTGCCACAGCTCGGTCAGCGCGGGCAGGAGGTACTGTTTCGCGGCGTCACCGACCTGCATGAACGTGTCGCCGATGCTCTTGAGCCACGTCGGACCGTCCCCGTTGAGCGTGTTGAGGAACCAATTGCCGATCGCAATGAGCGGCCCGTCGAGGACGTCGAACAGCTTGAGCTTGAATCCCTCCCACACGTTGGAGAGCGACTCGACGACGCCGGGCAACCCCTGCATCTGTGCGGCGGCCATGTCGGCGGCCGCACCTTGTCGGTTGACCGCCGTCGCGGCCTCGTCCCACGCCTTGGCCCCACCTTGGGCGGCGACCATCGAGGCGCGCATCGCGTCGGAGCCGAACAGCACATTGGTCGCCGCCTGAAACTGCTCCTCGCTCATCCGAGTCGAGGCCTCCGAGACCTGCTTCATCATCGACTCGACGCCGACGAACTTGCCGGTCGCGTCGTAGAGCGAGAGCCCGAGCTCGTCGATCGCCCCTTGTGCCGGCTTGCCCTGATCGGTGATCGACTGAAGCGACGTTTTGAGCATCGTGCCGGCGTCGGAGCCGTTGATACCCATCCGCGAGAACATCGTCAGCGCCGTCAGTGTGTCCTCGATCGAGACACCGAACCCGGCGGCCACCGAGCCGCCCTGTTGCAGCGCCATCCCGAGGTCGGACACGTCGGCCGAGCTCGCGTTCGCCGCGGCGGCCAGCAGGTCGGCGACGTGCATGGCGTCGGTGGCCTTCAGCGAGAACGTGTTGATCGCAGCGCTCTGATACTTGGCGGCCTCGGCGGCGTCGATCTGCCCGGCGGTGGCCAGCTGCAACGTGCCACGCGCGGCGTCCATCGACTGCTGCGCCGTCATGCCGCCCTTGGCGAGCTCCAGCATCGCGCGGCCGGCGTCGCTGGCCGAGACGCCAGCCAGCTTGGTATCGGTGCCCAGCGCGCGGGCCGCCTGGCGCATCTTCTCCATGCCCGCGGCGTCGGAGTCGGTGACCCCCGAGAACGCGTTGACGGTCCGCTCGAAATCGATGCCGGTGTCCAGTGCGCTCTTGAACAGTGCCGCGACCGCGGCGACGCTCACGACCGCGCCGAGTGCCCCCATGAACGCGCCGCCGACCTTGCCGCCGATCCCGCCGGCCAGCGACGACATGCCGCCGCTGGACCCCTGCATTCCACGCTCGGCGTTGGCCAGCGGGTTGATCATCGAGCCCGGTGCGGAGCCGGCTCGGCGGGCTCGGTTGAGTTCGTCCTCGGCACGCTTGGCGTCGCGGGTGGTCGCCGCTTCGCGCCGTCGGGTCGCCTCGACGCGCTGCTCGATCGCCACTGTCTGAGAGCCGGCGTTGCGGGCCTGCTCGCGGGCCACTCGGACGCTGCGCTCGGCGGATTCGAGTTGCTTGGCGGTGGCCTTGTTGCCGTCGCGGAGTTCCTTCAGCCGGCGCTCGGCGGTGCCGACGGCTGAGGCCTTCGACGCGGCGTTGCTGCGGGCGGTCGCCAGCTTGGCCTCTTCGGCGCGGAGCTTGCCGGTGGCGTCCTTCACCTTGTCGAGCGCGTCGGTGTGCGTCTTGGCTGCGCTCGCGGTCGCGCTCGCGGTGGCCTTGAGGCCCTGGCCGATGCCCTGGCCTAGGTCGATGCCGAGTTTCTTGCCGAACCCTCCGAACGACTTCCGCATCCCGGCGTTGACCTGGCGGTCCATGCCGTCGAATGAGGGGATGACGGGGAGCGCGTAGTAGCCGATCGATTCGAGCGACACGGAGCTACCTCGCCCTGGCGGCGTATATCAGGCGGCGTGGTGCGCGGGCGAGCCACCGCAGCAGCCGCTCGGGTCGAGCTGGCTCGGTGTGGACGAGACGCCAGTCGTCGGTCCAGTAGCGCACGATCGGCCCGTGGCGGCGGCCGAGGGCGGCGCGGACTCGGCCGCGTCGCGTGGTGGGGAACGGGCCCGCGCTCGGCGGATCGAGCGCGGCGAGGGCCCGTTCGAGGACGGTTACGGTACGCACTCGTTCTGGATTTTCGCGCCGGCGTAGTCGGCGAACTCGTTGAGGTCGTCGACGAACGGGCAGAGCGCCTTGAGTTGCGTCCACGCCTCTTCGCCGATGAGAACGCGCAGCGCCTTGAGGTTTTTGTCGTCCTCGAATGCCTCGGCGGCGTCGGTGGGCCAGCGGCCTCGGCGCTTGGGCATCGTGAACGTCTTCCCGAGCCATTCGAGGGTCAGGACGGCGGCGTTCGGGTCCTCGACCGCTTCGGCGTCGGGGGTGAGGTCGCTGCTGTCGTCGACGTCGGGGTCTGGTACGGCCGCTACGGCGGCGTTGGTCTTAGCCATTGGGGTCGGTGTCTCCTAGTTCTCGTTGGCGGTTCTCGATCGCCTCTTGCATCGCCTGCGGCAAGCCGGGCACGGGAGCCGGTTGCTGCGTGTACGCGGCTTGGCGCGATTTCAACTTATCGACGTGTTCCGCTTTTGCCCGCATAGCTTCGATGGCCTTTGCTAGCTCCTCGGGCTTGAGCGGCCTGCCGGGATATAGTTCGCCGGTGAGCGCCTGGTAGACGCTTGCGCCGATGAAGTCGGGCTCGGTCCACACGTGTTTGCCGCCGTTGTCGGCGATGGCGATCGCCGACGTCGACGGCGAGCGTCGAATGTAGGTCCACACCTGGCGCAGGGTGAGCTCGCCGCGCCACCGGCCGAGGTAGTCGACGCCGAGGCGTTTGAGGTCGAGCTCGACGTCGGCCTCGTGGTCGTCGAGCAGCCGCAGCAGCGTCGGGATGCTGCCGAACCATTGGTCGGGCGTCGCCGGTGTCTCGGGCAACCTGGCCACCCCGACCGCCTCGGCCATCGCCTCGGAGAGCTCCCGGTAGTCGTCGAGCACCGGGCGGGCGATGCCGTGCGGCTGGCCAGCCAAGAGCTCGTTGATCGCGCGCACCCACCGCACCGTGCGGATCAACTTCAGCGGCCATCGTTCGAGCGCCAGCGGCACCACGAGCTCGCGGCCGCGGAACGCGACCGTCGCCTCGGTAGCGCCGATCGCCTCCAACCGAGCGGCGTCGCTCGGCACCGCGGTTAGCCGAGGCCGAGCTTGTCGACGAGCTCGGCCTTGCTCAGCGATTCGAGCTCGGCCTCGCTGTACACGTTGCCGCTCTCGTCGGCGAGGCCCAGGCGTGCGGCGTACGCCACGAGGTCGGCCTTGTTCGAGGCCTTGCTGACCTCGGCGGGAACGTGCCCCGTGTGGGTGTCACCGTTGCCGTCGACGACTGCGCCGGCCTCGCCCTGCTCGCCTTCGGCGGGCTCTCCGACCACCTGCTCGGGGTAGTCGGCTGCGGCGACCTGAGTCACCGCGGCCCCCGACAGTCGCGTCTTCGCGCGGACGAACACGCCACCCGCCTCGGGAGCGTCGTCGTCGACGAACTCGACGTTTCCGCGTTCCTTGTGCACCTTCGCCGAGTTCTCGTCGAGCTGAAACACCGAGCCCTCTTGGCGGCCGGGCATGGCCTTGACTGCCTTGACTGTCTGCACCGTCGTCTCCTGTCTGTGTCCGGTTGAGGTATTACGCGATTCGCGTAATACGCTGGTCAGGCGGCCTTTTGGGCGGCGTAGAGTTCCTTGGACGAGTTCGGGAACACGCGCACGTCGATCTCCCGCGGGGACGCGTTGCCCTCGTTGTCGGTGATCGTTTCGCACCAGAACCGGCCGGGCATCTTGGAGATGAGCCGGTTCACGCCGCCGGCGGCGGTGCGCTTCTCCAACGCGAACCACGCGTGGAGAGCGTGCGGCACGACGATCGACGTGTCGGTCGATCCGGGCCACAGAATCTCCTGGACGGCCGGGTTGTCTTCCAGCGCCGACACCTTCGTCGAGTGGCTGAAGTCCTTATCGGCCACGATGATCGTGCCGTAGCCCCAGGCGGGAATGTCGGTGCTGTCCCACTGGCGGCTCTGCTCGATCCCGGCGTCGCCGACGAGCAGGCCGAGGAACTGCCACTTGCCCGTCGTGGTGACGAACGGGTCGTCGACCGCCTCGGGAATGTCGGTGCTCGGCAGGGTCGCGGCGGTGTAGATCAGGACGTCGGCCTCGGCCCAAAGGCGGGAGGCCACATTTGCGGGGTTGCCGGCCATCGGCGTTGCTCCTCAGCTAGTAATCGGTCATCGGGACAACTGTCGGCAAGGTGAACGAGGCCAGGTCAGCACCCGTGTCCGAGTCCCGTGTAGCCACGAACGCCGCGCCACCGCGCCGGATAGTTGCCATTCCATCGGGTAGGTGCGAGCGAAGATAGCCATCCGCGAGGGCGGCGACTTTCTTTGCCTGGCGGGAGCCACGTGCCCGCACGAGAATCCGAATGGTTGGGTCGCGTTTGATGGGATATTGCACGGGTCCCCCGTCGTCGCTCACGGTGACGAGGGGTGGGTCGGTTCGTAGGGACCAATCGGTGGGGATGCCGTCCTCGGCATCCTCGACCCGGCACGCGCCACCGAGGTCGGTGATGGTGGACGGGAGCATGTAGAACGTCCGCAACGAGGCGATCGTCGCGGGTACCGGGTCGGCGTGCACCCTCATCGGATCGGCCACCCGAGCTCGCCGGCGGCCTTCGTGGCGACACCGTCTTTCGCCTGGTCCTCAGCGCCTACGACGACAGCCGACACAACGCGGTCGGTGGTGTAGTCCTCGACGTGCCCGCCAGCGCGCTCAGCGCCCGCCGCGGCGGTGTCGTGGATGACCTTCTTGAGACCGGGGTCTCTCCTCGCGATGCGGCCGATCGCCTTACGGTCGGCGACGAATCCCTCTTTGCGGCGGCGGGCCATCAGGCTCGCCCGCCGGCCCGGTAGTGCGCGGCCACGACGAGTTGGCGGCGCTCGGCCCACTGCGACTCTTGGCGGCCGACCGAGATGACGGTCTCGCGGCCGCGGACGATCAGCCAGTCGCCGTCGTTGACCGGCGCGTCGAGGTCGAAGACCACGGTGTAGTCGGCGTCCGCCGACAGCCCAGGCGTGCTCGCGCCGAGTCGGGTCCGCGCGTCGCCGACGATCACCGCGCGGGCGATCAGCGGGACCGGGTCACCGTCGGGGTCCACGATGCCGTCATGGCGGCGGCCCGCCGGCACCAGGGTTACGGCCTCCCCGAGGCTCACGTCGGCGGCGTATCGCCCGTAGACGCGGACGTGGCTGGCTCGGCCGAACCCGTCGTACATCACGACGCCGGGCGTGCTCAGCTCGAACAGGCGGCCAGCGTGACGCACCGCAGCGGTCGACGTGAGTGCCTGCGTTTCGGAGTCGACCGGGAGCGCGCCCTTGGCTTCGAGGGTCGCGACGACCGTGCCGCCGAGCTCCTCGGTGCCGCCGGTGACTTGCCACGAGCATTCGCCTCTGGTGACGGTGCGCTCGGTCATCGCCGGTCGGCCCCACGCGTCCACTGCCGCCGGGACCGCGGGCTCGCGGATGACGAGCTCGATCGTGTCGTCGCCGAGCGTGGTAAGCAGTTGAGCCACGGTGAGCACGGTTACCACCGCCTCGGGCCGGGGTCGGTGAACGCGTAGGCGAACGAGTCGGGGCCGCCGTAGGTGCCGGTGTCGTCGGTGCCGTAGAACGCCTGCGGCTCGGCCGTCGTCGACAGCCCGAGCGCTACCAGGTAGCGGTCATCGAATACGAGGAGCTTCGCCGCGTCGGCGTAGGTGATCGACGTCGTGCGGCCATCGGTCTGCGTCATCAGCTGACGCACGCGCGGGTCGAGGTTCTGCGGCGACAGGACCGACGCCACCAGGTCGTAGGTGACGAGCTTCGCCTGCGTCGCGAGCGGGTCGGTCGTCAACAGGCCGGGCAGCCGGGACGGGGCGCGAATCCAGTCCGCCGCGGCCTGAACGAGGAGCTCGACGAGTGCACGTTCACCGGCTGTGAGAGTCCGCGGCGCGATCAGCGCCGCGAACTGGTCAGCCGTGAGAAACGGTTGGGTGTCCACTCGTCGAGCTCCTCGTCATCGAGTCGTTGCGCTAGCCGGCGGCGGCCTTGCGGGCGACCGCCTCCTGAAGCAGTGCCTTGGTCATGTCGCCGGCCTCGTCGGGCTTGACGGCCTCGACGCTGACCGCATAGTCGCGCCACACCTCGACCGTCGCGCTCTTGGCCGGCTGACCGTTCTCGCCGGTCGGGGCCACCGGTTCGGCACCGGTGTCGCCGAGCTGCTCCGGGGTCGGAACCGCCACGCCGGCACCGGTGACGGGCGGCGTGGTGACCTCGCTCTTGACCTGGGCCTCGGTCAACCCGTCCCCGCTCGGCGTGTTCAGGCCGTTGTTGGCGTCGGCGACGAGTTGATTGGCCTGCGAGGTGGTGTTGACCTCGATCGGCGGCGCGTTGCGCAGGTCGTCGCCTGGCACCACGTCGCCGGCCTTGACGAACGACGGCGGCGCGAGCCGGGTCGGCACCGCGAGCCGCGCCGCCTCGGCCTTGGACAGCTCCACGTTGTCGCCGCGCTTGTACCGCCGGCGCACCGCCTCGTCACCCTCACCCTCGACCCGGTAGAACGACGCCGCAGCGAGCACGTAGGTGCCGGCCTTGGGCGCGCTCACGGAGTCACCAGGCCCGTCAGCCAGATACCGGCCTTGGGCTGGTCGAGGGCCATGGCACGCTTGTGGGTCATGTCCGAGCGGAACGTCTCGGTCGGCCCACCGTTGGGTCCGTTGCCCTCGGGGTACACACCCGTGAATTCGAGCGGGCGGGTGTCGGAGTAGAACCCGATCGTCCCCCGCTCGCAGATCAGGATGCGGTCCTCGGGGAACGACAACGACCCGATGATCGAGCGGCCGAAGATCGAGCCCGGCAGCTGCCCGGTCAGCAACAGGGAGTCCCCGGCGACGTTGCCGTTGTACACCTTGTTGAACTTCTCGTTCGCCATCAGCACCGGCAGTAGGCCGGGGTTGAGCACGATCGTGTCGGGCTGGAAACCCGCCCACTCCTCGTCGGACACGACGTTGCCGGTCGGGTCGGCAAACGTGATTTCCTTGATCCCCAGCGCCAGGTCCAGGCGCGGATCGCCGAGGGTGGTGTCCCAGGCGTTCGCCACGGGCAGCGTCGGCACCGCGTTCGACAGCAGCATCGCCCGCACCGCGCGGTCGTCGGCCCGCTTGAACGTGTTGCGCAGCTGCGTCATCTGCTTGTTGACCGCGCCGATCCGGTTCTCGTCGCGCATTTCGCGCGAGATTCGGACGCCCAGGCCCCGCTTGTTGGCGATCGCCACACGCGGGATGCCCATCTCCCCGTAGGTCACGGGGATCGCGGCAAACTCGGCGACGTCCTCGGGATCGCCGACGAGGAACGTCGGGTCGCCCTCGGTGTAGCCGACCAGGCCGGCCGGGTTGCCGCCGGCGTTGCGCAGGATGCTCTCGCTGATGAACACATTCGTCATCAGCTCCTTCATCTTGGTCGGCACCATCATCGGGGCCCCGATGAGGTCCCCGACGGTGGTGCTGGGCCCGTCGCTGATACTCACGACTCCAGTAGTTGCCACTGGTCTATCTCCTGTTTCTCGGCGCTCGCCGCTAGATGGCCAGGCGGGCGAGCCCGCGCGGGTTGGTGGCGAACACGACGCCGCCAGGCTGCGTGCAGCGGCCCACGATCAGCCGCGGGTCGACGTCGGCCGTGACCGGGGTGACCGCGCCCGCCGCGCCCGCCACGAGCAGCTGCCCTTGGGTGGCGTTGGCGGTGTAGAACACGGGCACCTCGTCGCCGCCGTACGCGACGGCCACGGTGGTGGGCTTGATGACCGTGTTGAGGATCGGGCGGCCCCACGCGTCGGTGCCGGCGGTGCCCCCGACGTCCTCGGGGGCGATCGCGTCGGTGAGGGCGACACCGGCGAACAACACGTCGCCGGCCCCTGCCTCCTGAATGCGGCCGCCGGCGGCGAACTTGCACAGTCGGCCGCCTCGCACCGTCTGACCCGACAGCGGCGAGTACGTCCGCGGCCCGTGCTTGGTGACCTGAATAGTCGCGCTCATTGCTCTATGTCCTCCTCAGTGATCTCGTCGGCAGCCGATTACTCGACCGACCACGCCTTGTATGCCGGGGCCTCGGTGACGTCGCCGCCCTGGCCGCCGGCGTAGGCCTGCGGTTCGAGCGAGTGGCCGAGCTCGGTGAGCGGCACCGCAGTCTCGGCCGGAATGTCGGCGAGGAGCTTGGTGGTGCCGACCTCATCGGCGCGCATCAGCGCGACGAAGTGTTCCTTGCGGGCGGCCGGAATCTTGCCGAGGCTGATCGCGGCGTTGACGGCACCGGTGATCCGGGTCGTCTCCATCTCCGCGTGGGCCTTGGCACCGAGCGAGCTATTGCGCTGCATCTCGGCCAGCGTGCCGGGGTCGATCACGGTGAGCCCGTGCTTGGCGGCCGCCGCGGCGAGCTCGGTGATCTCGCCCGCGTCGACCTTGTCGTCGGGCGTGTCGTCGGTCTTCTCATCCGGCTTGTCGCCGGCCTGCTCGGCGATCTTGGCGATCACGTCGTCGTCGCTCGCGTCCTCGGGGAGTCCGAGGGCGTCGAGGATTGCCTTGCTGGTTGCCACGGGGGCCTCCTCTGGTTTTGGGCCCTCGGGCCCGTCCTCTACCTGCGCGGTTGGCGCGGGTGCGGCTTGTCGGCCGGGGTACTTGAACGTGGCCGCGGCCTTGGTGATCGAGGCCAGCGCGGCGGCCTCGATGTCTTCACGCTTGCCCGACTCGTCGATCTCGGTCGCCAGACCGGCGTCCTTCGCCTCGTCGGCCGAGTACCAGGTCTCGCGCTTCATCGCGCGAGCCCATTCGTCCGTGGTGCCGCCGGCGCGGTCGGCGTAGAACGCCGCGATCGAGGCGTTGAGCTTCGCGCCCACCTTCGCTGCTTCGGCGAGCTCCTCGACGGTCACCCACATGGCGCTAAAACGGGCGTTGTGCAGCATCATCTGGCCGTACTTGGAGATGACCACGTTGTCGCCCGCCATCGCGACGACGGAGGCGGCGCTGGCGGCGAGGCCGACGACGTTGGTCGTCGTCTTGCCGGGGTGCCGCATGATCGCGTTGGCGAGGGCCAGGCCGTCCCAGGCGGCCCCGCCGGGGGAGTTGATTCGGACGTCGAGCTCGGCGTCGTCGTCGAGTTCCTCGATCGTGGTCACGAGCTCGTTGACGTCGACGCCGCCGAAGAACGGATCAGCGCCGATGGTGTCGTAGATGTGCAGCGTCGTGCGCTTCGGGCCCTTGTCACCGTCGGCCTTGGCGGCGGCGAACTTGAACCATTCGCGCTTGGTGTCAGGCACCGGCGTCCTCCTGGCTGGGCCCGCTGACCTGCGTGGGGCCGTTGACGACCGCGGGCTTGTTGCCGGCGGGCGGCTCGGCGTCGGGATCGTCGGCGTCGGGCTTGGCCGGCATGTCCAGCAGCTGACGCAACGCCCGCTCGATCCGCAGGTCGGGAGACAACAGACCGGCCTCGACGAGCATCTTCAGCGACGCCGCCGAAGCGTCCTGCTGGGAGCCGATCGGGGAGAACACCAGCCGCGGACACCGCACGTCGACACCGAAATTGACGTCGATCAGGTCCTCGATGATGTGCGCCTGGGCGATCTCGCAGTAGTACAGCGCGGCCGTGTTCACGGCCTGGATGAACGGGCGCTCTTGCACCGCGGCCAGCGCGTAGGAGCCGCCGCGGTCGAGGTTGAGGTAGTGGGCGAGCCCCGACAACGCGATGGCCTTGTCGTGGTACTCGATCGCGGCCCGAATGTCGGGGAGGTTGCCCTGGACGCCGAGCAGGCTGAGCGTCTGGCCGTACGCCAGGCCGACCCCGGAGTGCAGACCGCCGCGGAACCCGGACGCGATCCGCTGCATCGCCTTGACCTCGGCGGGATCATTCGGCTTGCTCGCGGTACCGACGGGCACGCCCATACCGTTGCGGCGGGCCACCGCCACCTCGATCTTGAGCAGCTCATTCTTGATCAGCCAGTGCTTGTAACTCGACCGCAGCACCGAACGGCCCTGCCAGTGACCTGGGCGTTTGTTGCGGGAGTAGACGACGAGCCGGTTGATCGCAATGTCGAGGGGGTTGATCCCGAACATCTGCCGCGACGTCGACGCCGGCGCGAGCTGCGTGATCGAGTCGAGGCCACCATCGAGGGCGGTGTTGAACTTCTGAATCGTCCACTGCGGCCGCGGCCCCAGCTTGCGCAGCACGAACCGCGGAGTGCCGTCGGGATGGTCCCCGTCGCGGCGATAGACCTGCTCGAACACTGCGTGACCGAACTGCGGGACCGGGCTGGCGACGTCGCGCAGGTGCGCCAGGAACGAGAACGCCCCCTTGCTGCGCCCGCCGTCGTCGACGAAGTCCTCGCCGAGCACCGGCACCCGAAGGTTGCGGCAGACCAGTTGCACCGCCGCGGGGGGCGCACCGTTGGGGTCGATCCGAAACTTCGCCGACAGGATCGGCAGGCTCATCGATTCGAGCAGCGACGTCACCCGTGAGTCGTCGTTGTCCATGTCGAGGAACACCCCGACGCTCTCCGGGTACTGAAGCTGCGGCACTTTCTCGAACGGGTCCCACGCCAACCACGCGTTGCTGTTGCCGCCGCCGTTGACGTAGCCGCGCTCACCGACAGGCATCGCCGTCTCGACGCGGGCCGTCGCCGAGGGCCGGCGCAGGCCGAGCGACCGACCAGCGGCGATACGCGGCGGCCGGGAAGTTACAGCGGTGTCGTTTGCACCCATCGGTGCCTACGTTGACAGGTCCCAATCTGCAAAGTGGCTACTTGTCGTGCCGAATTCTCCGAGGTCGTCGACGGCACCCACGTCGTCGCCGCCGACGGGCAGCGCTGCGGGGGAGTCCTCCTCAGCAAATTCGAGGACACCCCACAGCGCCATCACGAACGCGATGACCTGCGCGATCGAGCCCTCGCGGTTGTCGAAAACTCGGCCTCCGCGTGGTAGTTCACGCATCGCCGCCTGTTCGAGGCCCTCTCGGATGATCGGCTGATCGGTGTGGCACAGGTCGCCCGACGTCGCGCTTGAGATGAACAGCGACGACGCGATCGCGAACTCGTTGGCCGTGGTCAGGCGTATGTCGACGCCGAGCTTGCGCATCACCGGCACCAGGTCGACGCCGGGGTCGTGGCCCTCCATCACGACCTCGGGTGGATCGTGCAGCTGGATCAGCTGCACGAGGTAGCGGGCGGCCTGGCCTAGGTTCATCTTCTCGTACTTGCCCAGTTCGAGGGCAACACGTCCGTCTGTGGTGCGCTGGCCGGCGGCGAACGCCCACCAGAGTTTGTCTTGGGTCCGCGACACCGTGATCACGATCTGCCCGACGAGGCCGGGCGCATGGTCGACCAACTTGAGCCACACCTCCTCGATCGGGATCACGGGCTCGCGGGTCGCCTCGGTCATGGGCCATTCGCCCCAACCGAGGTAGTCCGCCTCCCACAGTGCGATGCCCGTGGCGTTGATGCACAGCGTCTTGCGGATCGCGTCGATATCGCGGTCCTTCGAGATGACCCCATGCGACGGCGACGCCAGCCGCCAGAGCTCGCGATCGAGGCGGGCCTCGGCGCGGGCCCGCTCATCCTTCGGGGGATCAGGCGCGCAGAACTCCGAATACCAGAGCTCGGGGTCAGCCTGGTCGGGGTTTCGGTGGCCCACCATGCCGCGGTCACGGATGCCCGCCAAGATGTGACAGAACGTGTGCACCGACGCGACCGGGGCCGTCGAGGTGTAGATCGTCTGGGCGTTCGGGCTCGCGATCTGCGTACCGGCCAGCGCGGCGACCTCGGCCTCGGTCAGGTTGTAGGCCTCATCGAAAACCACCAGATCGATGCGGTCCAGGCCACGGCCAAGGTCGGTCGAGCGGACACCGCACCGGAGATGCGCGAGCGTGCCGTCGTTGGCGCGCACAACGATGTCGCCGCGGCCCTGCGAGCCGCCCGTCTTCGAGACCAGCTTCTCGAACAGCGCCGGGCGTTTCTCGATGATCGCGGCGATACGCGCGAACACCGCGTCGGCGGTCTTTCCGGCCTGCGCCGAGTAGACGCACGTCTCGCCGAGGTAGAACAGGCCGAACAGGATGCGCCAGACCATGACCTCGGTCTTGCCCTGCTGCCGGGTGTCGATGAGACACACGTCGCGGTGCAACCACAGGCCATCGTCGCGGCGCAGCGTGATCCCGCGGAGCTCATCCCACTGCCACGGCAGGCACCGCGACCGGGTGACTCGTGACGCGAACTTGGCCGCCCGGATCGAGTCCGACTCATCGGCCTCGGCGATAAGCGGATTGGCCGAGTGATAGCGCGGCTCCTGCGGCCCGTCGAGGCGCGGCCAGTGCCCCACCCACGGCGGCGGACCGCTCTGGTCGTCACGGTTGGCCGGCGCTGCCCGACCTGCGGTTTTACTATTCCTACCGGGCCGCGGCGTGGCCTTGCGGTCGCCGACCTGCGCTTTCTTCCGCGGTCGGCGTGGGCCGGCGTCGGTCGCGGTCATAGGTAACACTCGCGCGGCGACACCGTTCTCGGCACGACGTACACCGTCGCCGACGGGTTCGTGATCGGCACGCACAGGTCGTCACGGCCCAGCAGACGCCGCCGATACAGCCAATCGAGCAGCCGCTCGGCGTCCTCAGAAGTCGAGATCGCCCTGTTGTTGCTCACCGTTGTTCGATCCGTTGTCGGGCGGGGCAGGTGGAAGCGCGGCGCGCTGGCGCGCAATGTCCGACAGCAGCGAACCGAACAGTTTCGCCTGCTGACGCTCCTCGGACACGGCGGCGTCCACCTTCAGCGAGAGCTCGACGTAGAACGCCTTGCGATCACCAGGCGGTGTCGCCTCGGCCAGAATCCGGCCCAGATCGAGGCTCATCATCGCGCCGGCGTCACCGCGCAGCGTCCGGTCCAGCGTTTCGAGTCGATCGGCCACTCGACAGGCCTGCTCGACGAGCAGCTTGATCCCGCCGGGGTCCTCGCCGCGCCACATTGAGGCCTTGAGCAGGGCCCCCGCAGCCGGTCGCCATCTCTTCGCCGCCGGTTTGCGCCGTTGCGCGGCCGAAACACGCCCTCCCGCAACCGCTTTCGGGCCCGATTTGGCCCCCGATTTCGCTTGTGCGGCAACGGTTTTCGCGGCTGGTGGACTACTTTTGCTCGCTTTGGCCGGCATCTGATCCACCCCCGCCCCGCGCGCGATCCGATGCGCTGTATAAAAAGCTGCCTACCGCGTCCGGAGTCAGCCGTGGGGGGGGCCTCAGGAAAGATCGGGGTGGGGGGTATGCGCAGGTCAGAGCATGTATTGCCATCGTACAGCACACACCACTCTGACCTGTGTCGTTGCGGTCCACGCTCTGCGCCCGCGTCACTTGGGCCTGACCCGTTCGGTCGGAGTGATGCCGCCGCGGTCGTCGAGCAGCACCCACTCGGCCGCACCAGTCCACCTCGACCATCGCAACGCGGCGACGTCGCACGGCTCGAACGTGCCACCCACCGAGTAGCCATGCGCACGTGCCCACGATGGGTTGGTGGTGATGCGACCATGACAGCCCGTTGTACCTGAGCCACACACCAGCATCAGGTTGCCCAGTGTGGGCCGACCACCTTGGGATGCGTTGACTCGGTGGTGTGCGTTGGTTGCACCGTGCACACCGCATACCTCGCAGCAGCCGAGTGCCCTCTCGCGTAGTGCACGCCTGGTAGCGGGTGATACTCGGGTGGTGCTGCGCCTACTACTGCCCCGTCGGGGTGCGGGGAGGGTCATAGCTCGCAGCATTCATCGCAGAAGCATTCGGGGTCGTGCGTGCCCTCGTCCTCTATCCGCTCGGTGAGGGTGGCCTGACGGTATGGGCCGAAGAGATGCAGGGTGAGCCCGTGCCACTTCCATCGGCACTCGTCTTCCTGCCAGTATTGCCAGCCCTGTCCGCCTGTTCGGTGTCCGCCCTCGTCGTGCCAGCGCCACAGGGTGCCTTGCTGGTCGATCCATTGGTGCTCACGCTGGTCGACGTTGGTGAAGTCGAGTTCGTCGACGGTGCTGTTCACGCGGTCTCCTGCCGCATGATGGCGAGGAGGACGTCATGCGGGGGCGTCCAGAGGCCCAGCGCACCGGAGCACGGTATGGGCTCGGCGAGTGGGCGTGGGTTCTCAAGCACCAGGTGGGTGATGCGGCGGCGCTCGCGTCCTCCGTGCTCGACGTAGAACGTCTCGCCCCAAGGTTGACAGCAGCCTGCGTCGGGGTGCACGTCGACGAGGTCAACGGTGCCGAGGATGACGCCCATCGGGAACGGCCAGCGCGGCAGCCGTCCGCCCATGGTGGCGGCGTCGAACTGCGGCAGATGGCGGCGTAGCTCGGTGCGGATCAGCGGCGAGTGGTCTCCTCGCTCCGACCATCGCGCGCCCGCGTGGATGGCCAGCGGGCCACGGTAGCTCCATGCCTGAGTGCGGTTCTCGACGGTCTTCCCGTAGCGCAGGATCGCCGTAGCCCATGGCTGTTGGACGGTGAGCGCCTTCACGCGTCGTCGTCCAGTCGCACCACTGCGAACGCTCCGCGTGTTCGTTCGAGGCCGTCGCGTGACGGGTGTGGGTCATGGACGACCTCGCCGGTGATCGCGTCGCCGACAACGACGTGGGCGACGCCTCGGGGCGAGTACCCGTCGATCAGGATGAACGGGAACGCGCTGCGCTGTAGCCGGCATTCGGCGCGCACCGCGTCCGGTTGGTCGTAGTAGACGATCGTGACGCCGTGGTGCTCTGTGAGCCAGCGTTGGGTCTCGTCGAACCACCGGGCCGTGGTGTCGCCCTCTTGATTGGGGTAGTCGCGGACGAAGTGAGGGACGTCGACGATCGGGCATCCGAGGACGCTGGCGATGCCGGCGCGCCAGCAGTCGCCGATCGTGCCCGTGGCGGGGTCGTGAAGGTGCTCTTGGTCGACGAAGGTGGTCATGCGTCGTCGTCCTGGTCTTGGACGTCGAGGTTGACGACGGCGAGGCGGTCGTAGAGCCGCTTGATCGACCGCTCATCGCCTCCCATGGCGGGGTAGGTGATGGGGCCGTAGAGGCGGGCTTGGTTCGCGCGGGCCAGTTCTGCGCCTTGGTGGCGTGCGTGGGCACTGATCACCGCTTCGAGGCCGTCGCCGTCGTCGGGGTACTTGTCGACGAGCAGGTAGACCTCGGGGCCTGGCCCTCGCAGCCATCCGATGACGCGCCGGATCAGGGTCATTGCAGCACTCCCGGTAGCTGTGTGGGGCAGGTCTTGGTGTGGCCGCCGGTGTAGAGCCGACAGAAGTCGCACACCTCGACGCGAGTGCCGGCGCACTCGGGGCAGATATCGGCCCCACGCTCACGGAGGCGGGTCCAGCCGAGCTCGTCGAGGTAGGCGGTGAGCAGACGGTCGCAGGTGTCGGCGTTGAGGGCGCTGTTGCTGAGCAGCTTGAGCCGCAGCGTGGACACGTGGCACGCCTCGCACGTGATGGTGACGGGGCGGGAGAACTCCGCGAGCAGCACCAGGCCCTTGCCGCTGGTGTAGGTCGAGGGCTCCTCGGCGGGAACGAACCGGGGCAACGTGCTCACGGCCACGCCACCTCCGAGTTGTCGGGCGGGGTGATGTCCGGTATCTCTACGTCGGCGTCGACGTGCTCGGCGAGCATGATGAGCTCGACTATGGGGAACCCGCCGCGCTCGATCGTGACCGTGACGTCGCCCCACAACGCGAACGGAAACTCAGCCACCTCACCGGAGACGTCGACGAAACGGGGGTGCGCCGGGGGCGCGCCGAGGAGTACCTCACACACCTCGTTGTTGACCCGCTTGAGCGGAAACGTCGGCATCAGACGGTGGCCTTCCGGTAGGTGCAGCGGGCGAAGTGAATTCGGGACAGAACGCGGCCTTGGGTGCGGCTGTTCTCGGCGACGCCGACGCACCACTTGCCCGGTTCGGCCTTGCAGTCCGGGCAGGTGCGGCTCAGCGCGTCGCGGACGGCCGGATCGGAGCGGCTTGCGAGCCGGCGGCCGTCACCGCGTGCCATCAGCCGAGTGCCTAGTCGCGCCCGTGAGGTAGGACGGCAGCGTGAGTATCTGGCCGTTGTCGGTGAACAGAATCGCGGGCTCACCGAGCCGGATTACCTCCACGAACTCGAACGAGAGCGGGTCGCCGTCGTAGGTTCCCGACGTGATCGAGCGAGCGTTGACATCGAGGGCGGACGCGGCGGTGACATGCCAGAACGTGCGGCCTGAGGGGACGTAGTACCACCTGCCGCTGTCGTCGCCAGACCACGCGTAGAACGCCCGCCAGGCCGGTCCGCGGCATTCCCATATCGCGTTGCGCTCGGCCTCGCCGAGGTTGTGCACGTGGCGGCGGCCGCCCATCACGTGTCGACCCTGCTGGCGTGGTCGACGCGGAATTCGAGGATCGCCTCAGCGGCCTGGGCGGTGATCCGGGCTGCGGTGGTGAACCCGTAGCGGTCGAGGACCTTGACGGCCTCGACGACGGCTGTGGCCTCGGTCAGGCGTGTCTTGACGTCGGGCGAGCTCACCGGAAAAGCTCAATCGCCGCAATGATCGCCCACACGGCGACGGTGCCCACGACGATCGCCAACGATACGAGCGAGGCGACGGCGAGCGGACCGACCCATCGCGGCTCGCGTGGCTGCCCGCGGCGACGCCACTCGGAGGCGGCCTCTTCTAGCCGGCGAGCCCGTCGGCGATCAGCGAGGTCATCAGGCGGGCCAGGCGAAGTAGTAGAGGTCTCCGAGGAGCTCTCGGCTGGTGTCGAGCTCGGTGAGGAGCTCGGGGTTGAGTGCTGGTCGCTGGTCGTCACGTGAACCGTCTCCTCGTTGCTTGTTGCAGGTGTCGTGCATCAGCCGGTCGGCTTGGTTGCCGGCGGTGCCGTAGATCGAGCGGCTCTTGGAGTGCTCGGCGTGCAGCGGTTTGCCGTCCCAGTTGCGGGAGGGTTCGCGGTACATGGGGCGGCCGTCCCACCAGCAGGGCGTGCCGTCGACGTGCCTCAGTAGCAGGCGGTCGCGGTGCACCTGGTGGTCGTATCCGAGGCCCTTTTGCGTGGTGCTCTTCGGTGGCCTCGGGGTGGTGTTGGGCACGTGATGAGTGTGTGGACCCGAGCAGACAAACCGCGGCTGTGCGCTCGTCAGCCGGGCCACTATCGTCATGGCTAAGGCGGGGCTTGGGGTAACGCGAGGGCTGGTGAAGGTGCACCGAGTAGCCAGTGACCGAGCCCGCGGGCTGAGGGGCCCGAAGCAGCGGGTTGGACTCCCGCAGCCCTGCCGATCAGTCGGGCCATAGACCGCGGCACCGGCGGGCTGGGACGTCGAGACTCGTGCCGTCACACCACTCGTCGGTGAGTCGCCACACCCACGTCCCGTTGGTGGCGGCGAGCCTGACGTAGCCGGGTGGGAACGTCCACGGCCCCAGCAGATCGTTGCCCAGGAACGGCTCGCCGAACCACACCTCATGCGAAGCCTCATCGCAGCGCCAGCCGTCGTCGGTGAGCGCCAGGCGAACGCCGGGGTGCATGTCCACTAGCTGGGCGATCAGGACGTTCGTCGTCGTCATAATCCCCAGCAGCCGAGTTGCCGGATCGCGTTGCATCGGTTAGCCCGACGAGATGATCGGGATGAGAGTGCCGTCCGGTCGCTCGACCATGCCGACCTTGACGCCTGGGGGCAGTACGAACGCCCCGGCGTTGCGGTGCTCGGTCAAGCGGAGCACCACCATGTCGGGCGGGCGGCCGGGGACCATCACCTCGTGGACGATCAGGTCGACGATCGTGTCGTCGAGGGCTGCCCTGATGACCCGCTGCTGAGGCTTGGTCGCGGCGATCGGCTGAGGCGCGAGGGCCGCCGGGAACGGGACGAGGATGTTGCGGCAGTGGTAGCAGCGGTATGCGCCGCCCTCATCGAGACCCATCTGGTGGCGGGGCCAGAGGTTGTCGCAGCCTTGGCACCAGTCCAGGACGTCGACGAGCTCAGCGACGGCGTCGGGGTGCCGCCACCGCCAATCCCGATATTCATCGTGGTAGACGCTGAGCGCGGCCAGTGCAACGGCGCACAACGCCACGGTGTTGAGCGTCCGGTGCCCGTCGGCGACGAGCCAATTGACACACGCGACGATCAGCAGCACCGTCCACCACAGGACGGACTTCACACGGCCCGCGCTTCGCGGAGGTTGAGCACCTTCGCGGCCTGCTCGACCTGCTCCCACATGGTGCGGTCACCGCCGTGCCGATCAGGGTGCGCGTTGCCCTTGGCCTTGCGTAGGACGGTGGCGGCCACGACGTTGCTCGTCGTCATCTGGTCGACCCACGCGCCCCGTCGTTCCGGGGAGTCGTCGGGGTAGGCGATGCCGACGAGGACGCTACGAGCCGCGCCGATCACGCTCGACGAGGGTGCGGCTTCGATCGCGAGCCAACCCCGGTACTGCTGCCCGGTCTGTGTGATGCCGTACCGGTCGAGCTTGCGGAGCGCCTCCAGCCCGAGCGTGACGGCGCGGACGTTGTCACGCCAGTCGTCGAACGTGTCGCACGGGTAGGACAGATCGCCGTGCTTCGACTCGATGTTGAGGATGATCCCCGGATGGGCCACTTTCGCGTCCGCGCGGGGCATCCCGTCGACGCGAATGTCACGGTCCCGCAACGCGAGTTGCAGCACGGTCACCGGGTAGGCGTCGCGCTGGTACCAGCTTCGCGGGCCGCCGTTGCCGAGCGCGTGCAGCTCCTGACGTAGGTCGCCCAGTGTGCTGTTGAACGTCGCCCGGAACGGCGAGTTTCGGCGGCCGCGGGTGAAGTCCCGCGGCCAGCCGTCCAGTGGTCGGAACGTCATATTGGGCGGGTAGTCGCTCACGGTTCAGCCCTCCTGTGGCCATGAGTCGAGGAGCTCGCCAGCGAGGATCGCTTGGTGCGCGCCGTCGTGGTCGGTGTCGAGGCTGCACATGTAGGGCTTGAGGTCGGGGGCCGGTCGGGGCCCGATCTCGGCGCAGACGCCGCCAGAACGGATATCAGGGTCGTGCATCAGGACCCCTCGGGTGCGGCGTGCCGGCCGGGCTCCTCGGCCGCTGGCGGCGGGGTGACGGTCCAGGCGTAGCCGCCGCCAGTCATCGGAATGCGGCGTAGCGACTCGACGGGGACGCCGAGTTCGGCGGCCAGGGCCTCGGGCATGACGTCGGCGTGGTGCACGACGCCGCCGATCTCGTCGGGCGTCTTGCCGAGCTCGGCGGCGACCTCGGTGCGGGTCTGGCCGGGGAGCATCTCGGCGAGCTCGTCGCGGGTGAACTCGCGGTCGGGTATCGGTCCGCCGGCCCACGGGGGTACCTGGCCGGCGCGTTCGCTGTCGGTGAGGCCGTCCTCGCCGACGGTCTCGGGGCCGCGGCGGCGCGGTCCGAGTTCGAACTCGTCCATCGAGATTGGCGGCCCGTTGGGGATCGTGGCCTTGCCGTTGGGCGGGGGGAGCATGAAGCCGGGCCCGTTGTAGTCGATCGGGTTGTCGGGTGTGGGCTCGTATGCGCAGCCGGCGGCGTGCGGGCCAGTGATCGGTGTGCCGCAGCACCAAACCCGCGCTTGCTTGCGCTGGGCCTCGGCGTCGCGTTGTGCGGCCATGAGACGGTCGCGGGCATCGCTGTGTGCCTTGCCGACTCCTCTCATGCTGGCCTGTGCGCGCTCGACCTTGCCGACCTGCTGGCCGATGTGCGGGACACCGTCGACGGTGACTCGTGCCGGTGGGCCGGCGATGCGGCGCTCCTCGACGTGCGGCTCGGCCGGGGTGAGGGTGATCCGGGCGTGCTCGCCGAACGCGCCCCGGACCTGGCGCAGCACCTCGACGAGGTAGGGAAGCTGGTCGTCGTCGGCCTTCAGCGTGGTTTGCGATCCGAGCTTCTGACCGAGGGGCTCACCGTCGAGCGGGATCACGATCTGGGCGACGTAGAAGCGGCCAGGGCGGTTGAGAAAGTCGGCCCACTGGTCGGCGTGGGAGATACCGGGGGTGTCGAGCGTGCCGAGGTCGACCTGCGGGGCGAACATCTCCCGGTACGCGTAAGTGCCTGCGCCGCGCTCGGCTGCTTGGGCGGCTTCGCGGCGGCGGGCGCGTTCGAGTATCTGTTCGGCCTCGGCGACGCTCACTGGCGGACGCTTCCGCTTGTCGGGCTTTGCCACGGGTTCTCCTGTCGTCGGGTCGATTATCGGGTGGTGGACAGACCACCAGCGGCTCGGCGACGTCGGGGGTTGCGGTGGGCGCAGGAACGAGCTCCTCGCGACCCGCGGATCATGGCCCGCCCTTGCCGATCGAGAACAAACACCGAGGTAACCGTGGTTGTGAACCGGTTTGACGCCCACCGCGCCACTCAACGTAGGGACCGGTTCAGGCGTTGGATAGCTGCGCGGCCGCGAACGCGGTGCACGCGCATCGCTGCATCGCGTGAGGTCGGGCACCGGGTGCGCACAGCGTGCACGCCAGGCAGCCAGCCGCCGGCGTCCAAAGCGAGTGCTGCTCGCGCACATGACCGCATCGACACCGTTGGCCCGTCACCGCTTGCCGGTCATTGACCCGTCTCTTCCCACCACGTGCGGTAGGTCTGAGCACACCACGCCGAGACAGCCGGCCAATCAGCCGCCTCGGGTAGCCGGCTCGCCGTGACCGCCGCTTCGAGGTCGGCGTGCACCGAGTCGAGGCGACGGTCGACGTCCTCGCGCGAGAATTCGCCGCGGCGCACCCGCAGGAGGTACTGGCGGTGCGGTTCGAGCATCGGGAGGTTGATCTCGCCGGTCGTCATTAGTTCGATGCCCTGCAACCCGAGGCGCAGCGCATGGTAGGCGAATTTCGAGTCGTAGCCGTACTTTTCGACGAGCTCAGGCCGGTTGGTGCGCTGGCTCAGCGATCCGCGGAACCGTTCGCGTTGCCGTTCGAGGTAGCCGAGGAAACGCGCGCCGGCGGCCCGCGAGATGAACATGTCGCGGCGCTCCCGCAGGTCGATGCCGGGCCACCTGATGCGGACGACCTCGCTGCGTGGGGCGAAGAGGAGCATCAGGACCATCGGGTTGCCGGCGGCGAGCAGCTTCGTGAACTTGCTCAGCCCGTACACGTTGAGGTCCAGGTCGCCGGGGCCCGAGCGGACATGCTGGGCTTGGGAGCGGAACTCGTAGAGGTCGAAGCGGTCGTGACCGAGCATCACCTCGGGCGGCTCGATGCACACACCCATCTCGTCGCGGTCGTCCTGGTCGGGGGTGTGCACGCCGTGCAACCCGCTGCCGACCTGCGTGAGCAGCACCGTGTTCGCCTGGGCGATCTGGTGATGCCACGGCGTCGAGTGCGGACTCTGAAAGACCTCTCCGAGCGGCAACATGGTGGCGGTGTCGTAGGTGGTCATCCGTGGGCCATCCCGCTCGCCTGGCCGGTACCCATGCAGGCGGTGCACGGGATCGGAACGTTGCCGGCGGGTGATCCGGTGACGCCGGTCGTGCCCGAGCCGCTGCACGTCGGGCAGGGTCGCGCGTCGAGCAGCTCGCCTGTTGCCGGGTCGACGCCGGCGAGCTTGAGAATCTCCTCGTCGGAGCGTTGCGCGACGCGGAACCACTCGACGAGGGTGACGCACTCGATCGTCCACATGCCGACCAGTTCGTCGCGGTGCGCGGCGACGGGGAGCCAGAGCAGTTCGTCGGTGCGGGCGATCTTGAGGGCGACCTTGCCGACCTGGCGGGCCAACGCCTCGACGGACAGCTTGCCGGGGTGGTCGTCGTTCTCCCCGATCAGGGCGAGGCCGTTGGGGATGGTCTGATCGCCGGGGGTGCCGTTGCGGTTGACTCGGAACGTCACCGGCCGGCGGATCGCCTGGTGGGCAATGGTGTAGCCAACCTCGGCCCAATTGCCGTTGTTGAGCACCCGGACGAGCACCAGGCGCAGATCGTCGTCGGTGCTCACAGGTAGCTCCCCTTCGGGTTGACGGTGGACGGCGCGGTGAGGGCCTCGTCGCACCTTTCGCAGTAGATGCCGCCGAAGTCCTCGGTTACCGGCTTGTGGCCCTCACGCTCGCACGTCGCGCGTGCTGTGCACTCGGGGCACAGGTCGCGATCGCCGTCACGGGTCCAGTCGAAGTAGCGGGTCGCGTCGTTGCGGGCCTCGTCGGCGTCGCTGAAATGCAGGTCGCCCTCGTCGCCAGGGTTGAGCGTCTGGTGGCACTCGTCGCAGGTGAGGGTGTGGCAGGTCAGGGTCTCAATCATCGGCTGGCCCGTCGTCGATGATCGTGAACTTGCCGACCGCCGCCGTGAATTGCGGGGCGATCACTGGCCCGTCGCCGACGTACTCGAACAGCGGTGACGAGGGTTGGGTGAATGCCTTGACGAACTCGGCCTCTAGTACCGCCTCGACCTGGCCGTTGACGACGCGCATCCGACCGACCCATAGGCGGCGGCCGTGGCCGTCATCGAGGGTGGCCAGGGTGCCCCAACCACCCGCCTGGTCGCGCGAGCACAGGTACGCGTACAGCGACGGTTGGCCGGGTATTTCGGGCGACGACCAGAGGAACTCTTGAGTGTCGGCGTCCCACAACCGCAACGTGTAGTCGTCGGGGAACGGATGAGACCAGTTGACGGGTGGCATTGGGTGGGTCATGGGTCGATCCTCTCGGGTTGACGGTTATCGTTCATCACGTTTTCGGCCGCGCTCTCGGGCGGTCAGCCCGCCCCATATGCCGTTGTAGTCGCCGAGGGTGTCGGCGAAGTCGAGGCACTCGCCGGTGCCGACGTCCCCAGGCCGGGGCGCGAAGCTGGCCGCGCGGACCGGGCACCGTCGACAGACGCTCTTGGCCTCGGCGACGATGATCCGCCGGCGACGCTCCGACTGTGAGCGTTTGATATCGGCGTCGGCCCGCGCCGGCGGCGGGTAGAAGATATCGGGGCGGGGATGGCCCCGGCACGCTGCACGCAGCTTCCACACAGGGTCGAGTTCGCCCAACAGGAGCCGCACCAGTCTTGCGCGTGCACCTCCACCTGCGGCCAACGATGGCGGACGCAGGTGCGCAGATTGGGCCACTAGGCGACGTCCCGCTCACGGGCGATGTCCTCTAGATGGCGGCGTTTCATGGCGGCGAGGCTGTGCTCGTCGATCCCGAGCCGATGCGCGATCGCGTCGTCGGTCAGGCCGCAGTGATCGCGCAGCTCGACGTACTGCTCGGCGAAAGTCAGCGGCCGCTCGGGCGTTTCGTCGTCGGTCTCGGGTTCGACGGTAAACCTGTCGAGCTCGTCGTCGTCCCACTCGATCGGCAGGAGCCATCCCTTGCGCCGACCCTCGTTCGTGGAGCGGACGCTCGGCCCGCGGGTGGCTTGGAGCTCACCGAACAGCGCCTCGACCTTACGCGCCGTGTCGGCGTTGACCTGGCGGCGCGAGACGTCGAGCAGCGCGCCGATATTGTGCACCGTCCAGCCGATGCGCTCGGCCAGATACGTTCGGGTGTAACCGAACGCGACGAGCGCCTGTAGCCGGCGAATTGTGCCGATCGCGTCGACCCGCGTGCCGCCCGCCACGACCTGATGCACGACACCAGGGACCGGCACCGCCGCGATGGCATCGGCCGTCTTGCGGGCGATCCGCCGCGAGGGTGGCGTTCCGCGGTCTAGCCGCCCGTTCATCAAGACTTGGATGGCCTTGCGGTCGACGCGGGCCAACAGCGCGATACGCCGCACGCCCACGCCGGCCGCGACCAGATCGCGTACGTGCGCACGCGTCGGCTCAGCATCGACGTAGAGCGACTCGAACGATCCGTAGGCGCGGCGGCGGGTCCACCAGGTCTGATAGCAGCGGTGACACATACCGCGGCGCGTCGGCCGTGTCGGTTGGTCCCCGCATTTCACGCACACCGCGATCAAATGGTCACCGCCGGCCACTTGACGAGGACCGCGTTCCCGACGTGTCGGCTGCCCACTCGCCAGGGCACCGGGTGCGCGGACAACAGCATCGACTGCGTCCAGGTCACCCCCATCACACCCATCTCGGCCAACCCGAGGGCGTCGGCTTCGTCGTGGTTGGCGATGAACCGGGCCGGGTCGGGGATCACGTCGAGGGTGCGGGTGGTGTTCCACCGGGCGCGGGTCTGGTCGAGCACCAGTTTCTTACCCGCCGGCCCCGATGGCGGTTTGACGCCGCAGATGAACTTGGCGCGGTGATCGGGGGTGACGACGGCGATCGGGATGCCGCGGGCCCGCAACGCTGCGTAGACCGCCCAGGACAGGCCTGCCCGGTCGTAGTAGGACGGCATCGCCGAGTTGCCGTAGCTGGGGCCCTCGACCGCGGCGACGCGTATGTCCGCGCCGGCGCGGCGGGCGGCGTCGACGATCCCGATGATCGCCTTCGTCTGCCGCACCAGCCGGTCGCACCGTTCGTCCCACGTCGCCTCTTGCGAACCCGACTCCCCGACGTGGGTCAGCAGCGTCGGCCAGAACGTCTCACGCTTCGGGTCGAGCGAACAGACCGCGATGCCGGCGCGGGTCAGCGACGTATCCAAACCGAGCACCGAGGGGCGTAGGGCGTCGTGGCGGTCGCGGGCGTGCCAGCGGGCCCACTGCTTCAGGTCGGTCTCGGGGCCGTCGTTCCACTCGCCGCACATCTCGCACTTCGCCGACGACGCCCCGGTGAGCAGGACGCCACCGGCCTCGGCGAACGCGGCTGCGCCGGGGGCGATCGGGTCGACAGTTCGGATCACTGGTCGGCCGCGATCCGGCGGGCGAGCTCACGTTCGAGGATGAACAACCGCTCGACGGCGTAGGCCAGCACCGCGTTGCATCGCTCCTGTGACAGCGCCTCAGGCCCGCCGGGGATCAACCCCATGTGCCGGAACACGAGGATCGCCTGACCGCACGGCGATGGGTCCCCGCCATGCACCTCGTCGGCGTGCTCCCGGTACACCTTCAGCGCGGCGTCGAGGACGTCGCGGTTGCGGGCGTCCATCTGGTCGGTGAGCGCCCGCAGGAACGGCGGCAACGGAAGCTCGGGCATCAGAGACCCCCCCCATTGACGAGGGTGATACCGAGCCGCTCACGGGCCGCCTTGATGAACTCGGACTTGGTCATCAGCCCGGCGTCGGCACGGGCGAGCACGTCGTCAACCTGATCGAGCAGATTCGGCGGCGGGTCCACCGACTCTCGGGTCAGCGCGCGGCCGGCGGGATGGTTCCCGATCGGCCGGATATCACCGCGTTCGATCCGATCGACCCGCCTGAGCAGGTAGTCGACACCGGACATAGAGCAGCCGACCCCAGCGGCCTCCTCCTGCGTCCACGCGCGAAACACCACACGGCCGCGCGGGCTCACCACCTGCCACGGGCCAGCCATCGCGACAGTGAGGGCATAGATACCGTCCCGGCAGATACGCCAGGGCATCTGCCGCGCGTGGAACCGGTCGCACTCGCACCGCTCACACCCCATCGCTTGGGCGAACGGGAACACCGCACCCGTGCCGACCTCCTGGCGGTGCGCGTCGAGCGAGTGCCGGCACCGGCAGCGGATCAGCCGGCGATCGAACTCCGGTGCGGTGTCGGCGAGCTGCACGTCGGCCTGGGCGCGGTCCTCGGTCGTTCTCATAGCTGCTGGGGTCCTTTCGTTGAGTCGGTCTCCCGCACCGGATGACACGGGAGGTTCAGAAGTTCGGGCCGTCCGGGCTCGTCGGGCTTCACGCACGCCTCGCCGATCGCGGCTTGGCAGTAGCGGCATTCGACGGTCAGGGCTCGGCGGTGCAGCTGGACGAGCTCGGGGTCGTTGCGCCAGTTGCGGGGGCGTCGGGTGTAGTCGCCGCGGCTCATCGCGCACCTCGGCAAAGTCGCGTTTGTCGATGCTCCGGTGGCTGAGCGCGGGCGGACAGAGTTGGCCCTGTCACGGGCCAACGAGAGACGTCCGTACGGCTTTCACGCATGGTGTGTCCGTCATCGGCGGGCCCGGTCAGGGCCCCACGATCGGGATATTTCATCGAGTCGTTGTCAAGGGCGCGCCCGGATATGCCTTTACCGCGCCGACTCGATGAATCGGGGAAGCAATCCCGCTCTAACCGGGGACGACCACGCTCGTTGGTGCTATTCCGCGTGTCCCCCGAGGCCGTTAGAGTCGTGGGTAGCTCTGTTGCTCGTTCGCCTTGAGAAGCCGGTATCGGAGCGTTGAGGCCCCCGCGCTGGCAGGCGCGGGGGCCTCTGTCGTAGGTATAGGGACCCGAACAGACGAACTCGGGGGTCCCGTGCGTCATGCCGCGGACGTAAACCTCTTGACCTGCAACGACGTTCACGCGGCGGCCCACACGATCGCGCGGCGGCCGCTGGGGAGCTTGACCCGGTCACCGGTGTCGACGACCTGGCCGGCCTCGACGAGCTCGTGGCGGCGCGACCGGATGCCCGAGGGTGATTGGCGCGGTTGCGCGCCGGTGGCGACGAGCATGTCGTAGACGTCGACGAGGGTGCGGTCGTCGAGCGGCCCGTGGTGTCGCAGCACGGCGAGCACGGCCGTCTGGGAGGTGCGGAGCCGGTCGCCGACGATGCCGGCGGCGGCTTCACGTGAGGTGTGCGGGTCGGTATGGCGAGCGAGCGCCGTCGGCTCTCCGTCGGGCCCGAACAGGGCGAACTCGTCGTCGGTGGCGATCACTGCGGTCTCACGTCGTCGGGGATGCGCTCACGTGTTTCGGGTACCGGTGTGTCCGGGTCGGCACCGCCGTAGTAGCGGAGGTTCTCCCCCGGCGGGGCCATCTCGACGACCTCGGCGTCGACGTAGGTGTGGCCGTCGATCTTGTCGAACCACACGTCGGTGACCTGGCGGTAGAACCCGTCATGGCCGGGGCCCATCACCTCGCCGACGCGGATCGAGGCCACCTTGTCGCCCTTGAACCTCACATCGAGGCCGACCACGTGACCGTCTCGTCGAACTGCAACGCGACGTGGTGATGGTCTTCGCCGTCGACACGGATCACCAGCCGCGGCGGCGCATCTCCGCGGTCCTCGCAGGTGAGCTTGACCTCGACGATCTTGCCGGTCGGGAGCATGATCCCGACGTGGGTCTCGTCGCCGGGGTCGAGGAACAACGTCTTGTGCGGCATGTCAGCCGTCCTTGATCGGGCGTAGCAGGAGCTCGGGGCCGTGCTCGGCCTCCTGGGCGGCGAGCCACGCGAGGACCGTCGTGTCGGGGGCGTTGAGCGCCGGCGCGGCTACCGCGGCGAGGTCGGGGTGCCAGCGGTGCACGTAGCCGCGGCACTGCTCGATCGCTGCGGCCATGTCGTCGGCGAGCGGCACGTCGTCGAGGAGGTAGCCGAGGACGTCGAGGAGCTCGCCGTAGGTGCAAAACACTTGCTGCGCTTCGGCGTCCGCGCAGGCGATGGTGAGCACCTGGCCGAGCTTGAACAGCCGGCCCGTCGGGGCGGTCATCGGATCTGCTCGGTTCGGGTCTTCCCGTCGCGGTAGGTCGTGACGAGGATGATCGGCTCGGCCTCGGTGAAGTCGGGTGAGACGCCGACGACGCGGGACCAGACCGGCAGCGACGCGAGCAGCCGGTAGGCGATCCGCTCGGCGTCCTCGACGTTCTCGTAGCCCTGGTTTGAGTTGAGCAGCGGCTCTTTGTTGTCGCCGTCGCTGACGTAGATGTCGAACTTGTTGTCGGAGCGGGGCTTGACCTCGACCTTTATCACGGTGTCTCCTCGGTGCTGGTGGGCCCGGTGCGGGCCCGGAACAGGTGGGTGAGTGCGGTCGCCGCGAGCCCGATGAGCGCGGCCACGACGAACACCAGCGGGGCTGCGGCGACCGTCTCGGGGGTCATGCCGCGCCCTTGGTGTGTCGAGAGGCCTTGTTGCGCTTGACGCGTGCGCGCCGGTTCGCGCGGCGGGAACGGTTGGCGTCGCGGTTGCGCAGGCGTCGGCGTTCGATCTCGTCGGGGTGCACGGTGCCCTGGTAGACCGTCTTGTGTTGCAGGCCGGCGGCGATCGCGTGGGCGAACTCGGTGTCGTAGGGGTTGGCGCGCGGCGGCGTGGCCGGCTCTGCGGCCGGGGCTGGGCAGGCCGTGCAGATGCCGGTGTTGTCGTCGTACTTGGTGTGCCACCCGCACGGGCCGGCCGCGGTGTCACACGCTGCGCTGTCGGTGCAGCCGCACGTGCGGCAGACCCGGTCGGGTTGACCCATGCCGGCGGTGAGGTCCTCAGCGAGGTGGTCGTCGGCCGCGAGGTCCTCGAACGCCTCGTCGAGGACCGGCTCGCCCGCATACCAGTCGGGTGGCGTGGCTTTGCCGCGTCCGCCGGCGCAGCGGATCGCCTTGGTGGCGTGATGCTGAAACTCGTTGAGGTCAGAGGACCACTCGATCGCCGCGTCGCACACCTCGCACGGGAGGCCCTCGAATGCGCCGGCCTCGTCGAGCTCGACGGCGGCGTTGAGGTCCAGGCCATGCAGATGCGCGTGTACCTTCACCTCGGCGCGGGGCTGCTCGGCTTGGCGGTTGCGCTGGTATTCGGTCATGCGGGTCGGCTGGCGGTGGCCGAACCGCGCCGCTCGGCGTTGCCGGCGGGCGGGGCTATTGCTCATGGAAGGACTCCTCAGATTCGTGTCGGAAACCGGAAACGGCGCAGCTAGTCGCTGGTGTTGTCGGTGGTGTCGATGAGTTCGCCGCCGGCCTCGCCCGTCGCGTCGCCGTCTCCGGTGGCTTCGGCGGTCACGTTGCCGTCGTGGTCGACGAGGGTGCCCTGGTTGGCGTGGTCCGGGCGCTTGGAACCCTTGGGCCACACCGCCTCCGCGGTCACCGTGTAGGTCAGGCGCGTCTCGCCGTCGTCGCGGATCGTTTCGTGAATGCCGGTGACGGTGCCGTAGACGGTGTACTCGACCTGCTCGCCGAGCTTGGGTTCGTCGGCGTCGCGTTGGCCGTGGTTGCCGCTGATGCCGACGTAGAAGTCGGCGGGGCTGGTCTGCTTTTTCTTGTTGGCCACGGGTGGGTGCTCCTATCGGTTGTGGCTGTCCGCCGCAGGTCGCGGCGTGACGATCTCGGGGGCGCGTGGGTCGGTGATTTCGAGGACCACCTCGACGCGGGCCGTCGGCCCATAGCCGAGGTCTCGGGCGTTGTCGATGACGTCGGCCAGCTGCAAGAGGGTGACGCGGCCGAGGCTGAACCGCCCGGTCCTAGCCATCGGTGGCCTCCGATTGACGGGACAGCCACCTGTTGAACACGTCGTCGAGCGCGTCGACGAACGGGCGGTCGCTGGCTTCGAGGGCGTGCAGTGCCTCGACGACCGCGGCGAGGGTCTCGTCGGTAATCTCGCCCGCCGCGGTGGGTGCGGCGTCCAGGCCGCCGAGCTCGGCGACGATCACCGCGACGTCGGCGAACTTCTCGACCTTCCCCTTGGTCAGAATCTTGTCGAGCTCGATCACCATTTGCTCTCGCGGCGTGAGCTCCTCGAATCCCGCTCGTTGCGCGCGTTGGGCGTTGCGGGCCGCGCCGGCGGCCTTGCGTGGTGCCGCCTTCGTTGCAGCCACCGGTTCACCGGCGTCGATCACCTCGCCGTCGATCACCTCGTGCGCCTGCGCGGCGTCCTCCAACACCAGCCCCGAGTAGTCGGCCGGGAACGCCTTGCGCCACGCCAACGCCTCGGAGCACTTCGCGGTCTGGTTGGCCGGCATCTTCGCCCACATCGAGTTGGGGACCCACTGGCCGTCGCGCTGAACGAGCTGCACGTACTCGGCGTAGGAACAGGTCGCCGAGACGCTCACACCGTCGAACTCGACGGTGTACTTGCACGCCACCGGCAGGCCGTCGTCTTTGTCCCAAAAGTCCTGCCAGCCGGTGCCCTTGCCGCGCCACAGCGTGTCGGCGTGGCTGACGCGGACACCCTCGCGGCGCGCGGCGCGGGTGCCGATGACGCGCCACCCGTCGATGCCGACCTGGACGGTGAACTTGTCGACGTCGCGGTCCTCGACCCGCTCGTTGCCGGTGTCGGGGTTGGTGACGCGGACCTTGACCTTCGTCTTGCGCGACACCATGTAGACCTGCTTGGTGAACGGGTCTAGGCCGGTGCGCGCGGCGTAGTGGTAGAGCAGCGACAGGTCGGCCTCGGTGGCGTGTTCGAGCCCGAGTGAGCGCAGTTGCACCCGTTGGGCCTCGGTCCAGTCCTGTTGTCCGCTGTGCAGCGCGAGCTTGCTCGATGCGCGTGTTGCGGGGACCTGGGCGCGGTCCGGGTCGGGGCCGATCGTGGGGCCGGCGGTGCGGTCCTCGGCCTTCGTTTCGCTGCTCATGGTGTGCTCTCTCAGATGGCCGGGATATCGGCGGCGGTGATCTTCGCGGGGTAGAACGAGACGGTCTTGCCGTTGGGGCGGCGCTCGGCGATGCGGATCGACTGGCCGTCTAGGTCCTTCGCGCCGTCGACGACGGCGTAGTGCGAGCGCTCCATCCGCTTGAGGACGTGGTTCTTGTGCAGCGCGAACTCGTCTTTGGCGGCGTCGAGGGTGCGGGTCGCGTCGAGGAACGCCACCGCTTCGTCCTCGGGGATCAGCGCCTCGGTGCCGCGGTCGATCTCGGGATGCAGCGCACGCAGGCACTCGTAGGTGGCGGTGGTGTTGTCGAGCTCAGGCGGGGTGTCGCCGGCCAGGGATGCCCAGAACCGCTGGCATTTCGCGATCATCCACGAGGCGAACCGCGGGTCGTATTCGCGCGTGTAGATGCGGTGCTCGAGATATGGGCCGATGACGAGGAGCTCGCCGGGTATGTCGATCCACCCGGTGAACAGCATCAGCGCAGCGAGCTGCGCGTCGTAGTCGTCGGGCAGATCGCCCTTGAGGTCGTCGCCCCACACCACCAGGTCGTTGAGGTTGCGCGCCATCTTGAACTCGACGACGCGCCGGCTCGACCCCTTGACGCCGCGGCGGTCGAGCGTGGCGATCGCGGGGAACCCGAACTTGTCGGGGTCGACGTGGGCTTGCACCTCGCCGGGGGACAGCAGCCAGTCCTCGCGGTCGCGGCGGTAGCGAGCCGCGGCCAGGAGCTCGACGTCGTGGCCAAGGTCGAACGCGTCCTTTGGCTCCTCCGGGTCGACGAGGCCCTTCATCCGGTGCCACAGCCGGAACGGTGACTCGTAGCGCGACACCGGATCGTCGGGTTCGCCGAGGATCGCCGCCACCTTCGACGGCGTGATGACGCGACGCCACTCGTCGGTGCCGGGTTGCACCCACTCGGGGTCACGGCGGGTGTAGAACTTCACGCCGGCGGGCCGCCTCACGACTGCGCCCCGAGGCCGGCGGCGTCGACAGCTGCGGCCGCTTCCATCACGGCGGTGACCATCTGCACCCGCTGCTCCCACGACATGAGCGACGGCAGCGTGACCGAGGACGGCAGCGCTGCGGCGATCAGCGTGATCCGCTGCTGAGATGCCTTGTCGGCCAGCGCCTTCGCCGCCTCCCCGTGGACGGTGCGCATGAACTGGATGAACTGCGCCCACTCGGCGTCGGTGAACTTGGCGCGCGGCTTGGTCAACTGCGCGCGGATGACGCCGTACGGTTCGCCGAGGTCGACGGTCTCGCAGTACCGGCCGCGGCTCACGACGCGATCCCCTGGCGTCGCTGCCAATGGGTGCGCACACCCGACCTGCTCGGTACTCGAAGCGCGTAGCGGGCACCGTAGAGCGGCGGGCGGGCGATGTGCGTGCCGTCGCCGCGGCGACGCTCACTGATGCCGGCGCGGTGCAGCCGCTTGGCCAGCGTGTTCGTCGAGACGCCGAGCGCGGCGGCGATCTCCTCGTCGTAGCGGCCGAGGTCGCGGTGATCGGCGACGATCTCGGCGAAGTCAGCAGGAACGCCACGCGTCGCCGTCGGCGGCAACCCGACCGGTATCGCGGTCGGGTCGTCGATCGAGCCGGCCTCGTCGTCGTCGTCGACCGCCCAGGCCAGCGGTGCCGCGAAGCGGTGTCGGCGGCCGAACTCGCGGGTCTCTTCGCACGGGCCCGGAGTGACGTGCCACCGCTCGAACAGGTCGGCCACCAGATCAGCGAGCTCGGCGTCGATGACCTCGGGCTCACCGAGCGCGAGCTCCCGCAGCAGCGTGTCGTCGTAGCCGAGGACACCGGCCAAGACGGCGAACGGGTAGCCGATCCGCACCAAGGCGCGCAGCCGGCGCACCGGGCCCGTCGCGCGGGTGAACATCGACTCGGGGACGGGGACCGCGAGGATCGGCTCGGCGATCCGCCGATACATGTGGTGCTTGTGCCGGTCGCTGTCGAGGCGCTTGGTGCCGCGCTCGGTGAACTGTCCCAGCAGGACCGTTATCCGGCGGGTCTCGACGCCGGCGAGTTGGGCGACCAACGCCGGCGTGAGACCGGCGGCGATCAGCGTCTCGACGTGCGCGCGTACCGGCGCGGCGGGGACTTGAGTGTCGCGCTTGCTATCTTGCGTGGTGGTGAGCACAGGGGTTGAGTTCCTCTCGTCGTTCGTCATCAGCGCCGGCCCGGCGAGCACCGGGCCGGCGCTCTCGTTCACTGAGTGGGGTTGTCCGCCGGCGGGAGCGGATCGCCGCCGGCGGCCCCGTCCTCGGGCTCGTCCTGACCGTCGGACGTCTGAAGGGCGGGGGCGGATGCACGGACGTCGTCACCGGGTGCGGATGGGTGGCCGCCCCCCGCGGTCGGCTTAGGGCCACCGCTCCGTGCATCCGCCCCCTGTTGGGGGGGATTGAGTGCCGCCTGCAACGCGGCGTCGATCGCGGCCTCGGCGAGGTCCTCGAAACTGATGGTGTTGTAACCGCGCAGGAGCCACGGGTCGACGCCGCGCAGTGCGGCGGCGGCAGCCTCGACGGCGCGACCGAGGTCGGTCGGTGCGGCGTCGGCCAAGCGCGCGAGACCGTCCTCGGTCGTGGCTGGCGCGCTGGCGTAGATCGGTCGGACGTCGAGGATCGCCCCGTTCTCACCGGTCAGCAGCGACCCCTCAGGTAGGCGCGCCCGTATCCGGTCGGCGATCTCCATCGGTGTGTTGGATGCCAACGTGACGAGCAGCGGGCCCGCGGGCCGCGGCGCGGCGATCGCGTCGCGGACGTCCTCGATCAGACCGAGGAGCTTGCGCTCGAACGGCGTGACCGGCTTGCGCTCAGCAGCATCGATCGCCTCGGCCTGCGCCTTTTCGGCGGCGGCCTCCTCGATCGGGTTCGGTCCCCAGCCCATCAGTGACCGGGCCCTTGCTCGGCGATCGTCCGCAGCGACTCGGCAATGTCGATCAGCGCGAGCGCCTGCGCGTGCGCCACGTCGGCGACGTGCGGGACCGAGTCGGGTTTTCCCACGGTCGAAAGCAGGTTCCTGGCCTCGGCCAGATTGTCGGGCAGCATTCTCGGTCTCCTGTCGGGTCGGGTCGGGTCGGGTCGGGTCGGGTCGGGTTATCGAGAGAACGGCGGCACGTAACCGCCCTTGCGGTAGGTGTTCTGAGTGCCGCCGAGGATCGGGCGGGGACACGTCGGGTTGAGCAGGTGCACCTGCATCCGCCACGGACCCCACCGCAGCGAAGGCTTTGCGCCGGTGACGAATCCGCAGCCGCGCGGGCACTCGATCACCGCGGGCTCCTCGCACGGGTGGGGGCGAGGAGCGGCGGCGCGGAGGATGGCGACCTGGCCTATGACCGCCGCGGCCTTGGCGAAGTTGGCAACCGGGTCAGTCATCGCGCTTGGGTCCCGAGCGCGGGGCGGGCCACGTGCCCGCCGGCGGTGCTCCACACCAGCTGCGGGTGGGGCTTCGGCGTGTAGTGCTTCGGCCAGACGGCTGGCCGGAACGTCCGCGCGGTCACGCGCTGGCCTCGATCGCAGCCTCGGCGTCCTCGGGGCGGATGCGGTACTGGCCGCCGGGGAGCTTGATGGATTTGACCCGCCCCTCGGCGAGGTATCGGTGCACCGTGCGGAGCGATATCTGCCACTTGTCGGCGAGCTGCGCGGGTGTCAGAAAGCCATCAGTATGCGATTCCGCCATAGCGCAGACCGTAAGGCGGTTCGCCATATTGTGTCAAGTACGCCACACCATATGGCGTAACTGACGCTCCATGGCGTAACGTGCGATCCATGACCAGTGCGATCGAGGTGGCCGATCCGGCCAAGCGCAGCAACGTTCTGATCGGTGCCGAGGTGCACCGACTCATGTGGGTCGGCCGGCGCACGCAAGCTCAGCTTGCGGAGATGCTCGGTGTCGACCAGGGCTCGGTGTCCAAGCGGCTACGCGGCAAGACGGAGTGGGCCGCGTGGGAGGTTGCCGTGACCGCGGCTTGGCTCGGTGTCGAGCCGGCTGATCTGATTCCGCCGATCGACCTACACCCCGACGACGGCGGCGACGACGATGGTGGGTCGAGTGCCCCCACCAGGGCTCGAACCTGGGACCTGCGGATTAAAAGTCCGTAGCTCTACCAACTGAGCTATAGGGGCGCGGGTGATCAGGATACTTGGGCGGTGTTCCTCGAGGCGGCCGGGGCGGCGCGCTGGAGGGCCGTTGAAGTGCACTGGTCGAGGGTCGAAACCCCGTCGATACCGGTTTGGCCGATGGGCCGTCGGTACCCTAAGCTATGCAACGCTCCCAACGCGCAAGCGTTGCGAGTACCCCGAAGAGATTCGGCTCGGCCCCCATCGTTTAGTGGCCTAGGACGCCGCCCTTTCACGGCGGTAGCACGGGTTCGAATCCCGTTGGGGGTACACGCGGCGCCCGCGAGGGAGTTGCAAAAGCAAGGCCCTGTGGCGCAGTTGGTTAGCGCGCCGCCCTGTCACGGCGGAGGTCGCGGGTTCGAGTCCCGTCAGGGTCGCCAAACGGCGAGGCGAGTAGCCTTGCCGCCTTGGCCAGGTAGCTCAGTCGGTACGAGCGTCCGCCTGAAAAGCGGAAGGTCGCCGGTTCGATCCCGGCCCTGGCCACATCAGAGGTTCGTCGGTTGCGCTCCGCGACACCGCCACCGAGCATCCCTAGAGTGACAGCCACAAAGGCCCGTCACGGCCTGGCCTCAAGTGCCGGGAGACCACGATGAATCACCGGTCGCTGATCTTCGACCTGTTCGGTGGCTACATTCGGTATGCCGGGGGAAGGATCTCCCTGCGCTCGCTTGCCGCCGTCGTCGAACCATTCGGTGTCTCGACGGACGCCCTGCGGGTAGTCATGTCACGTCTGCGGCGTGAGGGCTGGCAAGAGGTCACCCGCACGGCTAGCGGGGCTGAGTACCGTGCGACGGCCGAGATGTGGGAAGTGCTCGATGAGGGCTACGACCGGATCTTCCGGCCCGCGGAGCCGGCCTGGGACGGGCAGTGGCGCATGGTGATCTACGAGGTACCCGAGACTGAGCGCGCCCTTCGTGACCAGTTACGCAAGCAGCTCGCTTGGCTTGGGTTCGGTCAACTCGTGAGTTCGACGTGGCTGAGTTGCCACGATCGGCTGGACGCTGTCGGAGCCTGGGTCGCCGAGCACCCGGTGGCGCGCATCGAAACACTTGTTGCGCGCTCGCAAAGCGAGGAGCAGGACCGTCGCTTCGCGCACCGGTGCTGGGATCTGGACACCGTCGCCGCCGACTATGCCGCCTTCGTGCGCCAGTTCGGTTCGACGGCCAACCGGCATTCCTGGGAGCACGCCCAAGGGGTAGACGCCCTGGTCGCGCGGGTACGACTCGTGCACGAGTACCGCCTCTTTGCATTCCGGGATCCTCGTTTGCCTGGTCATCTGCTCCCAGACGCTTGGCCGGGTCCGTCGGCGGACCGCTTGTTCGCACAGGCCTACAACCATCTGGAAACCGAGGCGGTCGCCGCCTTTGAGGCCCTCACCGGCGCGGCGGTCGTAATTCCAGACCGCGAAACATATCGTTGACGTTCAACGGATTTGTGTTTCATAATGGCGTTCTAACGCGCGTGCCCACGCTCGACGCGGATCAAGGAGAGCTAGTTGGCCGCAACCCGTCCGCCCATCACCGACGACGCGGCCTACGCGCTCGTCGACGAGCTGTCAGCGGCACCGCTGTGGCGTCACTACGGCAACCTCTTCCCGAGGGAACCGACGAATCGGGCGACGGCGAAGCTCTGGCCCTATGCCCCCCTTCGGGAGCTGGCATTGCACTTCTGCGAGACGCTGTCGCTGGAGGAGGCGGAGCGGCGCGTGTTGATGCTGGTGAATCCGAGCCTGACCGACCCGCCGGCGACGGTTAACACGCTGTTCGCGGGAATTCAGATCATCCTGCCCGGCGAGACGGCGCAGGCACACCGCCACGCGGCCAATGCGTTCCGCTTCATCATCGAGGGCTCCGGTGCTTACACCACGGTCAACGGCGAGCGTGTGCACATGAATGCCGGCGACCTGCTGCTCACCCCAGGATGGCACTGGCACGACCACACCCATGTCGCCGACGGTCCGATGATGTGGCTCGACGGCCTCGACTATCCGCTGACCAACGCCTTGGACGCGGGGTTCTTCGAGCTGTACACACAACGGTTGCAGCCTGTCATCAACGCTGACGACATATCGACGCGCCAATTCCTGCACGGCAGGCTGAACCCAGCGTGGCAAGCGCAGGGTGGTCCCGCCTCACCGATCGGCAACTACCCGTGGGTGGAGACCGAGCGGGCGTTCGCAGCGATCGCCGACGACGCGAAAGGCAGTGCCAGCGAAGGCATTCTGCTCGAATACACCAACCCATGGGACGGCGGAGCTGTCTTGCCCACCATCGCATGCCGCATCGCGCGGCTGCCCGCCGCCTTCAGTGGCCAGGTCCGTCGCCACACGGCGAGCACGATCTATCACGTCGTGTCCGGCTCGGGGCGCACCGAGATCGGTACGCAGACTTTCGAATGGTCCGAGAAGGACACGTTCTGCATTCCGGGCTGGATGCCGTACCGACATCAGAGTCCCGCGGGCAGCGACGCGTTTCTCTTCTCCTTCAGCGACGAACCGGTGCTGAAGAAGTTGGGCTACTACCGAGAGCAGTGGCTTTAGCACGCTCAATGGGTTTCGGCTTCGACAGGCAGCAAGACCCACACAACGAATCGGGATGATCAAGTGCGACTCGCGACGACCGAAGATGGCCGACTCGGGCTGGTGGAAGGTGACGAGCTCATCGAGCTCATCACTGAGCAGCCGGATGATCGAGGCGCGCTACACCGCCTCATCGAAAGTGGTGCCGACGCGTCGGCGCTGCCACGCGGTCGGCGCCACGCACTGCGGAGCGTCACGCTGCAAACGCCATTGCCGATGCCCGGCAAGATCTTGGGCGCCCCAGTGAACTACGTCGACCATCAGCTCGAGATGCACGAGCCCACCACGGTGGCCGAGCTCGGCGTATTTCTGAAGGCTCCGACGTCGGTGCTTGCCCCCGGTGGCACGGTCGAATTGCCCTACACCGACAAACGGACAGACCAAGAGGCCGAACTCGCCGTCGTCATCGGGCGACGAGCCCGGCATGTGCGCGTCGAGGAGGCGCTCGACTACGTATTCGGCTACATGTGCGCCCTCGACATCTCGGTGCGTTCGACCGAAGACCGCTCCACTCGTAAGTCGTTCGACACCTTCACCCCGTTGGGCCCCTGGATCACCACTGCCGACGAGGTCGGTGACCCAACGTCGTTGCGGATGCGCGGATTAGTCGGCGACACGGTGCGCCAGGATGTACTGACCTCCGACATGATCTTCTCGGTCACCGACCTCATCAGTTACGCAAGTTCGGTGATGACGCTGTTGCCTGGCGATGTGATCGTCACCGGAACGCCCGCGGGGGTTGGTCCACTGGTAGATGGCGATCACGTCGTCGTCGACATCGACCGTGTGGGACGACTTGAAGTAAACGTCAGCGGCGCCAATGCCGTGCCTTACGCCAATCGCCCGGGGCGGCGGATCCGGGTGTGAGCCCGCGGTTCGCCTAGCGCGCGTCCCGGGTGTCCAACTCGCGACGTAGGCGAATCTTGTCGACCTTCCCCACGGGGGTTAGGGGTAGTTCGCCGATCACTTCGAGCCGTTCGGGCAGTTTGTATGACGCCACCCCGGCCTCGCGCATCGCTTGTTGCACTGTCCCAAGCGTGATTCCAGGAGAGGACTGGTCCAGAACGACGAACAGGCACACCGCCTCGGTACTCTGTGCGCTCGGTGCGGCCAGCGCGGCCGCGTGAACGACACCTCGCATCCGCACGACGAGGCGCTCGATCTCGGCGGCGCTGACCTTCTCGCCGGCACGCACGATGACGTCCTTTGTGCGACCGTCCACGACGACATTGCCGCCGGAGTCCACATGGACTAGGTCTCCCGAGCGATACCAGCCGCCGTCCGTGAACGCCTCGTCAGAGCCAACCTCGCCGAAGTAGCCGCGAATCGTGTAGGGCCCCTTGGTAATCAGACTGCCAGTGTGTCCGGCTTCAACTGGACGCTCTTGCTCGTCGACGACGAGAATCTGGTCGTCCGGGCAGATCGGTCGACCCGCGGTCCACTGGACGATTTCGGGTGGATCATCGAGCCGGGTGAAGGTAAGCAGCCCCTCAGCCATGCCGAAGGTCTGTTGCAGGATCGCCGGAAAGGCTTGGCTCAGCGCCACGGCCAGCTCGGCGGGCATCGACTCGCCCCCAACCTGTAGTACCGCAAGGCTCGTCAGGTCGCACGCCGTACCCGACGCTGCGGTTACCCATCGACGCGCAATCGTGGGGACGACGGACGTGACGGTGACCCGCTCGGCCTCGATCAGCCGGAAGCACTCGTCTGGTCGGGTCGTCGGGCTCAGCACCACCCGGCCCCCCGCCACCAGCGTGCCGAACGCGCCTGGGCAGGCAAATCCGAAGTTGTGCGCGGCAGGCAGGACGGCAAGATACGTCGAGGCGGCGGACACGGCAGCCAATTCGGCGCAGCGCCGCATGTTGTAGCCGTAGTCGTTGTGGGTGCGAGGAATGATCTTTGGGGTGCCGGTGGTACCACCCGAAGTGAGCAGTACCGCGACGTCGTCGCCGCGCGGCGGCTCGTGTTCGATGTGCGTGACACCCGCAATGCCGCGCGCCAGCGCGCGCAGGTCGAGGCTGTCTGCGGTTGGCCTGCCGACGACGAGCACGCGGCGCAGCGTGGGCAGGCCATCGACTAGCTCGTGCGCGAGCTGCTGGTGGTCGAATCCGCGATGGGTATCTGGCACCGCGATCGCGACCGCATCGCTGTGCCGGGCCAGGCTGGACAACTCGGCCGCGCGGAGCCCCGGTATGACCAGGAGCGGAACTGCCCCCAACCGCAGGCAGGCCAGCACGAGCACGACGAACTCCACGCAGTTGGGCAGCTGAACCAAGACGACGTCGCCCGCATCCAGGCCGTCAGCGTGGAGGGCCGCCGCCAGGTGCTCTGCGTCGTCGACCAGTTCGCCGTAGGTCGTGCGCCGCGAACCGTCAATCAGGGCTATCGCGGACGGGTTGCATCGCGCGTGTGCCCACACGGGTTCGGCGAGCCACTGGTCCTGCCAGTAACCGGCTTGGCGGAACCGGTCGGCGTCGTCAGGTGGCCAGTGAACGACCGGTCGGGTGTGCTTGCCTGTCATCGATTTCACGCGACCGCGGCGTCACCGGTAACCGTGTAGCCAATCGGACTCGGAGTAGTCGCCGCTATTACGGCTCCGCAGAAGGTAATTGCGAACTCGAGCACCGGCACCGTCAAGGTGTAGGAACTCCCCGAAATTGCGTGCGCTGCGCTGCACGCGCGCTGTTCGCGGCACCCGCTCTTTTTCGTAGGCTTCGAGCGCACCTTCCACGGTTTGGGATTCGGCGAGCGACTTCCCGAGGTAGACGGCGTCCTCCAACGCCTGGCAGGCGCCTTGTGCGACGTACTGCAGCATCGGGTGAGCGGCGTCTCCGAGGAGCGCCAAGCGGCCGCGGGTCCAACAATCGACCGGCTCCCGATCGGCCATCTTCCAATGCCGTTCGCGGTCGATGAGAGCGACACCGGCCCGCACGTCGGGACAGGCGTCGACGTAGTGACCGTCGATCTCGTCCGGTGTACCCCAGTCGTCGGAATCGGGACGATGGCGGTCGCTGTGGAAACAGACGACCTGGTTGTAGAGATCGCCGCGCCGTATCGGGTACTGCACGAGATGCATTTGCGGCCCAATCCAGCACAGGACGTCTTCACCGCCGGCAACGTCGGCGAGTTGGTCGAAGGGCAAGGTTCCACGGTAGGAGACGTAGCCCGAGAGCACGGGTTCGCCACCGGGGACGATCTTTTCGCGGAGAACCGAACGCAGCCCGTCGGCACCGACCACGAGGTCGCCTTGGTAGTGGCCGCCCTCGGCGGTGTCGACCGTCGCGGTCCGGCCGTCAGTCGCAGCGTCGACGACGGTGGCCGCGGGACACAGCTCGATGTCCGCGCGTTCCTTGGCGGCGCTCAGCAGCAACTGCAATAGATCACCGCGATGCATCACCGTGTACCGCTGTCGGTATCGAGCTTGAAATGGATCACCGAGATCCAATGCGGTGATCAACTCACCGCTCAGCGCGTCCATCAGGACCAGCCGACCAGGATAGAAGGCATATTGGCTGATGGCCGCCTCGTCTATCCCGAGCTGCTCCAGGGCGTACAGGGCGTTGGGCGCTAGTTGCAAGCCCGCTCCGATCTCACCGAACTCATCGGACCTTTCGAGTATCCGGATGCGTTCGGCGGTCCCCGAGAGGGACAAACTCAACGCGGTCGCGAGCCCACCGATACCGCCCCCCACAACGACGACTTCTTCTGCAAACGCCATGCCGGCTCCTTGTCGGGTCGTGTCAGGTAGCCGCAGCGCGGGCGCAGCGCACACCTCTTCCCGATATATGATCAGTACACTGACTATATCTCGTGCACCGTTTCCGTCGCATCGAAATCACGTCTTGAGGTGGTCCGAATTACCCTGCCCTGCCGCAGGATCACGGCGCTGGGAGGTCGCTCAACCTGTGCTCGTGCGCGTCCACCAGGAGGTTGAGGATTCGGATGAATTCGCGGCGGTCTCGTTCGCTGAGGGGTTCGACGAGTTGCTTACTCACCAAGGCTGCGTGAGGCAAGGTTCGGCGCAGGAACTCGGTTCCGTCCGGACTCAGCTGTAACAGGTTCCGCCTGCCATCGGCAACGTCCTTGACCCGCAGCAGGAGCCCGCGCGATACGAGCCGGCTTGCGATCTGGCCGGTGGTCGTACGGTCCATCCCCAGAAGATCCCCGAGACTCCGCTGGTCGATCCCCGGATGCTCCCGAACGATGTTCAACACGGCGAATTGGGGCGAAGTCAGCTCACCTGGAACGCAATCGCCCCACAGCGCCTTGTGCGCCTGCTGGAGACGTCGGACCAGATGGCCGGGTTGTGCTCGCAGATCAAGGGGACCGCCCTGCTTGTTCGCCATTCCGGTAAATATATGGGCCGCCGAGCGCAGATACTCAGTATACTGAGCATCTGCGGATGGGACGGCATCGCCGTGCCGCCACGCCGGTCAGAGGAGTAGCCCGGTGCATAGCACCCACGATGAGGTCGACCTGCGGCTTCAGGTTGCACGCCGCGCGGCTGGCGCCGACGACGTCGCCGTGCTGACGCTGCGGGATCCGACTGGTGGGCAGTTGCCCGCGTGGTCGCCTGGAGCGCACGTCGACCTGAAACTGCCGGGCGGGGTAGTGCGGCAGTACTCCCTGTGCAGCGATCCGTACGACCGCTCGGTCTGGAAGATCGGCGTTCTCCACGAGCCCGCGGGTCGCGGAGGATCGAAGTACGTCCACGAGCACATGCACGAAGGGACCGACCTCGACGTTCGTGGTCCGCGCAACAACTTTCCATTGATGCCGTCACCGCACTATGTGTTCATCGCAGGCGGTATCGGCATCACCCCGATCCTGCCCATGGTCGTCGCCGCCCAGCAGGACGGCGCCACCTGGGAGCTCCACTATGGTGGCCGCTCGCGGTCGTCCATGACCTTCCTCGACGTGCTCGACGGATTGGACGCCATCAGCTCGCCAGGCCGGCGGGTCACTTTGTATCCGCAAGACGCCGTGGGGCTCATCGACCTCGACCGGATCCTCAGCACGCCGCGGCCCGAGACCTTGGTCTACTGCTGTGGCCCCGAGCAGCTGATAGTCGAAGTCGAAAAGCGCTGTGCGCAGTGGCCATCGGAGACGCTGCACGTCGAACGGTTCTCGCCGAAGGAACAAGGTGAGCGGGCGATGCCCGGCGACTTCGAGGTGGAACTCAACGAGTCAGGGATCACCCTCACCGTCCCTCCCGACAAGTCAATCCTTCAAGTGATCGAGGAAGCAGGGGTCGCGGTTCAGTCGTCGTGCACCGAAGGGACATGCGGCACGTGTGAGACCGTCGTGCTGGCGGGCGAGGTTGACCACCGGGACTCACTACTGACCGACGCCGAACAGGCGGCCAACGACGTCATGTTCATCTGCGTCTCGCGGGCGGCGTGTCCAAAGCTGGTGCTCAAGCTTTGAGGCGAACTCACACGACGTAGCGCTCGAGTGTTTCCGCGGCGAAGATTTCTGCAGGCTGGTAGAGCTTCGCGGCCAGCCCTTGTTCATGGGAATATCGAAGGAACGTTCCCAACGTTGTTTCGTTCGCGGCAACCCCATACGCCCACCAGTCCGGACCGAGCAGCTGGCGTACTTCGTCATCGTGCTCCGGGGACCACGGAAGCATGCAACTGAGCGCGGCGGTCTCTTGGAAACGGCCCATCGCCTGGTTCTTGCTCGCCGTGCAGGCCGTCAACAACTCCTGGGCGATCCACGGCGCTTCTTCATACACCTCGCGCCTCACGACGAGGGTGTGCATGATGGGGAAGATCCCCGTTTGCTTTGCGTAGGCGCGTTCAACCTCGCTCGAATTGGTGAATAGTCGTCGGATGCCTCCGTGGCCAGAAGTGTTGTACGGGCCGGGATTTCGGGCGCTGTAAACCGCGTCCAGCTGACCGGCGAGCAACATCGTGGATAGCGTTTGATCCGGTGGGATCGGAGCGACATCCACTTCTGGGGGCAGGTCCAGCGCGACCTTTTCAATGCGGCCTGGTTCATCAAGGCCGCCAGTGCGGTACTTGACCGATTCGACGTCGAGGCCGTAGTGGTCTTGAAGTATTCCCCTGATCCATACCGCGGCGGTGAGTTGATACTCGGGCACCCCCACGGTGAGTCCGGATAACTCAGCTGGATCGGTGAGCGGGGAATCGGCTCGAACGTAGATCGCGCTGTGCCGAAAGGCCCGGGAGGGAAAGACGGGGATCGCAACGAATGGTCCGTCTGGCAGTGTCAAGACATAACTCGAGAGGGACAGCTCTGCCGCGTCGAACTCGCGGAACCGCAACATCCGATAGAACGTCTCCTCGACGGGCAGCGAAAGGAAATTGATGTCCACGCCGCGAACCGCCGTGGTTCCGTCCCGCAGGCCTTGCATTCGGTCATAGGGTTGGCACGCCAGAGTCAGCTGACGTCGGCTCATCCTGTGTTCCGGGTACCGTCGACTGCGCCCCGTTCCTCCGCAATCAGGGTCTCCATTATTTTGCGGCACCGCAGTGGGCCACCATCTACGGCAATGTTGAGTTCGACGGGATGATCCGGCGCGTACCGGAGGATGTTCTTCTCGATGGCCTCGACCGCATCGATGTCCTGCCGAAAGACATGAGGGATAGCCTCAACCCACAACCGGCTGACTTCATCCGAGTCGATCCGATAATCGCGCGTGATGGCCCAGAAGTAGTGCGTGGTTCTGTTGGTCTCCGGCGTAATCATGTGGACGGCCTTGTGAACGTACTTCGGGCCGCCAGTGACAGACCGTGTACTCAAGTGCGTGATATGGAACCCAGGGGCGAACCACTCGGCATGCTGCTCACGCTCCACCAATCCTTCGATGTCCATGAGCTTGCTGTGGAACGGAGGGATCGTCGCGCTCGGTATATGCCTTTCGACGCGGACCCAGGCATCGGTGAACTCAACGGGGTCGGTGGGAGTGTCGGCAACCTCCTCGGTGCCGATCGTCTCGGGATGGAGGAACGTCACGTGGGAGAGGTCCAGTAGGTTCTCATTCACCAGTTGTGCGCGAGCGTCTACGTAAACCTTCCCGCCGACCGTTGCCCAGCCGGGATCGGTAAACCAATGGTGATCAGGAACGAGGGATTCGTCGGCCAGCTCGGGCTGTCCCGGCCATATCCACACCATTCCCCACTTTTCGAAAAGCGGGTAGGTGCGTACGCGGCAGGTGGACGGTACCCGCGACTGCCCCGGTATGCGCACGCCGCGGCCTTCGCTGTCGAAGACGATGCCGTGATACCCACACTGAATGGAGTCCCCGGTTCGTCGCCCCATGGACAACGGCATTTGACGATGAAGACACTGGTCGATCATTGCCACCGGCGCACCTTGTTCCGTGCGGTACATGCAAATGGGATCACCCAGTATGGTGCGCGAAATCAGGTCGACGCCGAGTTCAGCCGACTGGGCTGCGACATACCATTGGTTCCGTGGAAAATCCTCGGGGTAGTGCACTACAGCTCCTTACCTTGACTGCCAACGGGTGGCGTGCGGAGTCGGCGCCACCGTGCATTTATGCCCTGGCCGAGTAGCGATGCACTGTTTCCATTCTGGAATGGGAGCAACGTCATGAGCCCGAAACCGATTTGAATCGAATCGGGTACGTCTATATCCCCGGCTTCGAATACGAGGGCTTGGTCCACTAGCCAGGTCACGCGTCTTTCGCTCCGATTGAAGACGATCGCGTATTCGTGGAAGTCGGTGAAGTCGCAGGTATCGGTAATGGGGCACTCCACGAGCCATTGGAACGGATCCGCGGATTCGCCGACGCCGGGAATCGAGAGTTGTTCGCGTACCGCGCGGCTTTCTCGGTCGGTCACCAGATGATCGAATATGGCGCCGGTACTCAGGTCGATGACGTTGAAGGCCGCGAACCCCCGGCGAAAGCTATAGTCCTGCCCGCCAAGGATTTCAGCCGTCATCTCGACGGAAATGGTGCAGGCCCCGTCCGGGAGCGGAAAGCTCTGCGTGGAGACGACGAGATGCTTGGCGTTGTCGAAATTGGGCACGAAATCGTTCTTGTTTTCGAACTTCTCTACGCAGATTTCTAGCGTTCCTGCCCCGACCATCGTCTTGGCGCTGTCCTCTTGGGCTACGACGAGGCTGCCATCGGGGTCGAGGAATTGGGCCTGCACCCAGCGCTGCTCGTCGAGGCCCGGACCGGTGAACGGGTCGTATTCGGCGGTCACCGGCGCGAACCTGCGACGCTGGGATGCACTTCCCAGTTGGTCGTTTCCATGACTTCGCTGATCTTCAGCGCCGCAGTCGTTGGTCGAAGCCGCGCGCGGCTTTCGAACAGCCAGGCGCGGTAGCCCGCGACGACGTTCTCCGGGGGTCCTTCGTGGACGATTCCCTTCGGCGTCCACGTCACGAACCCGGGGGTATCGAGGCTGCCGTAGTGGCCGGGTCCGCGGGTGTAGACAACGACTTCGTCGTAGTCCGCGTTGTGATGGATGGGCGGGTCGTCGACCTTTCGGGAACCGAGGTAGAAGAAGAGGTTCCGGGTGCTGCTGTCGTTGATCAAACGTGGCGGCGGCACTGAGCCCTGCTCAACCGAAATGCCTTGGACGTTCGTCAGGTTGAACCGCTGCACGACCGGGGCGCCCCCGGTCGCCGCAATCGGGATCGGGTCGCGGTCGTAGAAGAACGAGGTACATCCATCACCGTGCAAGACCAGCACCTCGTACTCACCCTCGCCCGCAACGGGATCGTCGTAGGGGCGCGGGGTGTCGACGTGCAGGTCCGGGTTCAGCACCGCGGCATGCTCGGGGTCGATACGCCACGTGGTCGCGTCATCGGCGCTGACGACCAGGGCGTCAAACTGATCGACCTCGACGAGCCGGTACGTCACCGCGCGCGGCAGCAGAACGAAGTCCTCGGGGACCAAGTCGAGAACGCCGAAGTCGGTCTCCAGACGCGCCGTTCCCGACACGACGAAGAGCAGTTCGTCGCCAACGACGTTGCGGATCGCAAACGGCGTTGACTGCCGCAGTCGCCACGAGCTGACCTTCACGTCACCGCTGTCCAGCAGCGGAATGGGTAGCGGGCGTGGGGAGAACAGCCCGACGTCGAGGCGGCCGGTGTCGATCCGCCGCGGCGCATAGATGCCCTCAACCCGTGTGTAGTCGGGCGAGTGCTGCGTGCGGATCAGCGTCGACGCCGGACCAACGAAACCGTTTCGGGTGTAGAGATCGAAGTAAGGCTCGGGGGGCAAGTCAATCACTCCTTGTTGGCTGTCGCTGCCGGCACGGGCCGACGAGCCGTCAGCCCGATCATCGCTCGAAATTCATCGGCGGTGGCAAGGCGCCGGCCCAACAGTTCGGCCGTCTGCCGGGCGGATACCACCGTCTCAACACTGTCAGTGATCAGGTCGTCCTTGTGCGGAAACTTGAATGCGGTGTCCTCCGTACCGACCCGAACGTGAAGTCCCAGCAGCATCGCCGTGGTCGAGAGGTAGTGACTCGCTCGGCCAGCAGCGCACACCTGGATGAACGCATCGGGATCGAGCTCCTTGATGCGCTCGACGATCTGGATGAGCTCCTGCATCATCGCCCTCGGGTGTTTCAGATAGGTGGCGAGGCGAGTGGTGCGGTCATCGTAGGGATAACCGATGAGAATGCTCCAGTACGGCCGGTGCGTCAGAATGCCCTTCGAGAGAATGAGCCGCTCGGCCAGGTCCACCTCAGCGGTCGAATGGATCGCAAAGTGCATCCGGACATCGTGGTCGTCGATGACCTTGGCGGCCGACTCCATCCAGTCCACAGGAAAGTTCGGTGCCGAGGGCGCCGTTTCGGCGATGCCCGACGTCACGGGGAACATGTTCTCCGCGAAGCTGTCTCCGCCGAGCACGTTCGCATCCCGCACCCAGTCCTTGCTCGTGCCCGCATCGATATCCCGATACACCTTCTCGTAGATCTCGGGAACCGACAGACCGGATTGCATGATGTCTGCAATGCCGTGGAAGTCGAGGTGGATCCCGCAGGCGCCGGCTTCGATGGCACCGATTGCGGCCTGGACATAACTGTCGAAGTCGAGCCCGTAGTGCCGGACGACGTCTCGGTCGAGGTCGCGAGCGATGCGTCCCGACACTGCGGCAGTCAGCACCAGTGTGTCCGGAATGTCCCATGGCGGTTGCACTTCGGGCAGTGGCAGGGCTTCCATGTCGGCACTGCCGCGAATTGCCTGTGCCGTAAGCCGTGATGGAAGGTTGGCCCAATCCTCTTTCAGGTCATACATAGCGGCACTGTGCTCCGATCTATCTACGTGGGTGGGGTCGGTAATGCGGGTAGTACTTCTTCGGCTAGCAGCTGTACGTCGGCGATCAACTCCGTGGTGAATAGCGCGACAACGACTTTCGTTGCGCCGGCCTGTTGGTAGTCGGCGATTCGTTGGCACCAATCCGACGGCGTGCCCCATAGGCAGGCCTCGGAGAGAACTTCTAGGGGGGCGCCGAACATGGCTGTCATCGCCGGTTGCAGCTTCGCGGCCGCGCGTTCCCGGTTCTGATCGATCGCGCCAAAGAGATAGATCCCCGCGGGCACCTGTTCGGGGGAGCGGTCGTGTTCGCGCGCACATTCGGCCAGTCTTTCGACTGATTGGCGGTAGTTTTCCGGACCCTGTTGCGCGCCCAGCCACCCATCGCCGATTCGTGCTGCGCGCTTGATCGCGGCGTCTGACCCGCCCCCGATCCAGATCGGAATTGGCCGGGTCGGACGAACGGGTATTGCAGCGCCCCGCAACGAGATTCGGGCATCGTCGAAATCGACCGCGTCGTCGCGCCACAGCCGGCGCAACAGGCCGACGTACTCATCGGTCAGCCCGGCACGCTCCCGAACATCCACCCCGACGGCTTGGTGCTCGCGCGGGTCGAGGCCACCGAGACCGACGCCGGCGATCAGGCGGCCGCCAGTGGTCAAGTCGGCGCTGGCCAACGCGTGTGCGACGTGCAGGGGGTGGCGCCGGGACGGGACGACAACGGCCGTCCCCACGGTAAGCCGGCGGGTGATCGCAGCCACTGAACCGAGTTGTGTCCACAGCTCGGGCCACGGCCCGATTCCCGCCAACGTGCGGTCAGGCACCCACACCGAATCGAACCCGGTTGCGTCCATGACTCCCAGCGCTTCGCGCAAGACGTCAAAACTGGAAACCGGCGGCAGCAGCAAGCCCAGCACCGACGCTGAAGGCGTATGCACCTGCCAACCTCCTGTGTCCTCTGCCGGGCCGAGCGATGTGACCGACGCTACACATCAACCTTCAAAGGTTCAATGTTTGTATGTTTGCGTTCGCGGCGATAGGGTGCACTCGTGTCTAAGACGTTCTCGCGCGTCGTGCCGGCTCGGCCGAGCGATCAGGTTGCACGGCAACTGCGCGCCGCCGTGGTCAGCGGCGAGTACCCGGTGGGCGCCGCGTTGCCGACGGAACGCGAGCTCAGTGAGCAGTTCGGCGTGAGCCGCTCGGCCGTTCGCCAGGCCCTGAGTTCCCTTCAGCTACAGGGTCTTCTCGAGATTCGGCCGGGGTCGGGCGGCGGCCCGTTCGTCGTCGATCGACGGATGGAGCCTGCCGTCAATGCCTTTGAGAATCTGTTCGCCTTGGCGGACGTGACCCAGGAGCAGTTCCTCGCCGTCAAGACCGTTCTTGAGCCGGCCGTCGCTGCCTGGGCGGCAATGAACGCCGACGAAACCGACCTGGATCGGCTGCGCAACAACGTCGACGAGTGCGACCGCGAGTTGAAGGCGGGGCGGTCGGTCACTCAACTCGTGCTCGACTTTCACGTGATGCTGGCCGAAGCGACGAAGAACCCGATCCTCGCGCTCATGGTGAGTGCGCTCGAGCGCATCGTCGAGCGCCTCCGCGCCTCCCCCGAGTATCAGGGCGGCGAGAACTGGCAGCTTCTCGTGGACGAGCACCGCGAACTGCTGGCGGCCGTCACCGAGGCGGCACCGGAGCGCGCACACCGGTTGGCGGAACAGCATTCTCAGACGGTCTGGGGTGACCGCGCGATGCAGCAGCCGGCTTCCGGGAGTTCGACGGAATTGTGATCGGTCACCCGACCTAGTGATAGGAGCCATCGCAATGGCGGACTACGTCTGGAATCCGACAGCTGACTACATAGAAGGCGCCAACGTCACGCGGCTGATGCGCGCACACGGCGTGGACTCGCTGGCCGAATTGCGCAAGCGGTCAGTCGCCGATATCGGCTGGTACTGGGACGCGGCCATTCGGGATCTCGCCCTGCCGTTTCGCACTCCCTACACCCAGCTCGTCGACCTCTCACGCGGCATCGAGCACCCCGATTGGTTCTGCGGTGGTGAGCTCAACATCGTTGATGCCTGCGTGCACCGGTGGGCGGCCGATGGATCGGACGCGGAACGGCTGGCCGTAGTTCATGAAGACGAAGGCGGCACCGTTCGATCGCTGACCTTCCGAGAACTCGACCAGCAGGTGAAACAGCTTGCCGCCGGGCTACGCCGGCTTGGGGTCGAACGCGGCGATGCCGTGGCACTGCTGTTACCCATGGTGCCCGAGGCGGTGGTGGCGTGCTACGCCGTCGCCCGGCTAGGTGCGATCCTGGTGCCGCTGTTCTCCGGCTTCGCGCCGGCCGCGATCGCGTCGCGACTCCAGGACGCGGACGCGAAGGTCGTGATCGTGGCCGATGCCACCCGGCGCCGCGGCAAGACGGTGCTGCTGAAGCGGGCGCTCGACCAGGCCATCGAATCGTGTCCGACCGTGGAACAGGTCATCGTCGTGCGCAACGTCGACCCGAACGCGCGCGAAGCGACCGTGCGCCCCCGGGAGGTGGATTGGAACGACGTGCAAGGTGACGTAAGCGATGCCGGGCCGACGGCAATGATGGCATCGGCCGAGCCGCTCCTGCTCGCCTACACGTCCGGAACCACCGGGCGCCCCAAGGGAGCCGTACATACCCACGCCGGGTTCTTGGTCAAGACGGCGAGTGAGTTGGCCTATTCATTCGACGTGAAACGTGGCGGTGTCTTCTGCTGGATCACCGACATGGGGTGGATCATGGGCGCCCTGTCGATCATCGGGACTCATGCCAACGGTGCGACACTGCTGCTCTACGAGGGAGCGCTGGACGTGCCGGACTCCAACCGACTGTGGGAGCTCGCGCAGCGGCACCACGTCGACACGCTCGGGGTTTCCCCGACGTTGATCCGCACGATTCGCGCTGCCGCAGAATTCAGGCCCGGCGCGTTCGATATGTCATCAGTACACACGCTCGGCTCCACGGGCGAAACGTGGGACCCCGAGTCCTACACGTGGCTGGCACGAGACGTTTTCGGCGGTCGGGTTCCCATTATCAACTTCTCCGGCGGCACCGAAGTGGGAGGTTCATTTCTTGCTCCGTACCCCGTGGAACCAATCCGTTCGTGCTCGGTAGGCGGGCCCTCGCTCGGCATGGACGTCACCGTGGTCGACGTAAGCGGCACCCCTGTGCGGGGACAAGCCGGGGAACTGGTCTGCAGGCAGCCGTGGCCATCCATGACCCGCGGCATCTGGAAAGACGATGCGCGCTACCTCGAGTCGTATTGGTCGACCTTCCCCGGGATGTGGCGCCATGGCGACCTCGCACGTATCGACGAGGACGGCCAGTGGTTCATCCTCGGCCGGTCAGATGACGTAATGAACGTAGCCGGCAAACGGCTCGCGTCCGCTGAGGTCGAATCCATCGTCGCCCGACACCCGATGGTCGCCGAAGTGGCCGTCGTCGGGGTGCCGGATCCGAGGAAGGGCGAAACGGTATGGGCGTTCTGGGTCCCCACTCCCGACACCACCGAGGACGTATCAGGTGCGCTGGCCCAAATGATCGTCGATGAGCTGGGCAAACCATTCGCACCCGCCGCCGTCCACAAGATCGCGGCACTACCGAAGACCCGATCAGGCAAGATCCTTCGGCGCGCAATCCGTGTCGCCATCCTCGATCAAGAACTCGGAGAATTCTCGAGCGCAGAGAACTTCGATGTCTTGAGCGACATTGGCGCACTTACTATTCCGAGTTTGCGATGACCCGTACAGACGTCCATGCATCACCGAACTTAGGCCCGGATGGGCAGCCCCTTTCCTTCGTCACGGAGCGGGTGGTTGGTAGTGGGCGACGGGCTTGCGAAGCCGCCAGGGTCCATGCGGGCACGGTTCGTTGGCCGCCGGGTAATCGGCTCGCCACGACGCCCCGACATCCGCCGAATCCATGTGTTGGGATGCGTAGCGACAGGCGCTTGACTAAAGCGTAGAAAATTCGCTAGATTCGTCGAACATTGTGGCGTAGCCCACACAAGAGTCGGCATCAGTCGACACGGATTTGGTCTGCTGGACTGCACGAAGGGATAGGGCGGACAATGAGGCTTTGCTGCACTCAGCAGGGCGGACGGCGTTGATTTCCTCGGCCGCCGCCACCAAGTCCATCCGCGCCGTAGGCGACTTCTATGCGATGGCGCTGGACACGTTCGTGCTCATGTTCAAGCCGCCGTTCGCCTGGCGGGAGCTGCTTCTACAGAGCTGGTTCGTCGCACGCGTCGCACTCGTCCCGACGTTGATGCTGGCCATTCCGTTCACGGTGCTCACCGTGTTCCTGATCAACGTCTTGTTGCTCGAGTTCGGTGCGGCGGACTTCTCCGGTTCCGGCGCCGCGCAGGCAGCGGTAACCCAGATCGGCCCGATCGTCACGGTCTTGGTGATCTCGGGCGCCGCCGCGACCGCGATGTGTGCCGATCTGGGCTCACGTACCATCCGGGAAGAGCTTGATGCGCTGCGGGTGTTGGGCATCAATCCGATTCAGTCGCTGGTGGTCCCGCGTGTTCTTGCCACCACCCTGATTGCCCTCTTGCTCAATTCACTCGTGTCGGTCATCGGCCTTGGCGGCGGGTTCTTGTTCTCCGTCTTCGTCCAGCACGTCACACCGGGCGCCTTCGCCGCTGGCTTGACGTTGCTCACCGGGTTGTCCGACGTGATTGTCTCCTTGTGCAAGGCTGCACTCTTCGGATTGGCGGCCGGCCTGATCGCTTGCTACAAGGGCATTTCCGTCGGTGGTGGCCCTGCCGGCGTCGGTAACGCGGTCAACGAGACGGTCGTCTACTCGTTCATGGCGTTGTTCGTCATCAATGTGATCGTCACGACGGTCGGCGTGGAGGTGGCGAAGTGAGCAGCAAGGTGGTGGTGCGGCAACGGTTTCCTCGGATGACCCGCACGGTGAGCGGATGGGCGGACGGCTGGAACCGAGTCGGTCTGCAAATGGCCTTCTATACCAAGTCGCTCGCCGAGATGCGAAACGCGTTGGTGTACTACCGGATCGAGATACTGCGGCTGATCGCCCAGATGAGTCTGGGCAGCGGCGCTCTGGCGGTGATCGGCGGAACCATCGTGATCGTAGGTTTCTTGACCTTGTCGGCTGGAGCGACCGTCGCCGTTCAGGGTTACAACTCGCTATCGGGCATCGGGGTCGAGGCGTTAACCGGCTTCACGTCCGCATACGTCAACGTGCGGCTGGTGGCCCCGGCCGTGGCCGGCATCGGTCTGGCGGCGACCATCGGGGCTGGCGCCACGGCTCAGCTCGGCGCGATGCGGATCAATGAGGAGATCGACGCGTTGGAGGTCATGGGCGTCCGATCGATCGCCTATCTGGTGTCCAGCCGGGTGATGGCGGGCGTGATCGTCGTCATTCCGCTCTACTGCGTCGCGTTGTTGATGGCATTCATTGCGGCGCGAGCGAGTACCACCTTCGGCTATGGCCAGTCGACTGGCGTCTATGACCACTACTTCAACACCTTCCTGCGTTCCACCGACGTGATCTGGTCATTTCTCGAAGTGGTCGCGATGGGCGCCGCGATAATGCTGGTGCACACCTACTACGGCTACACCGCGACCGGCGGACCAGCGGGAGTCGGCGAGGCCGTGGGCCGCGCGGTGCGCACCTCATTGGTCGTCTCGGCGTTTGTGATCGTGTCCATCGCACTGGCCGTTTACGGCCAGTCCGGCAACTTCAACCTCGCGTGACGACGATGGCCGACGCACGCGAGCAGAGGTTGCACCCGGCTTGGTGGACGGCGATCTTCCTTGCCGTGGTCGTCGTCTGGTCCTTGACTGCTACGGCGTTGTTCGAGGGCACATTTCGAAAGTTCGTACCGGTGACCCTGACGTCTGAGCGGGCGGGCCTGGTGATGGAGTCCGGCGGCAAAGTAAGGATGCGCGGGGTCGACGTCGGCCGGGTGGCCACGGTCAGCAGCGGCCCCGATTCCGTCAGCTTGCAGCTGGAAATCTTCCCCGACAAGATCCGCTACATTCCGGCCAACGTCGACGCGCAGATCAGAGCCACCACCGCCTTTGGCGCCAAGTACGTCGACCTGATCCCACCCGAGCATGCGAGCGCAGCCCGACTGTCCTCCGGGGCGGTCCTGCAGTCCCGCAACGTCAGCGTCGAAGTCAACACGGTCTTCCAGAACCTAGTGAACGTGATCAAGAAGATCGATCCCGCCAAGCTGAACGCGACGTTGACCGCGTTGGCCGAGGGTGTGCGGGGACAAGGCCAAGCCATCGGTACTGCGACCACCGACGCGAATCAGGTTCTGTTGGCCCTCAATCCGCGAATGGACACGGTTGCGCAGGACACCAAGGCGTTCATCGGGTTCAGTGACACCTACAGTGCAGCTGCGCAGAACATTCTGGCCTTCATCGACGCCGCCAGCACCACCAGTACGACGCTTACCGGCCACGCATCGTCGCTGGACTCCCTGCTGCTCAACCTGACCGGGCTGGCGCGCAGCGGCATCGATTTGTTGGGGCCGGCAAAAGACAACCTGGTCCACGCCGTCAACGTCCTGCAACCCACTACCGACCTGCTGTACAAGTACAACCCCGAATACACCTGCTTGCTGTTGGGCGCTAAATGGTGGCTCGACAACGGTGCCTATGCCGCCCTCGGTGGCAACGGCAAGTCGTCGATCCTGGACGCCGGCATCCTGCTGGGTGACGACCCCTACCACTACCCCGAAAATCTGCCGATCATCGCCGCCAAGGGCGGACCAGGGGGTAAGCCGGGATGTGGTTCGCTGCCCGATGCGACCAAGAACTTCCCAGTGCGCCAATTGATTACGAACACCGGGTGGGGAACCGGACTCGACGTCCGACCCAATCCGGGAATCGGATTCCCCGGCTGGGCCAACTACCTGCCGGTCACCCGCGGAATCCCCGAACCCCCGAGCATCCGCTACCCAGGGGGGCCCGCCCCTGGTCCGGCGCCGGCATATCCCGGTGCGCCGGCCTACGGAGCGCCGGAGTACGGGCCGGACGGGACACCGCTGTATCCACCGCCGCCCGGCGCACCACCTGCGGGCCCATGAGCCACCGAGTAACGAGAGGAGTGCGGCTGTGAGAGACAACCTGGGTGGTGCCATAGTGCGCCTGGCGATCTTCGTGACCGTCTGTGCCATGGGCCTATTCGCCATCCTCGCGATCTTCGCCCAGTTCCGCTTCCAGAAGGACCTCGTCTACAACGCCGAGTTCGTCAACGTCAGCGGATTGAAGAGCGGTGACTTCGTTCGCATCGCAGGGGTGGAAGTCGGCAAGGTAAAGGACATCTCGATCAGGCCGGACACCATTGTGGCGGTGCAGTTCAGCACTGACCCTACGGTCTTGTTGACCACGGGGTCGAAGGCAATAGTCCGCTGGGACAACCTGATCGGCGATCGTTATCTGGAATTGCAAGAAGGTGCGGGTGAGCCGCGGCGGCTCGCTGCGGGTGCGACGATCCCGACGGACAGGACCGCGCCCGCGGTTGACCTGGATGCGCTGATCGGGGGATTTAGGCCGCTGTTCCGTGCGCTGGACCCCGAGCAGGTCAACGCGCTCACCGGCCAACTCATCCAGGCGTTCCAGGGTCAGGGAGCCACGATCAGTTCGTTTCTGGCGCAGACCGCTACTTTCACCAGCACGCTTGCCGACCATGACGAGTTGGTCCGCCAGGTCATCGACAACCTCAACACCGTTCTTGGCTCACTAGCCGGCCAAAGTAAGCAGTTCGGTACGGCCATCGATTCGCTGTCGCAACTCGTGGAGGGTCTCGCTGCGCGAAAGACAGACATCGCCAACGGTTTGGCGAACGCCAACGCGGCAGCGGCAGGAATTAGCGATTTGCTGGCGCAAGCGCGCCCACCGTTCCACAACACTGTTGTGCAATCCGATCGGGTGAGCTCGCTAGTGGTGGCTGACCACGAATACGTGGAGCACCTTCTCGACGGGCTGCCCGACAAGTATCAGATCCTGGCGCGTCAGGGTCTCTACGGGGACTTCTTCAGCTTCTACATATGCGACATCGCGTTGAAGGTGAACGGCAAGGGCGGCCAGCCGGTGTACATCAAGGTGGCCGGCCAAGACTCCGGACGGTGCACTCCCAAATGAAATTCTTTTCCGAACGCAACCCCGTAGTCATCGGGGTGGTCGGCGTCGGCGTCACCGCCGCCTTGGTAGTGGGCGCGCTGAATTACAAGAGCCTGCCGTTCCTCGGGGTCGGCAAGGAGTACTCGGCGTACTTCGCCGAGACCGGGGGGCTGATGACGGGCGCGCCGGTACAGGTGTCGGGCTTGAAAGTCGGCGAGGTGGCCGACGTCGAACTCGACGGGCCCCGTGTGCTGGTCACGTTCAACGTGGACACCGACCTTCCGCTCGGTGACCGGACCGAGGCTGCGATCAAGACCAAGAGCGTGCTTGGCGCCAAGTTGCTTGACGTAACGCCTCGTGGGGAAGGGCAGTTGTCGGGCCCGATCCCGCTCGAACGCACCACGTCGCCGTATCAACTCCCTGACGCACTCGGCGATCTGGCGACAACAGTCGACGCCTTGAACACCGATCAGCTTTCCGAGTCGCTGTCGATGCTTTCGCAGACATTCCAGGACACGCCACCGGATTTGAAGGCGGCGGTGCAGGGAGTGGCGCGGTTCTCGGAAAGCCTCAACGCACGCGATGAGCAACTGCGCCACCTGCTGTCCGATGCCAACAACGTCACCGGCGTGCTCGCCGAACGCACCGACAAGGTGGTCGGGCTGATCGGGAACTCGAACGCACTGCTGGCTGAGCTGAACTCGCAAAGCGCCGCGCTGGATCAGATCTCCAACAACATTTCGGCGCTGGCCCACCAGGTTTCGGGATTCGTCGCGGACAACCGCGATCAGATGCGCCCAGCGCTGGACAAGCTCAATGGCGTGCTGACGATCGTTGACGACCGCAAGGCCAAAGTGCAGAAGTCCATCAAGCTGCTCAACGCCTACGCGATGTCATTTGGCGAATCACTGGCCTCCGGTCCGTTCTTCAAGGCCTACATCTCGAACCTGTTGCCTGGCCAGTTCATTCAGCCATTCGTCGACGCTGCGTTCTCCGACTTGGGCCTGGATCCGAATGTCCTGGCGCCCTCAGAGCTCAACGACCCGCAGACGGGTCAGCCGGGCACCCCGCCGCTGCCCGTGCCGTACCCGAGAACGGGTCAGGGCGGTGACCCGCATATGACGCTGCCCGATGCCATCACCGGAAATCCGGGCGATCAGGGGTGCGGCCCGCCCGGCTTGGCGTTGCCTGGCCCTACTGGTTGCTACCCCTACCGGGAGCCGTTGCCCGCTCCACCGCCGGGTGGCCCGCCGCCAGGTCCGCCCGCACTGGCCCCTGGGGAGACGGCTCCGCCGCCGCCCCCTGGACCAACACCGGTATACGAACCGGCGCCAAATGAAGTGGTAACACCAACGGAGGCAGGCCGATGACGAAACGTACGGGTGTCCGCATCGGACTCGCGGCCGTGCTCGCGCTCGTGCTCGTCGCCGGCGTTGCGGTGACGTGGCATACCTGGCGCGCGATCAGTAGAACCACCGTCGTCGCGTATTTCGCGAACAGCAACGGCATCTTCCCCGGCGACGACGTCCGCATCCTGGGCGTGCCCGTCGGCAAGATCGACACCATCGAGCCGCAACCAGAGCGGGTCAAGGTGACGTTCTGGTTCGACCACAAATACCAGGTGCCCGCCGACGCCAAGGCGCTCATCCTGGCGCCGTCCCTGGTGACCGCGCGCGCCATCCAATTGGTGCCTGCCTACACCGGCGGACCCGCGCTGAAGACCGACACGGTAATCCCGCAGGACCGCACAGCGGTTCCGGTCGAGTGGGACGACCTACGAGTGCAGTTGCAGAAGCTGACCGAGACACTGCAGCCCACTCAGCCGGGCGGGGTGAGCACATTGGGCGGATTCATCAACACCGCCGCCGAAAACCTGCGCGGCGAAGGCGCCAACATCCGGGAAACCATCATCAAACTGTCGCAAGCGATCTCGGCGCTCGGCGACCATAGCAACGACATCTTCGGCACCATCAAGAACCTGTCGACCTTGGTGTCTGCACTGCAGTCCAGCACCGACCTAATGGGCCAGCTCAACCGGAACCTGGCCGCGGTCACCGCGTTGTTGGCCGATGACCCCGATCAGGTGGGCCGGGCGGTGGCCGACCTCAACACCGCTGTCGGTGATGTACACAGCTTCGTGGCGGACAACCGTGAGGCGTTGGGCACCACCTCGGACAAGTTGTCCTCGCTCTCCACGGCCGTGATGGAAAGTCTCGACGACATCAAGCAGACGCTGCACGTCCTGCCGAATACGGTGCAGAACTTCAACAACATCTATCAGCCCGCCCAGGGGTCGCTGTCCGGCATCCTGGCGGCCTCGAACTTCTCGAATCCACTCATGTTCTTGTGCGGGGCGATCCAGGCCGCATCGCGGCTGGGCGGTGAACAGGCGGCCAAGCTGTGCGTGCAATACCTCGCGCCGATCCTCAAGAACAGGCAGTACAACTTCCCGCCGCTCGGGATGAACCCGTTTGTCGGCACTCAGGCACGGCCTAACGAGATCACCTACAGCGAGGACTGGATGCGCCCAGACTTCCGACCGGCTCCGCCACCCGACACTGCGCCGGCTGCCGTGCCAGGCCCTCCCGCCGACAGCTCCCCGCTGGCGGCAGAGGCCCCAGCACCACCGAGCGGGGGAGAGCCTCTGCCGACCAACCCCGCCGACGGGTTGACTGGGATGATGGTGCCGCCCGGAGCCGGATCATGACCGCCCGCGTCTGGCGCGGTTGTCTCTGGGCCGCGCTGGTAGCCCTTGCGGCGGTGACGATTTCGGGTTGCGCGAGCTGGCGGGGCGTCAACTCCATGTCGTTGCCGGGCACCGAGGGTAATGGCCCCGGGTCATACGAGGTCCAGGCGCAGCTACCCGATGTGACCAATATTCAGCAGAACTCGCGGGTTCGGGTCGGCGATGTCACGGTCGGACACATCACCAAGATCGAGCGGCAGGACTGGCACGCGCTGGTGACGATGCAGCTCAACGGTGATGTGGTACTGCCCGCCAATGCGACGGCCAAGATCGGTCAAACCAGCCTCTTGGGCACACTGCATGTGGAGCTGGCCCCGCCCACCGATGTTGCCCCCAAGGGCCGACTGACCCAAGGGTCGCTGATCCCGCTGGCCTCGGCAGGCGCCTATCCGAACACCGAGCAGACGCTGGGTGCACTGTCCGTGCTGCTCAACGGCGGCGGCCTCGGTCAAGTCCAAGACATCACAAGAGAATTCACTACCGCCTTCTCAGGCCGGGAAAACGACGTGCGCAGCTTTCTCGAGCAGCTCAACGTATTCATCGGCCACCTCGACGCTCAAAAGAACGACCTCGTCACCGCCACCGAAAGCCTCAACAACCTCGCCGGCCAGTTTGCCGCGCAGGACCCTGTGGTCGACAAGGCGCTACGCACCATCCCCGATGCACTGACCGTACTCAAGGACCGGCGCGACGACCTGACCGAAACGGTCGACCAGTTGGGCAAGTTCGGCAACCTAGCCGCCGACTCGGCAAATCAGACGAAGCAGGCGCTGGTTGCGGAACTCAAAGACATTGCGCCCGTACTGGACTCGTTGGCCAACGCCGGACCCAGCCTTACCCGCTCGCTCTCCAGCCTGGCTACGTTGCCGTGGCCGAACGAGACACTGGATAAGTGGTTCCGCGGTGACTACGGGAATTCGACCTTGGTCCTCGACCTCACCTTGAGCCGTATCGACCGCGGCCTGTTCACCGGGACACGTTGGGAAGGCGATCTCACCGAACTGGAGATGCAATGGGGCCGCACGATCGGCCAGCTGCCCAGCCCCTATACAGCGGGCAACCCATTGGTGGCGCCGTACCGATTCGATCAGGGGTCGTGACATGCGCCTAGACAGACGCAACAAGATCCAACTGTTGGTGTTCGCGGTCGTGACGCTGATCGCCGGTGCGTCCATGGCATTCGGCTACGCCCGAATTCCCGAGCTGTTCGGTGTCGGGCGCTACACCGTCACGATGCAATTGCCCCAGTCTGGGGGTCTGTACGCCACCGGAAACGTCACCTACCGCGGCGTGGAGGTGGGACGCGTAGATAAGGTCGATTTGACCGACACCGGTGTCGTGGCGGAACTCTCGCTGAAGTCCGGAGTCGACATCCCCTCCGATGTCAAGGCTGAGGTACACAGCCAAAGTGCGGTCGGTGAGCAGTTCGTTGCCTTGTTGCCGCGCAGCGGCGACGGGCCACCGTTGAAGAACGGTGACGTGATCCCACTGAGCGACACGTCGGTGCCACCGGACATCAATACGCTGCTGGGCGCCGCAAACACCGGGCTGGAGGCCATCCCGCAGGACAACCTCAAGGTGGCGGTCGACGAGAGCTACACCGCGGTCGGCGGTCTCGGCCCGGAGCTGTCTCGATTGGTCAAGGGCTCGACGACACTCTCGATCGACGCCCGCGCCAACCTTGACTCGCTCACCGCCCTGATCGACCAGTCCAAGCCAGTGCTGGACTCGCAGACGGAAACGTCGGACTCGATCGACGCCTGGGCGGCGCACCTGGCTGCGATCAGCGATCAACTACGCGACCATGACGACTCCGTCGCCGGCCTCATCGACAACGGCGGCCCGGCGGCGGCCGAAGCGAAGCAGCTTTTCGATCGTCTGAAGCCATCTCTGCCGATCTTGCTGGCAAACCTCGCCGGCATCGGCGACGTGGCCGTCACCTACCAGCCCGCGCTGGAACAAATCCTGGTCCTGATGCCCCAGACCATCGCGGCCCTTCAGGGTGGAGTGCTCGCCGATGCCCATACCAAGCCGGACTACCGCGGCGCCTATCTGGACTTCAATCTCAACCTCAACGCGCCGCCACCGTGCAAAACCGGCTATCTGCCACCCCAGCAATTGCGTTCGCCTGCGCTGGTCGACGCGCCGGATCGACCCGCTGGTGACCTGTATTGCCGAGTGCCACAGGACTCTCAGATCGCGGTGCGCGGGGCGCGCAACCTGCCCTGCTTGACCAGACCGGGCAAGCGTGCGCCAACGGTCAAGATGTGCGAGAGCGACGAGCAGTATGTACCGCTCAACGACGGCTATTACTGGAAGGGCGACCCGAACGCAACGCTTTCGGGCCAGGGCGTTCCGCAGCAGCCGTCAGCGCCCGAGGGCGCACCCGCGCCAGCGCCGCCGCCCATCGCGATCGCCCAATATGACCCGAACACCGGCTCCTACGTGGGACCAGACGGGCAGGTGTACACCCAAGCCAACCTGGCCCAGGGCGCGAAGGAGGAGCAGACATGGCAGACGATGCTGATTCCGCCGGGCAGCTGAGCGAAGCTGACCACTCGGTGAGCGAAGCCGACGACGCGGTCAGCGAAGCCGACGACGATGCCGTTGTCCGACAAGGCCGTTCGGGTGTTCGGTTAGCGCTGGTGTTCGGACTGGTCGCTGTGCTGGCGCTAACGGGTTTGGTGGGCTGGCTGGGTCACCGAGCCAGGGAAGCGCAGCAGGCTCAAGAGCTTCGCGCCATGTTTCTGCAGGCCGGCCGGCAAGGTGCGCTCAACCTGACCACGATCAGCAACACCGAGGTCGATGCAGACGTACAGCGGATCCTGGATTCGTCGACGGGCGAGTTCTACGACGATTTCGAGAAGCGATCAAAGCCGTTCGTCGATGTCGTCAAGCAGGTGCAGTCGAAGTCGGAGGGCACCATCACGGCGGCTGGCCTGGAATCGCAGAATGGCGATCAGGCGCAGGTACTCGTTGCCGTTTCGGTGAAGACGAGCAGTGTCGGTGCGCCCGAGCAGGAACCGCGGTTGTGGCGTATGCGGGTCATCGTGCAGAAGGTCGGTGACGGGGGCAAGGTGTCCAACGTCGAGTTCGTTCCATGACACCCCAACGGCAACCCCCGCACGACCACCGGATTGGAGTTCAGCGTGGCCGTTGACAATAGCGTCCTCACCGAAGGATCGTCGGTCGAATCAGGGGTAGCGCAGGAACCGATGGACGTGAGTTCCGAAGCCGCCGTCGAATACCCCGAAGAGGCCGAAGAGGCCGAACGCACCGAAGCTGCCGAGGCCCCTGGCGGCCGGCTCGGCCGGTTCTCCTGGAAACGGATGCTGGCCTACGGCGTGCTACCCGTACTGGCGTTGATCCTCGCACTGGGTGCGGGTTATCTGAAGTGGCAAGACGATTCGGCCCGCGATGCGCAGACGACCGCCGCGCAGTCGGTTCAGGCCGCCACCGACAGTGCAATCGCGATGCTGTCGTACCGTCCGGACACCGTGGAAAAGGACCTCACCGCCGCGCGGGACCGCCTGACCGGACAGTTCAAGGACGACTACACCGGGCTGATCAACGACGTTGTCATCCCCGGCGCCAAGCAGAAGCAGATTTCGGTGGTGGCCACCGTACCGGCTGCCGCGTCGGTCTCCGCGACCGAGAACCATGCGGTGGTACTCGTTTTCGTCAACCAAACCACCATCATGGGGCAGGGCGCACCCACCAGCACCGCATCGAGCGTCCGCGTCTCCCTCGACAACGTCCAAGGCCGATGGCTGATCTCGCAATTCGACCCCGTATGAGTCGACGCCGTGACGCAGACAGAGAACGGAGGCGCCCCATGATCCAATCGTTGTGTCGCGCAACGCAGGCGCTGATGGTTGTTGTCACACTGACCGTCGCCGCGGCGCTGGCGATGCCCACCGCGCACGCCGACAACAGGCGGCTCAACCAGAGCGTCGTCGCGAACGTCTACACCATGCAGCACCAAGCTGGCTGCTCCACAGATATCAAGGTCAACCCTGCGCTACGACAGGCGGCCCAATGGCACACCAACGATGTGCTCAACAACCGCAACCTCGACGGTGACATCGGCTCGGACGGGTCCACCCCACAAGACCGCGCCAACGCCGCAGGCTTCCACGGCAAGGTCGCCGAAACCGTCGCCATCAATCCCGCCCTGGCCATCAGTGGCATCGAGATCCTCAACCAGTGGTATTACAACCCCGCCTATTTCGCGATCATGTCCGACTGCGCCAACACCGCGATCGGCGTGTGGTCGGAGAGCGTTCTTGATCGCACGGTGGTCGTAGCGGTGTACGGGCAGCCCCAGTAGACCACGCGCGTCACCTCCCGGAATCGGTCGAACCGACTCCGGGAGGGTGCGGGAACTGCAGTCGATCTAGATCATGTCCGGCGGGACGACACCGTCTTCGATGCCCAGGACACGACGTCCAACCTGTTCGAAGCTGATCTGCGAGTTGAAGATGACGTGGCGAGACGCGATGTTGTAGTCACGCCAAAAGCGCTGTGCGTTTGCCGAAGTCGAGAATCCTGAAGAACCACCCAGGTCCATCAATCGGTTGACGGCGCTCTGCAGCAGTTGGATCGCCAAGGCTCCTTCACCCCGAGTCTCGATCCGCTCGTCCGTCGTAAGCAGCCGCCCCTCGCGTGCCGCGGCGTCGATGCGTTCGCACGAACCTTCGACGATCCGCCGAGCGGCCTGGACCTGCGTCGCCGCTTCGCCGATGGAGGCGTGGTAGGCCGCCGAATCGCTCTTGTGCGCGTAGATGCTGTAGATGATGGGTCCCTCGCTTCGCGAAACGATGATATCGAGGATGCCCTCTGCGCATCCGACCAAGACGCCAAGGGCTTTGGCGCGCAGGATGGGGTAGTTCGGCCAGAAGTCACTGGCCTCACGATCTTCGACGTCGATCGTGGCCGGCGGCGCGACAAGGATGTCGGAGAACAGTGCGACCTTGTCGGTGTCGACCTTGACGTCGCTAGCGACGACGGTGTCCGATCCGGTCCCCTTCATGCCGGCGACGTGCCACGTGTACTCCAATTCCACTGCCGTCATTGGCAGTGCGACGAGGGCCGGTTGCTGATCGGGTGACATAGCCGGAATCAGGGTCCACTGCGAGTGGTGAGAACCCGTCGCGTAGTTCCAGCGGCCGGAGAGGCGGTACCCGTCGGCATCGGCCACGAGTTGGCCCATACCGTTCTGCGGTGAGCAGATGCGGGGGAGACCGTCGGCGAAGACCTGATCCTGTATGTGCTTGGGAAGTTTGGACGCGAGCCACAGGCAGGAGTTGTAGATGGTGTACACCCATGCCGTCGACGGACAACCCTTGGCCAATTCGGCCGCCACCTTCGCCATCGTCTGGCTCGATTGCGCCAGCCCCCCGATGCGTTGTGGGCCGGCGAGGGCGAACAGTTCGAGTTCGGTCAGCCTTTCGACGACTTCGTGGCTGAGGCCGTTCGTTTCTTCGTGCTCGGCGGCCTTGCTCGCCAGCAGTGGCTGGACGGATCGCGCTCGTTCAATTAGGTCGCTCGTCAGATCATCTCGGAAGCCGTACGGCAAACCCGCGGCACTTGCCGATTCCGTTGGATGCACGTCGTGAACGATGGACATTTTGCGAATCCCTTTCTGATTGTTGACATTCGAGATTGCCTAGTGGGTGGCGATGCTCACCAGCGGCCACCATGGCATCGCAGATGCATTGGGGCGCCGGAATATTCGGCACTCCACTTGCCGGTCAGCGCGCCGTACGGCAGCGGTCTCGAGTTCGGCGGTTGCCATGGTGCCTCCCAGCCGGGGACGAGTAGGCATGTCCAGGCATGTGCTGGACAAACGGGCGGGAGCCCGACACCTGAGTGAGGTAGTGCAGATGAGCGTAACCCAATTTGACTGTAAGTCAATGACTCATAGTCGACGAAGTTTCCAGCCTTGAAGTCGCTGCGCGAAGCTCACCGGTGGGCGACCTGGCGCTACGCCGCGGGTCGCGCGCCCAGGCTCGCTTCTATGCGTGACTGTTCTGGTGGCCATCCGCCGCGCTAGGAGGAACTGCCTGCAACTGCTTGATCGCTCGGTCAACCGACGGAGCGAGAGTGGTGTCGAGCTTTGCCGCGCCGCGCAATGCGGCGATGAGTTGCTCGAAGAGGCGGTCGGTGAGTTCGGTGACGTCGAACGTCTGGCCGTTCTGGTGCCAGAAAGCCAGCACGGCGTCCGCGGCACCGGTCGCGGCGGCCAGCATCATCCGCATGGCGGGGTTGTGCGAGTCTAGGCCCACGTCGGCGCAGCCTCGGTCGATCTCGCGCCACCGGAGTTCGTCGAAGAAGGCCCAGGCCTCCGGATCGGCGCCTTTCCCGCCCATTACCAGTCGCGTGCCAAGGCCGGGGTGTCTGGCCAGGTAGGCGAATTCGTTGTAGTACCTCTGGCGTATCTGTTCGCCGGGCGGCAGCGTGGTATCGACCTGATGGGCTTCCTCGAATTCGCGAGCCGCCTCCTGCATGGCCGCGAGGTACAGGCCCCGCTTGTTTTTGAAGTAGTGGAACAGCAATCCGTGTGCCACACCGGCCGCGGCAGCGATCTCCCCGACGGCGACTTCGTCGTAATGGCTCGTCGAGAAGGCGTCGACCGCCACCTCGAGTATCCGTCGGCGCGTCTCCTCGGCCTGCGCCTTTCGGGGCGGAAGTTCTGTCCTGGTGTCCACGCGCGGCCCTTCCTGGTCGCGAGCGATTCGGACCACGGCCAATTATGGTCCATGGACGCCTCGACTTCCCGATCGCAAGTCATTGACTTCAAATCAACAGGGTCGTAGTGTGAGGCTCCGCACGTCGATGCGAGTCGCGCCTGCGCCGCCTGACCACAACAGCCGCCGTATCAGCCGACCTCATGGACGTCGTGTACTCAGATGCCGAGCCCTACCTCTTGGAGAAGACGATGGACACTCGCCCCCGCCTTGCACACGTCGTGCTTCAGACCCCGCAGCTGCCCGCCATGCGGGACTGGTATGCAAAAGTTCTCGGCGCCCACGTCGTCTACGAAGAGTCCATGATGTGCTTCCTTACCTTCGACGAAGAGCATCACCGCGTGGCTTTGATCGGCCTGCCGCCGGAGCTGCTCGTCGAGCGAACCCCGGTCACCATCGGAATGGCGCACTCCGCGTTCACGTTTCCTACGCTCGGTGACCTCGTCGACAAGTACCTGGAACTCAAGGCGGACGGCATCGAACCCCGCGTGCCCGTGCAGCACGGGGTGACCACCTCGATGTACTACCGCGACCCCGACGGCAACATGGTCGAGTTGCAGATCGACAACTTCGCTTCGGCTGACGAGGCCACCGACTACATGCGCGGCAGTGAGTACGCCGCAGATCCAATTGGTCCCAGCTTCGACCCCGACGAACTGGCCGAGGCCTACCGGGCCGGCACGCCGGGGTCCGGGCTGATCAGCCGAGCCTGGGCTCAGCAGTCGCCCCAGCTCAACGTACTCGAGCTGATGACGACCTAGCACGACCCCCAAGAGGCGACAGAGAGGTATGTCATGCGGTTGCTCAATCTCGACGGGCGGATAGCCCTCGAGAGGGACGGTCTGGCCGTCGACGTGGAACGTGCGAGTGACGGCGCGTTCTCGCCGAAATTTCAAGATGCCTTCGACCGTTGGGACGACTTCCGCCGATGGGCAGACGTTTTGAACGGTGTCGAGGGTGTGGCGTTCGACCCTGCCGACTTGACTGCGCCAGTCGGGGATCCGCGTCAGATCTTCGCCATCGGGCTGAACTACCGCGGCCACGCGGAGGAAGCCGGCGTCGAAATCCCGGACACTCCAATGGTATTCACAAAGTTTGCCTCCTCGATTACCGGTCCCTATGGCGCCATCACGATGCCTCAGGGATCGGTGGATTGGGAGGCCGAGCTCGTTGCGGTTATCGGCCGTACCGCCAAAGGCGTTGCAGTGGAACAGGCGTGGGACTACGTCGCGGGACTCACCGCGGGCCAGGACCTCTCGGAGCGAGACCTTCAGATCAAGCCACCGGCACCGCAGCAGTTCAGCCTTGCGAAGTCCTATCCAGGTTTCGCCCCGATCGGGCCTGCGTTGGTGACTCTCGACGAGTTCATCGACCCAGGCGATCTCGAGATATGGTGCTCGGTCGGCGACGAACGAGTCCAGGCTGCACGGACCCGGGACATGATCTTCTCCGTTCCCGCTGTGGTCTCCTACTTGTCTCAGATCGTGACGCTCCTACCCGGTGACCTGATCTTCACTGGCACGCCAGAGGGTGTCGGATTCACGCGAACACCGCAGCGCTACTTGCGATCACACGATGAACTCACCACGTTCATCGAGGGAATCGGAACGATGCGCCATCGCATGTGTGGCCCGCAGGAGCAATACTCATCATGAATTCAACCTTTGCCATCGACGGCGAAGTGCTCTGGGAGCCGACGGCGCAGCGCGACGTCCGGATGGCGCGCTACGTGCAATGGCTGGCCGATACCCACGGCCATGCCTTCGCCGACTACGACGAACTCTGGGAATGGTCGACCAGCGACCTGTCCGGGTTCTGGAGGTCCGTCTGGGACTACTTCGACGTCGTGGCCGAAGGAGACCCGACGCGAGTGCTCATCGATGAACACATGCCCGGAGCCGAGTGGTTCCCGGACGTGCGATTGAACTATGCCGAGAATCAATTGCGCGGTGACGACCACGAGACCGTCGTGACCGCACTGTCGCAGACCCGCGACCCGATCACGTTGACGCGAGGGCAACTGCGTGAGCAGGTGGCGCGGGCTGCCGCCGGCCTTCGCGAAATCGGCGTGCGGCCAGGAGACCACGTCGTCGGTTACCTGCCCAACGTCCCAGAAGCCCTAGTCGCCATGCTCGCTACCACCAGCATCGGTGCGATCTGGGCGGTGTGCGCACCGGAACTCGGGGTCCGCAGCGTGCTCGATCGCCTTGAGCAGCTTCATCCCAAGGTGCTCATCGCGGTGGACGGATACCGCTACGGAGTCAAGCCCATCGATCGCGCCGAGGAAGTTGCGGCGATCGAGGCGGGGTTGCCGACTCTTTCGGCCACGGTTCGGGTGCCCTATCTCAAGGCGGCTTCCGCGGCGGGATTGACGTGGGACGACTTGATCGCCACACCAGCGGCGCCTCGATACGAACGCGTGCCGTTCGCGCATCCGCTGTGGGTGTTGTTCTCGTCGGGCACCACGGGTCTGCCCAAAGCGATCGTGCATTCCCACGGTGGCATCGTGGTCGAGCTGCAAAAGACGCTAGGGCTGCATTCGGACCTCGGACCGGACGACTGCTACTTCGTGTACTGCACCACGACGTGGGTGATGTGGAACATCCAGGTGTCGGCATTGCTTTTGGGTTCATCAATCGTCATGTTCGACGGTGACCCCACTCATCCCGGTGCCGATCTATTGTGGCGGGTCGTCGCCGACTATGAAGTGACGGTCTTCGGTGCCGGCGCGGCGTTTCTCATGGGGTGCCGCAAGGCTGGACTCGAACCCAAGGACGACTTCGATCTACACGCGCTCCGCGGCATCACTTCGACGGGATCACCATTGCCCGCAGAGGGTTTTCGCTGGATCTACCACGCCGTGAAACCAACGCTCTATCTGCAGTCCACCAGCGGTGGTACCGACGTGTGCACCTCGTTCGTTGGCGGCACCCCGTTGCTGCCCGTACGTGCGGGAGAGATCACCGCCCCGGCCCTGGGTGTGCTGGCCCGAGCGTTCGACGCGGAGGGCAACGCGGTGATCGATCAACTGGGGGAGCTAGTCATCTCCAAGCCCATGCCCTCGATGCCAGTGCGCTTTTGGAACGATGGCGACGGCAGCAAGTACCGCGCCGCCTACTTCGACCAGTATCCGGGTCATTGGCGTCAAGGTGACTGGGTCGTCTTCAACTCCCGCGGCGCCTGCGCCATAACTGGGCGCTCGGACGGCACCCTCAATCGTGGTGGAGTCCGGTTGGGTACCAGCGAGTTCTACTCGGCACTGAGCGACATTCCGGAGCTCGAGGACAGCCTGGTCGTCCACCTCAACGATCCATCCGGAGGGATGGGATCGCTGCTGCTCTTCACTCAGATGCGCGAAGGCGCGCGACTCGACGATGAACTGCGCGATCGCGTCGTTCGCCAACTGCGCGAGCGACTTTCGCCGAGACACGTCCCAGACGACATCATCGAGGTGCCCGCGATCCCGTACAACCTCACCGGCAAGAAGCTGGAAGTGCCAGTCAAGCGCCTACTTCTCGGAGCGCCGCGCCACTCCGTCATTTCAGAAGGCGCCGTGAGAGACGCGCGCGCGCTGGACGTCTTTGAGCAGTTATCAGTCCGTTTCGCGCCGGCACGGTCCTGAATCCCCGGCCTCGAATGAGGAGAAACCATTGCTAGACATCAAGATTCCAGTTCTGATTGTTGGCGGCGGCGCGTCCGGGCTGATGACTTCGATCATGCTGTCGCACTACGGAATTGACAGCGTGTTGATCGAACGCCACGAAGGCACGTCCATCCTGCCCAAGGCCCACTACCTCAACGTGCGGGCAATGGAGATGTTCCGGCAGTTCGGGATCGCCGATGACGTCTGTGCCGTTGGTGCGAAGGTTGCCAACATGGCGTCGGTCAGCTGGCAAACGAGTTTGGCCGGTGATGGGCCGCTGCAACAAAAGACATTCCACAAGATGGACTGCTTTGGTGGCGGCGAACTGGCCGAACGATACGAGCGAAGCAGTGCGTGCCGCTCGACGAACCTTCCGCAGCTACGTCTTGAGCCGATCATGCGGCGTCACGCCGATGTCAGGGCACCGGGCAAGATCCTGTTCAACCACGAGCTCGTCGAGATGACCTCGACCTCCGATGCGGTCGAAGCGACCATCGTCTCGCGCGACACTGGCGAGCAGTTCACGGTGACCGCCGACTACCTCGTCGGGGCCGACGGCGGCAGGACGGTTGGTCCCATGATCGGGGCATCGATGGTCGGTGCCGACGACATCCTCGACATCGTCACCACCCACCTCAAAGCCGATTTCTCGCAGTGGTGGCAGGACGACCTCCTCATCGCCCACCTCCTGAATCCCGAGGCGGGGGCCTACCCGTCGGGCGGTCTGCTGGTACAGATGGGCCCCACGTGGGGCAAGCATTCCGAGGAGTGGGCGTTTCATTTCGCGTTCCTGCCGACGGACGACGCTGACCTCACCGAAGGCGAGTTACTGGCGAAGATTCGCCAACTCCTCGGTGTGGGTGACATTCCGATCGAGATCCTTCAGATCAGCCATTGGTCGGTCCAGGGTTCCGTGTCGGACAAGTACTCCGACGGGCGCGTGTTCTTGGTCGGAGACTCCGTCCACCGGCATCCGCCGACGACCGGGCTGGGCATGAACACGTGCATTCAGGACGCGCAGAACCTCGCCTGGAAGCTCGCCGCGGTCCTAAAGGGACAGGCTGCGCCGACGCTCTTGGACACCTATGCCGTCGAACGCCAGCCAATCGGCGTACGAATCGTCGACTGGGCGATGTTCACCATGCAGAACCATTTCGTCGTCGACGCCGGCATCGGGCTGTTGCCGATGCCGGTACCGCCGGAGGTGCACCGGGCGACCTTCGAGGCGTTCTTCTCCGATACCCCGATGGGTGCCGCCCGGCGCGCACGCTTCGCGGAAGTCATCGAGACGCAGCGCACGGAGTTCCAGGCCCATGATCTGGAGATCGGATACTCCTATCCCGCAGGGGCACTCGTACCGGACGGATCGCCAATGGCGCCGGTGGACCCCATGGGTTCGAACTACCATCCAACGACGCGACCGGGCCATCGACTACCCCACGCATGGCTGGAGGCCGGTGGTTCGCGAGTCTCGACCCACGACTTGGTCGGCAACGACGGAAGATTCGTCCTCATCACCGGCGCTCAGGGCCAGGCCTGGGCCAGGGCGGCCAAGATGGCAGCGGAGAAGTTCGGTGTCGACATCGCCGTCGCCGTCATCGGCGCCGACTATCGCGATGTCGACGGCCAGTGGGCCAACGTGCGCGAAATAGCCGACGACGGAGCGCTACTCATCCGTCCCGACAACCATGTGGCCTGGCGCAGCACGGCGTCCGCGGTTGACGCCAACGACATCCTCATCAACGCCATCGGCACCGTACTTCAGCGTTGACCCGTATCACCCATCACCCACACAAGGAAGAGAAGAAACATGGGCTCAGACAAGAGCAAGGCCGACTTCATCGAACCCATCGCGCTCTTCGGCAGCGATCCGCAGGCGGTCAAGGAGATCGCCGACATGGAGAAAGCCGTCGAGGCGAACTACAACAGCGAGTTCCTCAACGACCCAGATGCACCGCTCAAGTACTACATCGAGCACCCCGATGTCAGCTTCGTCGACATCCTTGCTCCCGGTCACTACTACGGGTTGGACGTCCGCAATTGGTTCAACTACATCGGGCCGCAATTCGTCGGTGAACTTGGCTTGATCAACATGCGCATCTTTGCCAAGAACGACGTCGGATTCTGCTACATGCACCAAACCTACGAAGGCACGCTCGACGACGGCAAGAACTTCTTCTGGAAGATGCGTCAAACCGACGCCGTGGAGAAGATCGACGGGGAATGGAAGATCCTGCACACCCACCTATCGTTCGCTGCCATGCCCCAGGCGAAGCATCCCGACACCTGGGTAGTCGACTTTGAGATGCCGCGGCTGCCGCTGCCGTGGGACGTCGCGCCGAAGTTGGCCGGAGGCTAATCGACGGGGTCGCTGGGGTCTAGGTCAGCCAGCCGTCATGCAGGTGCATCGAGCGCCGTACTCGGAGAAGGAAACCCACCGTTGGCGGCGTTCATCGCTGCGGGAAAGGTCGGCTTGGTCGGGTTCAACATGCCGGCAGAGCACACCGCGGTGAACCTGTAGAAGAAACGTGGTCGCAATGAAGGAACCGGGAATGGTGGTGGTCTCACGGCGCCTTGATGATGTCCGAGTTCGACCACACCCCTGCTGCGAGAAGGGAACTGAGCCGCTTGATGATCCAGCCGCACTATCGGTGCGGCAGCGTGCATCGCTAGGGGCTTGCTGTTTCGCCAACCCGAAACTAGTCGTTGACATGAAATCAACGAACTGCTTAGAGTGTGACCTGTGATCGGAGTCACCGGCGCTTTTGGCCACTAAGGAAGTTGCTCATGCCCAAGCTCGCTGTCGCTGGGATAGATGTTCGCTCCGCCCGGGGTACGTCGGGTCACGATGAAGAGTTGCCAAATCAGGGCGCCCGTGAGGTTTTCGTCGGTGAAAGAAGCGCGCCGACGTCTGCTGCCAGGCCGTAGTACCGATCGGAGGTTGGCGTCCTGACTGCGACTGGCTTTCAGATTCGTCGTTGCTCGCATCAAGGTTGGACCGAGCGATGAGTAGGAGCCGGTCGGTGCCGACGGTGCAGTGCAGCAACTAGATCTGACATCTCAACCAATCACTTTTCGACGAAGGACGAACTATGACCGGAAGAGTTGCCGGCAAAGTCGCGCTGATCACGGGCGCTGCCCGAGGTCAGGGACGCAGCCACGCAGTGTGCCTCGCCGAGGAGGGCGCCGACATCATCGCGGTGGACATCGGGGCGCAGGTCGACTCGGCGCCCTACAAAACAGCCACGCCATCGGACCTCGATGAGACGGCCCGTCAGGTCGAAGCCGCGGGCGGGCGCATCGTCACCCGCCAAGCCGACGTCCGCGACGGCGACGCGTTGACCGCGGCGGTCAACGAGGGCGTTGCGGAGTTGGGTCGACTCGACATCGTCTGTGCCAACGCCGGAATCCTGTCCATCGGGGCGTCGCACGAGCTGACCGAGCAGGAATGGTCGGAGATGATCGACATCAACCTCAGCGGCGTCTGGCGCACCACGAAGGCTGCCATTCCACACATGGTCGGCGCAGGCAACGGCGGATCGATCGTCATCACCAACAGCGCGGCCGGCCTCATCGCACTGCCGGGATTGGCGCACTACGTCTCTGCCAAGCACGGTCTCGTCGGCCTGATGAAGACACTGGCCCTCGAACTCGCGCCGGTGGGCATCCGGGTCAACAGTATCCACCCGACCACCGTGAACACCGACATGACCCAAAACGAGCCCACATACCGAGTGTTCCTCCCGGACGATCCGGAGCCGACCCGGGAAAAGTTCGCCGTACCCGCTGCCGAGATGAATGCCCTGCCGATCCCGTGGATCGAGTCCATCGACGTCACGAACGCGTTGCTGTTCCTGGCCTCCGACGAAGCTCGGTACATCACGGGAGCGGCGCTGCCCGTCGACGCCGGAGCGGTGATCAAGTGAACCTCGCATACGTAAGCGCAATCCTGGACGCTCCCGCCGCGAAGGTCTGGTCGGTGATCGGCGACTTCCATGGCATGGCGGAGTGGGTCGCGATGATCACCACATCGGTGCCCGAGAGTGACGTGGGAGTCGGTTCGATCCGCCGTGTGACGGTCGACGACGGCCGCGTCGTGCGCGAGCGGCTGGTCGCATACGACGATCCCGGGCGCCGCTACTCCTACGAGTTCGCGGACGAGCCGGCCCCCTTCCCAGTGCGGTCGTATCTGGGCACCCTGCATCTCCTGCCGATAACCGAGAGCGATCAGACCTTCCTCGAGTGGTACGGCGAGTTCGACTGCGAGGCAGAGCTGGTCGAGGAAAACCGTGCGATGTTCACCGGTATCTACACGGTGTTCATCGGTGACCTGCGAGGGCATCTGAAGGCACTTCCGTAAGCCGTTTTCACTCCGGAGGCCTTCGGCCGCCTGCACGCGAACAAGGAGATGCAGTAGTGGGCGAGGCAACCGGAACGTTGACAGGCAGGCGGGCGTTGGTGACCGGCGGCGGTGAGCAAGGCCGGCATGGTCATGATGACCCGCACCCTTGCCCTGGAGTGGGCTCGAGAAGGTGTCCGCGTGGTCGGCATCGCCCCCGGCAAGATCGACACCGATCTGGTCGCGCCCGTCGTCACGTGGACGGAACGGAACCAGTTGGACCTAAATCCACAGCGCCGGATCGGGACGGGTTCGGAGGTCGCCGACCTGGTCGTGTACCTGACCTCTGACGCTGCTGCATACATCACGGGTTTCACGGTTCCGATCGACGGCGGTGAATTGCTCACGACCGGTGCCGAACCGGGGCGCTAACGTGAATCACCCCGGTTCCGGCTGGTCAGTGCGATCGATACACGAGTCACGAACCGATCGGCTAACGCTATTGTCAAATAGTTGCCATCACCGTAAGCTAGTTGATGTGAGCTCCCGCACAATTGGTTTCATCGGCATCGGCCGACTGGGATTGCCGCTTGCGAAGCGGGTGATCGACGCAGGGTTCGCGGTGATCACCACGAAGCGCGGTCGCAGCGACGAACTCGTACGCCTAGGCGGCTGCATACCCGGCAACGGATCGCCACGCGCGGTCGCCGAGAACTCCCACGCCGTCGTCACGTGCATGCCGTCGGTGTCAGCCTTCGAGGACGTCCTCTATGGCGCCGAGGGCATTCTGAGTGCCGTCTCCGTGCCGCCGCTCATCGAGGTAAGCACCCTGCCGTTGGAAGTCAAACTCGCTGCTCGCCGAAGACTGCTATTTGCCCGTGCCGGGATGATCGACGCTCCGATCAGCGGTTCTCCAGCGATGGTGGAACACAACCTGGCAATGATCTATGCGAGCGGCGACCGTGATCTGTACCTGGAGTTCGAGTCCGTCCTGCATGCCATGTCACCTGACACGACGTACGTCGGTTCATCAGTGAACGGATCGAAGTACAAGGTCGTCGCCCAAACGCTGTCCACCAACAACGCCACAGCGGCGGTGGATGCAGTGGCCTTTGCGCAGCGGGCCGGGCTCGACCTGGCTGAGGTCGCCGAACTCATCGCCGACAGCCCTGGTGCCGCTTCGGAAGAGTTCCGACTCCGCGCCCAGCTGATCGCCGCGAGCAGGCTCGAGGGATGGCCCGGCATCGGCTCGCCGGCGGACATGCTGACCGTCGCTGCGGAGCACTACCACCGGTCCTCGAGGACGGCCGCCGCGGTTCCGAGATAGCCGAACGTGTCGAGGAATATTCGCTATCCCGAGCAAAACTCGGTTCCGTTGGGCAACACCTAGGCCGATCCGAGCTGTTGCAAATCGCCATCGACTACGTCAACTATTGGGCACGGATGTAAACTGCTCGCGTATGGCCATGGTAGCTGTACCACGGCCTCGCTTGGCACGAGGAGATGGGGAGACGGTGGACGCGGCGAAACCCTTCGGCACGGCCGATCGGCCGGTCAACGCCAAACGGGGCAGAAAGCAGAATTCGGTAGCGGGAACCGGTACCTCAAGCGTTCGCAAGGAGCTCGTCGAGAATCAGATGTATGAGACCGCGGCCAAGCTGTTCGCGCACCGTGGCTTTGCCGGCACTAGCCTGCAAGACATCGCCGACGAGATGGGTATCACCCGCCCCGCCCTCTACTACTACGTGAAGAGCAAGGACGACCTGCTTGCCAAGCTGATTACCGAAATCACCGAAGGCAGTACGAGTCAAATACTCGCCGTGGCCAGCGACTCCAAATTGGATGCCGCCCAGAAGCTTTCCGGAATCGCCTACGTCATGGCGCACAACCGCGCCATGCAACCGACACGATTTCTATTGCTGTCACGATCGGAGGCGGAACTCTCCGACGCGCTGGCCGACGTCCACGAGAAGACCAAGCGGGCGATGCTGCGCAGCCTCATCGGCGTGATCGACCAGGGCGTTGAGGCCGGACAGTTCCGCCCAATCAATCCCCGTTCGGCGGCACTGGCCGTCATCGGGATGTGCAATTGGGTCGCGTCGTGGTTTCACGAGAAGGACGCCGCTGGTGCCGACCAGGTCGCGCGCGACATTGCCGATTTGGCTCTCGCAAGCGTCGCGCAGTCCCCCGACAGGGTCACCGCGGCGACGGGACCGCGTGCTGCGGCGGCTCTACTGCGTCAGGACCTCGCCTTTCTCGAACGGCTGCTCGACGACTCAGATCGCGCCGAGCAGCCGAACCAGGACATCGACGCCTCGGGCTAGGCGAGCTGACATACGCCCCGACTAACAGTATTGTCAAATAGTCGGCTTCACCGTAAACTTCCTTGCATCGCGGGTTGATCGGATCGTCCCCAAGGTGCGGAGCCGATTCGCCGGGCAGCCTGCGACGAACAAGGTGCGTATGTTGCGCTTCTGCGTTCCGCCACCCAGCGATTGGAGCGTGATCACAGTGGATCCCAATCCCGACTACGACATCAGCGACGAGCTCGAGTACGGCGTCAACTGGTTCGCCTGGATCCTACGAGGCGTGTACCCGCCGCCTGCCTATCCGCCGGTTTAGGCCAAACGTCCGAACTTCCCCGAAGTTCGTCCCCCGGGGCCTCAGCTCGACCGCCAGAGTCATAGACAGCGATCCGTGCAGGACGCAACGCGACGTCGGTTTGGCCTACGGGCTCGGCTGACGGGCCTACCGTGTCAACGGATGTGGATGACGCGCCTCGAAATGCGCCAGCCGTCAGCGGTGCGCCGCAGTTCGTCCTCGTAGACGGCGCTGACGACGCTCCCGCCGTCCATGATGCCCAGCCCCTTGGACCGGACACGAACCTCATCTCCAGGACCCTCCGACACGACGATGTTCGTCGTGTGATGAGCTCGCGCGTGCCCGTCGGCACTCAACACAGACGCAATCGCATCCACTCCAACGACGGGATCGAAGCCGAACACGCTACCGTCCCAGATCGCGTCTTCTGTTAGGCATTCGCGGAGGCCTTCGGTGTCGTGATCGTCCATGATGTGGCCCAATAGCGCTAGTGCCCTTGTAATTTCGACTGTGTCGTCGTTCGTGGGTTTCATGTTGCGCCTTCAGCGCGGCTGGCCGGATGAGGTCGCCGGATCACGCTCCGCGGCCGCTCAGCATGGCGAGCACCTCGTCGTATTTGCCGTTGGCCTCTGCGAAGCGCACGAACTTGGCGCGCTCGACGACGAGCTCCTTGGCGTCGGGCTGGGTGCGCAGCTGAGTCAGGGTTTCGGAGAGGAAGTCCTCCACGGGCATGGACGACTCGTCGTCCTGCTGGCCCAGCAGGGTCGTCCGCACACCCGGGGGGGCCACTTCGATGACCTGGACGGAGCTGTCGGCGAGTTGCACGCGCAGGCTCTCGCTGAAGGAGTGCAGCGCGGCCTTGGTCGCGTTGTACGTCGGGGTGATCGGCAGCGGCACGAACGCCAACGCGGAGGTGACGTTCATGATGACGGCGTCGTCATTCTTGATCAGCAGCGGCAAGAAGGCGTATGTCATCCGAATCGTGCCGAGCAAGTTGATCGTGACGTGATCCTCGGCGATCGGCAGGGACTCGGGGTCGAGGAGGTTTTCGGGCAGCATGATCCCGGCGTTGTTGACCAGGACATTGAGTTCCGGATGGCTGGCCGCCACGGTTTCGCTGGCGAGGGCGATCGACTGGGGGTCGGCGACGTCGAGGACGATCGCCTCGATGCCTGGGTGATCAATCACGATCTGGTCGAGCAGTTCCTTGCGCCGGCCGGCGACGATCACCTTGTTACCGGCCTCGTGCAGCTTCACCGCCAACCCGAGCCCGATGCCCGAGGTGCCGCCGGTGATCAGGATGGTGTTGCCGGTGATCTTCATGGTGTTCTCGCCTTCACTGCGGGGGTAAGGTAGGTCGTAAGCGGACAATTGTCCGACCGCCAACGTAACGGACAATTGTCCGTTACGCAAGGTCGATCCGGCCGGGGTTCGGTAGAGGAGAGCGAGTGCAGCACACGACGCAGGCACCCGCGCGCTCGGATGCGCTACAGAATCGTGAGCGCATCCTGGAAGTGGCACTGACGGAGTTGATGCGTTCGGCGGAGGTGCCGCTGAGCACGATCGCAAAGAAGGCTGGTGTCGGGCAGGCCACCTTCTACCGCAACTTCCCCAATCGGGAAGCACTCATCCTCGAGGTGTACGACCACGAGGTCCAACAGGTTTCCGACACCGCGGCAAAACTGCTCATGTCTCGGGCACCCGATCGCGCGTTGCGCGAATGGATGGGTCGCCTCGCCCAGTTCGCCATGGCCAAGGCCGGCCTAGCTGACGCGATGCGCCAGGCCACCTGTAGCCCCGCGACACCGGGACGCGCCGCAGTCACCGCCGCGGCTGAACTCCTACTCCACGCCAACGAGCAAGCCGGCAGCATCCGTCCGGGAGTGAGCACCGAAGACTTCTTCCTCGCCATTGCCGGAATTTGGCAGATCGACCCCGACGAGGACTGGAAACCGCGCCTCACCCGGCTGCTGGACCTCGTCATGGACGGTCTGCGCGCGGGCGCGCCAGCAACCGCTGACGGCTAGCCGCCACGGCCCGAGCGTCGACGTGTCGCGGCCAAACCTCGGTTGACGCGCCAACCATAACCAGCCTGACTTCGGTGGCATTGGTTGCGCCAGGCGAGCTTTCGCGGACTCTTTCCCCAACGACACGGCTCGGATCAGCGTGCCCTCGCACATCGCCAGCCGAGCCCATTGACATGCGGGCGACACCAAGGTAGAGAATTGGACGAATACGCAAGTACGGCCGCTGCAGTGCAGGTCGCGGTCGGCACGGACCCAATAACACCGTGAGGCCCGCTCCCATCCGCTAAGGCGCGACCGTCAACCAGCAATCGTGAACGTAAATCGCCACGCGGATGTCCGGTTCTCACGGCTGCTGGACTTAGCATGATGGGGTGGCGAAGACGGTGAACAATGCGCGATCATCCGATGCAGCCAAGTCGGCCAAACGCGCCAGCAAGCGAGCGCCCGCGGCGCCGAGCGCATCCAACGTGCGTAAGGAACTCGTCGAGAACCAGATGTACGAGACGGCGGTCAAGCTGTTTGCGCAGCGCGGGTTCGCAGGCACGAGTCTTCAGGACATTGCAGACGAGATGGGGATCACCCGGCCCGCGCTCTACTACTACGTAGAGAGCAAGGACGACCTACTGGCCAAGCTCGTCACGGAGATCACCGAGAGCAACACCGCCGAGATCCTCCATCTGGCGACCGACTCCAATCTCGACCCCGTAATGAGGCTTTCCCGAATCGCCTACGTAATGGCGCACAACCGCGCCGTACAGCCCATGCGGTTTCTGTTGTTGGAGCGTTCCGAAGGCGACCTTTCCGATCACCTGTCCAAGATCCACGAGGGAAACAAGCGCACGATGCTGCGCAGCGTCATCGAGCTCATCAAGCAGGGCATCGAGAGCGGGGTGTTCCGTCCGGTCAATCCCCGCTCGGCGGCTCTGGCGGTGATCGGTATGTGCAACTGGGTGGCGTGGTGGTTTCACGAGGACGACCCGTCCACCGCGAAGCAGGTCGCCACCGAAATTGCCGACATGGCGGTCGCCAGCCTCATGCAGCCGTCCGACCGGGTCAACGGCCTGACGGGACCGGGTGCGGCGGTGGCTCTGCTACGTCAGGATCTGGCATATCTGGACCGGCTCCTCGACGAATCCGAGCAGCAGCCCAAGCGGGGACGCAGATAGTTCGCGACCTTGCCCGATGAGGGAATCACACTGCGCCGCAACGCGTTTGGTCAAGCGGCGATCAGGGGATCAGCTCCGCCAATCGTTCGCCGACCATCACGGCAGTCGCGTTCGTGCCGCGAGCGATGATCGTCGGGAATATCGACGTATCGGCGATCCGCAGTCCGGATACGCCCCGGACCAAGCCGTCCTGGTCGACCACGGCAAGCGCATCGGTTTCCGGCCCCATCTTGCAGGTAGAGGTCCCGTGCCCGGGCCCCCACGTGGACAGATGGGAAAGGATCCAGGCGTCGAGTGCGGCGTCGGTGTCGAGATCGTGTGAATCAAGGCCCAGTGCCCTACCGCCGATATCGCGCATCGCATCCGATTCGAAAATCGACGCCGCGACCCTGACCACCTCCCGGTACTGGCCCATGTCACGCGGGTCTGTGAGGAAATTCCAGGAAAGGCCGGGACCGTCGTGTGGGTCGGCCGAGCGCAGGAAGACGCGTCCGCGGCTGTGCTGTTGCATCAGCCGCATGAAGATGAACGGGTTGTGCATCGGGTCATCGTTTCGTGCCCCGGGCGGCGGAGTTTCGTCGATCCCCATCGCCTCGGCCAGAGTCATCACATAGGGCAGGATCTCGACAGAGCCGTCGCTTGCAGGCTCGTGTGACCAGGCCTTCCAGTGCAGTGCCGATGTCATTGCGCCGCGCCCCTTGATTCGGCGGACACGAGGGTCGATACCGTAGCTCAGCACGACGTCGGGGTGGTCAACTAGCTCGGCCCCTACGCCCGGCGAGTCGCAGACGACGGGGATGTCGTGTTCGGAAAGCTGGGCGGCAGGTCCGATTCCGGACAGCATGAGCAGCTGTGGCGTGCGCAGCGCCCCGGCCGCGAGGATGACTTCGCCGGCGTTGACCCGCTGCCGCACGCCGTCGAGCTCGAATTCGACGGCGCAGGCACGACCGCGATCGAACAACACGCGGCCGACCAACGCATCACCGCAGACATCGAGATTGGGTCGCTCCAGATTCGGCAACAGGTAGGCGATCGCGGGGCTGAAGCGCAGGCCGTCGCCGATGTTGTGCGGCACCGGTCCCACCCCTTCGGGTTCATCGCCGTTCTTGTCGAGTTCCTCGGGGTAGCCGAGGCCGACGCAGGCGGCCGTGAAGGCGGCCGTGAACTCCGGCGCTCGGTCTTTGTCCTCCCGCCTGACTGGTATCGGTCCGCCAACGCCGTGCAATTCACCGGTGAAGTCGGCGTCGTGTTCCAGCTTTCGGAAGTAGGGCAGCGTCCGGGCATAGGACCACTTGTCGTTACCCAGCTCTTCCCAGCGATCGAAGTCGGAGCGCCGCCCGCGAATGAAGTAGGCACCGTTGATGGATCCTGACCCACCGATGATTCGCCCGCGGGGGGCGCTCACCTCGACGCCGGGGCGTGATTCGCCGGGAAACGACCAGTTGACAGGGTGCCCGGGGGCCATCGCTGTGTAGTCGCTCGGGTCGAGCACGGTTTGTGGAAAATCCTCCAACGAGCGGGGCGCCGAGCCAGCTTCAAGGACGAGGATGCTGCGGTTCTGCCGTCCGCTGAGTCGGCCGGCCAGAGTTGCACCGGTCGAACCGGCGCCGATGACCACGAGGTCGTAGTTCTTCTTCACTGGATACGTTCGAGTGCGTTCCATCGAACCGAATACCTTTCGTTGAGTGACATCTACTGGCCTACTTGGTTTTTCACGGCGGGGGCGCCAGTTGCTGCAGGAATCCGGCGAAGTCGACGTCGAGCCAGTGCTCTGCGATCTTGCCGTCGCTGACACGGTCAACTGCCGTTCCCGCCATCACCGCCGTGCGTCCGCTCGAGGGGACGCCGAAGAATTCCGCGCGCTGAGTGCACTTCATCATCCAGCGCGTCGCGACCTTGTCGTCCTCAGCGATCTGGTCGAGGATCGTCATGGAGAAATCGGCGAACGCGCCAAACAGTGAGCTATCGGTCTCCAGCCAGCCCGCCCTGTCAAAGGCACCGCCCATGGCGTGGTTCTGCGCGTCCGCCGCGACGTATCGCTCGAAGCTGGCGTGCAGATTCTGCTCGTTGTAGCTGTCGTAGAACTTCCTCGTCACATCCTTCGGGTCGTCCGAAAGTGCCATTGGCTTTCCTCCTCGGGTGCGAAGCGAGTCGTCAAACGCGGCGAACCCGCTCATGAGACGGCGTTTTGGTTCAGGAAGAGACGTTGGTGGGATCGAGCTGACATGCGGGAAAGCCGCTGGCGGCCAACGAGATACCGAGGCCGAGGCCCCGTGAGCACTCGGGGTATGTCCCAGCGCGGGTGCGCGCGATTCTGAGCACGCCGATTACCTCCCATTCCGCGGCGGGCGTCGCCCGCGCGGCTTCCAGAAGCTGTTAGTAACCCCGGTCACACTACGATCGCGCCGACGCTATTGTCAAATACTTTTCCCACTCGTAAGTGAGTCGTCGTCGCTCGCGACAGGTCTGGGCCGTCGGCGATGCCGACCCTCGGGACAGGTGGTGGGTGGCCATCTCGGCCGTGTTGCCCTTCAGCCTGCGGCGCGGATCGTCCCATGGAGGACGCGCTTCACTGACGGGTGTGTGAGCTGCACCGACGCATGCTTCACCGAAGCCGCGTCATCGCCTCCGGCCGGGCGCTGGCCGGGGCGGTCAAGCCCCTACGGTATGCGCCGAAATCTCGTGCGACGAAACAGAGCTTCGAATAAAGGGCTTCAACTCGGCCATGCGTCCCTCGCGAACCTTGTTGGGCCACTCCGGGTCTCCGAGAAGTGCTCGGCCCAGCGCGAGGAGATCGAACTCCCCGCGGTCAAACGCTTCTGCAAGAACATCGAGATTCCCTATCTCAGTGCGCACGTCCGGCAGCATCGTCTCCACGAAATTCTTGTCGAGCCCGACCGATCCGCCGCAGATGACCGGGGCGCCCGTGACCTTCTTCACCCAGCCGGCAAATCCCATGGGCGAGTCGTCGGGGAACGCTGGATACCAGAAGCGCCAGCTTGAAACATTGAACACATCCACGCCCGCTTGCAGAATGGGTGTGATGGCGGCCTCCAGCTCCTGCGGGGTCGGCCATGGCGAAGCGATGAAATCATCGCGCTTGTATTGCGAGACGCGGAACGATATGAGGAAATCGGGCCCCGTTGCCCGGCGGATCGCTTCGACGACCTCCACCGCGAAACGCGACCGCCGTTCAATATCGCCGCCATAGCGGTCGTCCCGTAAATTTCTTTCGGACCAAAGGAATTGATCGATCAGATACCCATGTGCGCCCGCGATGTCGACACCGCTGAAGCCGATCGATTGCGCGTTCACCGCGCTTCGGACGAAAGCCTCGATCACGGCGTCTATTTCGGCCTGGGTGGCCGGCTCGCCAATCTTTTCATCCGCCGGACCCATGCCGGATGGCGATATGTTGGGGACGTCCGGATGCGTGCTCTGCGGCTGTTCGCGCCAGGCGCCCGCGTGCCAAAGCTGCGGAAGGAAGGGAACGCCGGTCGGGATGACCTGCTTCACCACGGCGCCCCAGCCGGCCATGGATTCTTCGCCATACATCGGCGTCAGGCCGGACGGAATGTCCCCCGCCGTCGGATGGTCCACCAGCACCGCGCCCGCCATGAGCAGCCCCACCCCGCCCTCGGCCCGTTTCCTGTAGTGGGCGCCGACGGCGGCGACCTGTTCCTCGTCCCACTGTCCGTGGATTGACATGGGAGACATGACGATACGGTTTCGTAACGTCAGCGCACCAACCTTGTAGGGCGTGAAAAGCGGCGCCAGCTTTTGCGCCAGGTTGTCTGAATTCGAAGTCACGATCCATTACCTCCGGGAGAGTTCTTCATTGCCAGCGGAAGCCGGCGCGCGCACCGAATGTCAGCGGCGCTCCGGAGACCACGAAGTCCATTGAGCGCCTCGATGCGCTCGATGTTTGTTCAGGGCGTCACGCGCGCGCGCCCGTGATCGGGAAGGCGCCCATGACGCCGGTGTCTACCGTGCCCGAGAAGGTATCGCCTTCGACGGCGACGTCGAATTTGAACGTCACCGCCATGGGCACCTTCACCGACGATTTCCAGGTTGCCCGATCACCCTCGATCGAGCCGTCCACCGATGCGGTGCCCATCGGTGTCTTGAGCTTGCCGCTCAGCTTGTCGTTCTCGACCGTGAGTTCGGCAGTCCCCTTCTGCGCGCCCATCGACGAGTTAATTTCGAACTTCCAGGTTCCGGCTATGGTCATTCCGCTCCTTCCACATCTGCCGCGTCGGCAGACCAACGATGATGCAACCGCGGGATCGCGGCGCACGTTCTCACATGCCTCTACCTACGATTGGGACAAACTCCGGGGCGATCAAGTCTTCAATGTTGGCCCAGGGCACCGTGATCACCTTTATCCCCCGGCCGAATTGGTAATCAGGAAAGTGCAGTTCGATGCCCTGCGCAGTGGGAATCCAGTACTTGAAATTGATGTCAACGGGGGCGAGTTGGCCATAGCGCTTCCACTCATCGGGGTGCACAGGCGTATACACGGTCGGCAGAATCGCCGCGGTCTGTTCGGACAGTCGAGCCAGGCCGGCACCCTTGTCGCGGAATAGGTTGTCCCAGGTAATGGGAGTTCCGGTGCGGCCGTCGAACACCGCTGATGTCACGGTATCTCGTCGAACGTTCCGCTCGTCGGCGTCGTATCCACCCACAAAGAGCTCTGAGATCGTCCCCGCGTAAAAGTGCACCGTCCCGGTTGCGTCGAACGTCCATTGGTGCTTCTTTGAGCCCTCCCACGTGTTTTGCCGTACTTGTCGATTCGCCTCTGCGTCAATGCCATCGTTGACGGCGGCGGCGACGTCCGGATTGCCGCCATCGACCCGCTCGTAGTGAACAGTCCAGGTACCCAAGCTATCTGGACTGTTGCCGGTGATCATCGCGGGCACGGCTACATAGGTCTGCTCGTTGGCAGCCGGTTCGGCCCAGGCTGAGTTGACGGACGATAGAGCGATCGGGACCATCGCTGCCGTCATCAGCATCACGCAACGAATGATCTTCATTGCGGCCCTTCCTTCGCGTCGTTGGTGGAGTGCTTCGCTTTGAAAGCTCGGCAGGCAGGGTAACTTCAAGCTATTTGATGTCGACTTTGCTTGCGAGCCAACGGTTGTCGACAAGCTCCATCGTGATCGCAACTCTGCTGCGGTCGATCCGGGGCTCCGGATTGACGGAGTTGATGATCGACTGGTCAATGAAGAGCAGAATTTCTACCTTCGTCTTGCTGCCAGATTTTATGGCCGAATCGACTACCGTGCCCTTGCTCGTGGCTTTGTTGTCGATGAGCAATTGGCGAAGTTGAGCGGCCGACTCGCTGTACATGTCCTTGAATTCGCCCGTGGCGCCATTGAGCACGTCTGTGAAATTCTTGTCGATGCCGTTGGGGTCGATGCTTGTCAAGGTGACGGCGTAGCTTTGCGCCACCGCTAGCGCGGCGTGACCGGCGGCGGCTACGTCGTGTTGTTGTTTGACCTGCCAGCCCAGGAACCCCGACAATCCCAATGCCGCAACGAAAACGAGTCCGACGACCGCTGCGAGGACGCGGCGCAGCCAGCGCCGCACACGCGACGGCTTAGCGGACTCCTCCTCCTCTGGGCCTGGCGACTCGGATGGCTCATCGGTGTCGACTTCTGGTGTGCCGTCTTCCCCGTCGTTCTGGGCAGCGGTCTCGTCTTCTGCCTCGGGCTCCGACTCCACAGCAGCGTCGGTTTCCTCAGTAGCTCGATCCTCGACAGTGTCGGGCTTCTCGTCGCCCGTCTCTTGCTCGTGCAGCTTGTCGAAGACGTCTTCGGAATTCGTTCGTCTCATTATCTTCATGGGCACCTTGATCACTCCTATTCGGGCGGCAGTTTCAGCGGCATCTGAGGCCCACCGTATGGCGTGGGGATTGTGTTGGGGCCCACTGGTGTTGGGTTGGTGACTGCGAGGGGGTCGGCGCCTGGCGGTGGGCCCGAAAGGTCGAACTCATCATTAGGCGGTCGTGGTGCATTGCGGGCGCCGCGGACGAGCACCGACGGGTCCGGGTTGGTGCAGTAGGTATAGAGGTAAGGCTCCGAATAATCAGGCACGCTGGGTGGCCGCCGTGGCAGGTTGTAGTCGCACATGTAGCGCGGGTAGGCGTCAAGGATGGCCCAGCCGGCACCGTCGTGGAATGCGGTTCCGAGGGCTTCAAAACTTGAGCCGCCTGGAAAGGTGAAGAACGCATCGAGCGCCGGAACACGCGAGTACAGCATTTTTGCGGTGGACGGGAGCACACCCAGTAGTTGGGACGTGGCGTCCCTATTGTCGGCGATGACGTTGTCCATGAGCGTCAGCGGCGTTGGCCCGCGCTCGAGCAGCGTCCGAAAACCGCCGTCCATGGCGTTGATGCCCCCGAAGGTGCTGTGCAGGTCCTGCGAGGTGTCTTTTAGACCGGGTGTGACGTCGGCCAGCGTGGTCAACATCACCCGGCTAGTACGGATCGCGCTGACAGTCTCGGGGAGCACCGAGTCGAGAGTCGTGATCAGGAAGGCACCGCCGTCGAGAAGCGCGGCCAGCTTTTCCGGGCCGTCGCGGCTTACTCGCAGCTCATCGGACATCGCGGCAAGCTTTCGCGGATCCATCTGAGCGAGTAGCCCGTCGGCATCACCGAGAAGTCGCGCCAAGGTCACCGGGATCGCCGTCTGTTTCTCGCCGACAATGCTCCCGTTGGTCAAGACGGGACCGCGGTCGTCCACCGGTCGGAAATCCAAATACTGTTCACCTGCGGCCGACAGCGACGAGACGCGGACAGCACTGTTCTGCGGCACTGGCACGTCGGCGTCGATCGCAGCGACCGCTTCCACGCCCGTCGGGGTGAAGCCCAACGATTTGACTCGGCCAATCTGCACTCCGCGCAATGTGACGTCCTGGTTCGGCAAGAGCCCCCCGGACTCTTGCAGAAGCACGCGGACGTCGATCGTGGAGCGTGCGGGGTTGATGCCCAGTGACCCGACCACGATGTAGGTCGTCGCCGCGAGCAGGGCCACCACGAGCCCGCCCACGGATACCGCGACGCGGCGACGCCGCAGCGCGTGGACAGAATCCACGATGAATCGTGCTGCCATTTCTAGCGGGCTAGTCGACATAGTCATCACCGTGGTTGATGCTCCGGTCCGTATATCCGGCTGAGCAAGAGGTTCCATTGATATCTGAAGGAGCCGACGAGGGCATGCCAGTCAGTTCCGTCGGGTCCATGGAACATGGGATCGCCCGGATAGTTCTTGTCGGGCAATGCGCCAAGCGCGATTCGGTTGAGATCCGCGGTGGCGTGGAGATTCGGCCCCCCTGAGAGTTTGATGATGTAGCCCAAGGCCAGATTCCACGCGTTCAGAGTGATGTGGGGGTCGACGCTGATGTCGTTCATCATTGCCGCGGTTCGGTTGAGATCCGCGACCATGCTCCTGGTGTCGGTGCCCTGCAAAGATGGGAACCGGTTGACTTGGCGGGTGATACGAGCGACGGCATCTGTGACGTCGGCGAGCTGCGCAGCGTCGTCCCGGAGGACGCTCGTCGCCGGGGCGAGCGCGGTGAGGGCCTCGTTGAGCGTGTCCTGGCGTGCTGAAAGGTCGGCAGCCAGCTCGGAGGTGCTCCGCAGTGCGCCATCGATCTGAGCCGACCGCGCGTTGAGTCGCGTCAACAGGGTTCTGGAGTGCGCCAGGAGCGTGGCGACTTTCTCGCCCCGTCCGCCGACCGCAGCTCCGGCGCCGTTGACTATCTGCACCAGGCGACGCACGGCACCGCCATTGACCAGCAGCGCCGCCGAGGTGAGCACCTCTTCGATGGTCGGGGCGGCGGAGGTGGAGTCCAGTGGAATCGTGTCGCCGTCACGCAGCAGTGGTGCATCGGGAGTCGGGTTGGGGCCGGGCCGGACCGCAACGAAGATGTCACCGAGCGGTGTGGCCGAACGCAGCTCCGCGGTAGCACCGACATGCAACGCGACATCGGTGCTGATCTTCATGGTGACCAGCGCGGTGAAGTTCTGCGCCCGGATCGATTCGACCTCACCGACGTTGGCGCCGTTGAGTTTCACCTTGGCCTGGGACGGCAGATTCAACGCATTCGAGAAGGCGGCAGTCAACGAGATACTGTCGCCCTTCTGGCTCGGCGCCGGCAGCGGCATACTCTGCAACCCGGTTGCGCATCCGGCGAGAAGCGCGCTCAACCCCACGGCCACCACACCGCGCCAGCCGCGACGGACATGGCTTGCGCCGCACCGCATCACGGGACGCCCGCCATCGTCTTGAGCATGCCTGTCACGCCTTCGAGCCAGAACGTCGCGCCGAAGTCCGGTGAGTAGTCGGAAATGGTGCCGGTTGCACATCCCAAGTCCTTGATTCCTGCGAGATTGCACACTTCCTTCGTCAACTGCGAATCCAAGAGCACCTTGGCCGGATCTATGTGCGCACGGATAGCGCCGGCGTTCTGATCGGCGACGTTGTAGATGTTGGAGGCCAGCATTGGGAGAAGGTCGAGTGTTTCTGCTATGTCGCGGCGATGGTCGTTGGCGGCAGTGGCGAGCGTCGTGACGTCGGTGAGGGTGCTCTTCAACCCGTCGCGGTTCTTCTCGAGCAGCGACACCGCTTGATCGAGTATCTGGTTGACTTTCGCCCCGGTCGTGCCGGCGCCCAGATTCTCGTCGGCCAAGATATCGCTGAGCTGGCGGACGTGCGAACCGAATTCGCGTATCGTCGCGTCGTTGTCAGCGGCCGCTTGCGTCAACTCCGCGAGATTGGCCGCGACCGCCTGGATGGTCTTCTTGGTGTCGGCGCCGTTGTCAGCGCCAAGACGTAGCGCTTGAGACAGTTCGTCCAGCGTCGCTTTGATGTCCGGCCCACTGCCGGAAGCGATCTGGTCGCCAATGTTGACGAGATCGGCTAGCGGGCCCTGCCCGTGGCCATCACCACCCAGGGAGTTGGCCAGTTTGTCCACCATCGCCAGTGTGCGGTCGAACTCGACCGGTGTGCGAGTTCGCGTCAAACCCAAGACATCCCCGTTCTGCAACTTCGGTCCGTCGCGGTAAACCGGGGTCAGTTCGATGTGTCGGTCGGTCAGAATCGAGGTCGACACGGTTACGGCTTGAACATCGGCGGGTACGTCGACGCCCTTGTCGAGCTCAATTTTCACTTCGACATAGCTGGCCTTGGGGACGATGCTGGTCACCTTGCCCACTGGCATGCCCAATACCGATACGGCGTTGCCTTCATAGAGTCCGATGCTGTCCTCGAACTGCGCAGTGATGGCGAGCTTCTGGTCGTCGCCGCGTGGAATCAGGGCGAAGGCCGCGACGCACAGTCCTGCAAAGAGCAACGCCACGATGGTTAGTACAAGCTTGCGGCTCATGGCGTTCCCCGTCCATCTGGCGGCGGCCACCCAGGAAATGGATCCGCAGCTGGTTGGCAGTCCGTGAAGTACGGCTGCAGATTGAACTGCTTGGCACGAGCGCTGAGCGCACACATCCACGAGTCGATCAGCGGCCCCGACGGGACATTGGCGTCGAGCGCTGTACCGGAGCCACTTGCATTGGCAAACGCCCGCATGTCGATCGCCATGACCTGCATCGTCTGGCGCACCAACTCGTCATGTTCGGCGATCATGCGAGAGAAATCCCTTGAGCTAGCGATCATTTCGTTGATGGCCGGCTCGTCGTCGAGGACGCTCTTGATCCTGTTGACCAACGCAGTGGCGTTGGTCAAGAGTCCCTGCACCGCGGCGCGCCGGGTGGTGATCTCCGCCAGCAGGGCACGACCCTGCTGCACGAGGGAGCCGAGATTGGCCTTCTGGTTGCGGATCATCGTCGTGATGGTGTCGACACTGCTGAGCAGGGAGCCGATTTGATCGCGCCGACCCGAAATGATGGCGGCGAGCGATTTGATGTTGTCCAAAGCCTCCGGTAGAGCTTCGGGTACGCCGGTTAGTCCGCCGGCCAATGTGGTCAGTGAATCGGCAATGCGATCGCCATCAACCTGCTCGAACGTGGTGGTGGCGTCGGCAACGGCCTTCTGCAAATCGTAGGGAACCGACGTGTTCGCCATGCCGATCGTGTTGTGGTCCAGGTCGCCGTCGCCGGCCGGGGACAACTCGAGATAACGAGATCCCAGTAGGGTCGTCAGCTTGATCGCGGCCTGCGTGTCACGGCCAAGGCGAACGTCGTCGCTCACCTTGAAACTGACGACGACATGGTCACCGGCTAACTCGACACCTTTGACAGCACCCACGGAGATTCCGGCGACAGTGACTTGGTCGCCCGGGCGGATCTGGGCAGCCTGGGCGAATTCGCCCCGAAAACCCGTCTGACCCAACGAAAGTCGACCGATCCCGACGACGACCGCCACCACCGCCACGATGACACCCACCGAGATGGCGCCGAGCACTATCTTGTTGTATCCCTCTAGCGGGCGTTTTGCGCGGATGGGCATCGTCTTACCTGCAAATCGCTGAGTGTTGGAGGACATTGCCTGGCGACGCCATTCGAACGATCGCGGGAATCATCCGCGAGAGGAACGCGAAGATCGAAACGTCGGCGTCGCATGCATAGCCATTGACGTAGGCCCCAGACTGGGTAGCTCGGGCGACGCCTTTGAGGGAGAGGAGCAAGTTCGCCCCCATGTACGAGAAGCGCTCCCGCGCAGGACCAGTAACCCACGCAGCGAATCCGGGTTGGCGGTTGATCAATTGTTCCAAATCGGGATAGATGTTGTTGGTGATGGTCGCCAACCGTCCCACCGCGGCACTCGCGGAACCCGCTGACGCGACCAATTGGTCACGCCGGTCCCCAAGGATGACCATCGCATCGCGGGTCTGACTGATCACGGCCTGCAGGTTGGTGTTCTGCTCGGCGAGGTTGGTCGCCACCTTGTTGAGGTTCGTGATGACCTCACCGAGGATCTCATCGGGTCCGGCGAATTGTTCGGCAAGCGCCGAGGTTTGGGTGATGACTGCCAGGACCGACCCGGAATCCCCCTGCAGCGCTTGGATTATTCCGTTCGTCAGGTTGTCCATCTGCTGCGGATCCAGCACCGTGAACAGCGGCTCGAACCCGTTGAACAGATAGGCGATGTCAAATGACGGTCTGGTGTGGTCCACGGAGATCTGGCCACCGCTGGCCAGCATTGTGCGCTCGCGAGACGTCCCCGGTGACAGGCCGAGGTATCGCTGTCCGATGATGTTCTGGTACGTCACCGATGCGATGGTGTCGTTGTAGACGTCTTGTCCTCGCTGCACCCGGAACGTGACTTTGGCCAGGGTGCCCTCGAGGGCGACGCCATCGACGCGTCCTACGCGAACTCCGGCAACCCGAACATCATCGCCGGCGTGCAATCCGGAGACGTCGGTGAACACCGCCGAATAGGTGTTCGTCGGACCCCCAACCTCACGGCGAAGCGTGACCAACACCATCCACGTTGTCACGATCGCGACCACGAGGAACAGGCTTAGGCCGATCACCGATTTGCGGTATTTCACGGAGTACCCCCTGGGTCCGGCCCGAGAACCACCGTCGTTCCGCGCGCCAGCGGCCCTAACAGCAACTCAGTGGCCGAGTTCGCTTGCCCGCCAACGAGAACGCCGAGCTGGTCCTTCTCCTGAGGGCTACCGACGGGGCCGACGTTACCGCCGATGATCGCCGATTGCGGTTGAACGGGCAGTTGCGCAGCCGGTTGAGGCGGCGTTTCGGACTGGTCGGGTAGCGGGAGTTCGGCCGGAAGTAGCGGTGGTGGCGGCACTTCGGGCGCTGGCGGCGCTTCGGGCGGTGGCGGCGGGCCAGAATCGGCCTGCGGTGGCAATACCGAACCGCGCGGAGGCGCCAAGTTGGGACGATTTTCCGAAACGCCCGGGGGCATCGGGAGCCCTCGAGACTCCAACGCCGACGAAAGGCTTGGAGCGACGGGCACCTCGGGCGCCGTCTTGCAACTTGGACTCTCCAATGCACCGTAGCGTGCGCAATCCGCGCGCACGTAGGTCCGCGTGGGGGTCAACGAGATAGTCCCCTTGAGGAAGAACATGTTGATGTCGTCGTGCCAGACGTTCCTCAAGGCGTCATATGCGAAGCTCTCGAACCGACCAGCGGTCGTATGAAACTGATCGGCGCGGTCGGCGACGACACCGAGGAACGGCGTCATCTGGGTGGTGATGTTGATCAGCCGGTCAGTCTGTTTGTCGAAGCCATCGCCGAGCGTTGCGAGGGTCCTCTGCCCGGCCGACAAGAAGTCGGTCAACTCGGCTCGCTTCTCGGCGAGCGTCCGCATCGGCTTCACCGCGCTGTTGAGTGCGTCGAAAAGCTCGGGGTCGGCCTCGCGCAGTCCGTTCGCCGCGTCGGCGAGAGCCGAAATGGTGGATGGGCCCGTATCGGTACCCACGACGGAATTCAACTGCACGACAATCTTATTCAGATCCCGTCCGGCGTCCTCAAGTCGATCTCCGCGACCCTCGGTGGCTTCACCCAGTGCCGTCACCCATCCGATGTTGTCGACCGACGGCTCACGACCGAACGCGGCTAGCACCGCGCGGAGTTTGGTCAACAAGGTCTGGTACAGGACCGTGGGCAGTTTCTGGTCCTCGGGGATGACCGCGCCGGCTTGCAGTGGCGCCGAACCGTTCCCGTTGTCCACCAGCTGCACAGACGACACCGCGAAGACATTGGACGGGACCACCCGCGCGGTCACGTTGTTCGGGATACCCGAGGCGTATGCGGGCTTGAGGTCGATATGGACAACACTGGGTTGCTCTGCCTGGCCCGCTACGACATCGGAGACCGACCCGACCAATACCCCTCGAAACTTGACGTCCGACTTGGCCGGCAGACCATCACCCACGTCAACCATTTCGGCGCTCACCCGCACGAATGGGTCGAGCTTGCCCTGGTATTTCGCGATCAACACCATCGCGATGGCAGATGCTATTAGCAGGAATGACACGCCGGCGATGAGGAGCCGGCCATCTGACGGACCTCGGGTCTCGTAGTCGAAGGAGTTCGGCATCGACTATCCGCCAAACCTAGCGCCGGCGTCGACGCCCCACATTGCCATCGTCAGCAACGCGTTCAAGATGATGACGGCGGTGATGCTCGCGCGCATCGCATGCCCGGCCGCTACCCCAACGCCCTCGGGCCCGCCGGATGCGAAAAATCCGTAATAGCACTGAACCGCCGCAGCTGCGAAAACGAAAACGATGGCTTTTATCGTCGCGTAGCCAACGTCTCTGGCGCTGCTGAATAAGGCGAAATAATGTATGTACGTGCCCGGAGACGTATCTCCGATAATGCCGATCACGACCCACGCCGACATATATGCCACCGCCAAGCACAACAGAAGCAGGGGAATGGCCGCAGTGACTGATGCCAGCACACGTGTCGTCACGAGATAGGGAATGGGCTTGATGGCCATCGCCTCGATCGCGTCAATCTCCTCGGAGATGCGCATTGCGCCTAACTGCGCGGTGAAGCGACACCCAGCCTGCGTGATGAACGCGAGGGCGACCATGATCGGCACCAGTTCACGTGTCGATCCCCACGAAGACAGCATTCCCACCGCCGGACCCATACCCAGCAGATTCAGGGTGTTGTAGCCCTCTACGGCCAGCAGCGCTCCGGCGCTGATACCCAACACCAATGCGACACCTATCGTGCCGCCACCGACCACGATCGATCCGTTACCCCATGCAATGTCCGAAAGAGTGCGGAAGAATTCCCGGCGGTAGCGGCTGAGCATGGTTGGGATCGATGCCAGTAGTCGGCCGAAGAAATAAAGGATATGGCCGGCCTTGGCCACCGTTAATCCGCCGGTACGTGCCCCTCGAACGAACGGGCCGGTGCCGGGAACGCGGTACTGGGTAGCAGTCATGGCTAGAAACTCGTTTTCGGGAAGACGATTATGTAGAGCTGACTCATGACGACGTTGACGACCATCAGCAGCAGGATCGCTTCGACCACCGCGGCATTCACCGAATTCGCCACCCCAGCGGGACCGCCCCGGGTAGCCAGGCCCTTTTGGCAGGCGACAGTGGCCACGATCGCGCCGAAGACGATCGCCTTGGTCAAAGCAAGTACGAGATCGCCGACGTTGGCGAATGAGGCGAAGGTGGCCAGAAATGAGCCGGGCGTACCGTTCTGCATGTACACGTTGAATAGGTAGCCCACGACGAAGCCGGCCCAGGTCGCCAATCCCGTCAACGCGACCCCCACTACGATCACCGCTGCGAACCGGGGAACCACGAGGCGTCTTATCGCCGAAACGCCCATTACTTCCATCGCGTCGATTTCCTCGCGCATCGTCCGCGAGCCCAAATCAGCGCTGACGGCCGAGCCAACGGCCGCCGCGAGCAGAATGGCCGCCACCAAGGGAGCGCCCTGGCGGATCACCACCAGTCCATTCGCAGCGCCGGCCAACGACTCCGCGCCGACTTGCCCGGCAAGCACAGCGAACTGGATGGACAAAACGACGCACACGGGAATTGTCACCAAGAGGGTGGGAACGACCGCGGTCCCGGCCATGAACGCCGCCTGCTTGACGAACTCCCGCATCTGGAATCGGCCGGTGAAGACGTCGATGAAGAAGTACTGAATGGTGCGCACGCCCAAGACGACTTGACCACCCACCGTGCTGAGCGACAGCAACGGATGCGACTGGACGTACCGCTGGCCCCACTGGCCAATCTCTTGGATCGCCGAACGCTCTTCGATCGCCGAACGCTCGTAGTCTTCGGACTGCGCCGGCCGGGTGGAAGTGGTGGTCAACGATCCCTCCTAGCAACGAGATCGAGGGCACCGACTAGCGGTCCCGCGCTCAGTACTTCGGCGTACGACTTGGCGGTCATGGCAAACGGATCCTCAATGTCGACTTCCCGGCATGTCACCGCATCGGACGAGGATGCGCTGTAACAAAAGTGTTAGGACGCGCCCGTTCAACCTGATACAGAACCCGGGCTGAAGCCGCTGCCGTACTGGCTTACGGGACTGGTTGTCGTAGCACGCGGGGCGATGCGGGCAGTGTTGGATGTGGCGCAGCTCCAGGTCGGTGACACCACGCCACTCCAGATCAGGATCAGCTCGTTCTTGGTCTGGCTGCTGCGCGACGTGTCTGACAAGAACCGCTGTGCCATAACCGATGCCCTCTCTGTAGGTTCCCAGTGCGCGAAGAAATGTTCTCCCAGGAGAGACTGAATGTCAAGAGGCACTGAGTGTATGAATGGAGAGACCGAACGCGTGCGACCAGGGAGGGTTGGGCGAAGCCGCGTGGGGGTCGGGACGTAGGTGCCGGATGCGGCGACTCCACGGAGGGGGCCGTATCGCGCAACCCAAGCGGGAGATTCCATCCAGCCGGCAGCAGGCGGCGGCGACTCTAGCGCCTATGCCGCAGCCGCCCGTGCCAATTGCCACTGGAGGTCAACTGATACTGTATTCCATGTGGGACTGTTAGAGCGCAAGCGGGAACAGATGCGTGCCAGCATCATCCAAGCGGCAACCGAGCTCTTCACCGAGCAGGGCTACGAGTCGACGACAATCGATGACATCGTTGACCGAGCGAACTACTCGCGGAGCACGTTCTTCCGCCACTTCGGCGCAAAAGAGGACGTGCTATTCGGCGACCTTCCCGAACATCTCGTGGCGATGATCGAGGGCTTGCGCGAGCTCGAAGACACGGGAGATTTCATAGGTTCAGTCCGTGAGACGTACCGCCACGCACTCGAGGCGGTACTGGTAACGCCAGAGCTTGCCACCGAAGTTGTTGCGCTGTGGTTCAGCGTGCCCGCTCTTCAACGGCGTTACGCCGAATCCGTGCTACAGGCCGAACGGCTGCTAACCGACATATTCGCCGAACGCATGGGCCAAGATCCGGACACATGCATCGAAGCCCAAGTCATCGCGGTAGCCATTATCGGGGTTGCGCGGGCGGCGCTGATGGCTCGGCTATCGGAGAGCCACAGCGTCGTCGAGGTGTTGGACCGCGGCTTCGATCTCATCGAGTCTGGGACACGTGGATCGTCGTTGCTCACGTCGACGGAGCACAAACATCGACAGCAGAACCGCGCCGATTGATCCACCGTAGCCAGGTGATCAAACCCCGTTGGCCTCGGTTGTCGCTTGGTCTCCAGGCTCGGCCACCACGGTGTTCTCCAGGTGTCCGAGGCCATCGACCGCGACGCGGACGACGTCCCCGATCCCCAGGTAACGCTCCGAGGCAGCGCCGACCCCGGCGGGCGTGCCCGTCGCGATGACGTCCCCTGGCAGCAGAGTGCACACTTCCGAGCACATCGAGACGATCTCGCATGCGCCGTGCAGCTGGTCGGCGAAGCGGCCGTCCTGACGCAGCTCGCCGTTGACCCACGTGCGGATGCGAAGTCCGTCCTCGTCGACCTCGTCGGCGGACGTGACCCACGGTCCAAGCGGGCCGTGGGTTTCGAAGCTCTTGCCGAGCCAGATCTGAGCTGTCTCGAACTGCCACTCCCGTACCGAGACGTCGTTCGCGACGACGTAGCCGGCGATCGCCTCGCGCGCCTGACTGCGGGACGCGCGCCGAAGCCGGCGGCCGATGACCAGCGCCACCTCCCCCTCGTAGTCGAGCGTGGTGGCATCGGCGGGCTTCCAGATCGGGCCATAGGGCTCCTGCACACAGGTGGTCTGCTTGTTGAACAGTTGTGGCCAGCGCGGGTCCGGATAGGCCTCGTGAAGGAGCCGGTTGGTGGCCATGCGCGCCGCGCGAGCCGGTGAGATCGGTTCGGTAGCGGCCTCGGCGACGTGCGCCGCCGAATTGAAGCCCACCGCAAGGTATTTCGACGGATGAGGAAGCGGTGCGAGCACGCGGACCTCGGTGAGGGGGATCGTCGCCGTCGCCCTCCGCGCGGCGCGACGGGCGGCTTCCGTGGCGTCGGGATCGCCGGCGATGATCGCGACGATGTCGTCTGGACCGTCGATCGGGGCGATGACGTCGCCGAGCACCACTCCGGCCGCGGGACGCCCGTCAGTGCGATATCGGAGAAGGCGCACGGAGGATCCTCTCGGGGCGATCAGTTGCGTTCATGTCGGGTGTCCGGGATCGGTCGGACGTCGGGCAGTGCGTCGCGCAGGTACGCGACGCGGTCCGGGAGTGCTTTGGGCATGTCCGCCTTCAGCGAGGGGCTCAGGTCGGCCAGACTGCACAAGACGTATACGGCCTCGTACAACGCCATCCCGTGCTCGAGGTGCTCCTCGTCGCGGTAGGCCACGCCGTAGCCGGCCCCCAGCTGATTGAGGGCGTTGGCGAGCGCCACCTCGTCGTCGGTGAGCCCGGCCGGCAGGCTGCGCCCCATCGCGATGGCGACGCCAGCGGCGACGAGGCGCTCCATCCTGAGCAGCGACGGGCTGTCGAGATCGAAGCGGCGCATGACGGCGGCGAACGTCGTGCCGCCATGCTGCGGACTCAGCGCGACGTCTGGCATTCCGAAGGGGATGGTCTCGTCGTCCTCCTCGACGTGCGTACCCCAGTCGACGAAGTCGAAGGTCGCCGAAGGATCGACGAAGCGCCGGATCAGCCACGGCGTGGCCACCCGGTCTAGGTGCAGATGTGCCCGAGTCACCCATCGCGCGGGCATCGTCACACCAGCGATGGTTCGACCAGGGCGCGGCCAAGCCACACCTTGCCGTCGGCCAGTCCGAGCAGCTCGCGCCCGCACGTCACCGAGACCGCCGGCGCGACGATGCCGTGCTGGGTGGCTGCGTGCATGTCGCGGAAGCACCGTTGGACGACGCCGGACCGCAGCCCGGTGCCGCCTGCCGCGAAGTACGCCCAGCGCACCACGTCCGCGGCCGTCCAGGTGACCCGAGCGACCATGGTGCGCAGCATTGTGGCCTGGCGGGTCGATAGCCGGTCGCCCTGGTCGAGGGTGCGCTGGGCGTCGCGCAGGGTGTCGTAGGCGAAGCCGCGGGCCATCCGCAGATTCCCGTCGGCCTCGGCGAACCGCTCGTGGAACCTCTCGCTGACCGCGTCCTGTGCAAATCGTCCGTGGCCTTCACGGACCAGCGCCGCGAGTTCGTCCACCATGCGTCGCGCATTGCCCAGGGCCCAGGCGGTGTGCACGACGGTGGCCAGGCTCATGATGCCGATGAGGTAGATGGACCCGCCACGCACCGGCGTCGAGATGTCAAGGGGGTGACCGAAGTCCTCCGACACGAACAGGTCGCGGCCGGTGTAGTCGACACTTCCCGTGGCGCACAGTCCCATCACGTCCCAGTTGTCCTCCAGGACGACGTCCTCGCGGGGTACGTAGCAGATCCGGGCGTCGGGGGCCCCGCTGGGCAGGAAGCGCGCAGTCCCGTCGGCGTTGTGGACGAACGACGTGGCCAGCACCCAGCGGGCCTGCTTGATCCCGGAACCGTAACTCCACGTCGTGCCGACGAGGTACCCACCGTCGCACGCGACGGCTTTGCCGCGGGGCAGCCCCTGGCCGGCGATGCCCGGGATGCCGTCCCGGAATATCTCGCCTACTGCCGCATCGTTCAAGAACGCTCCCGCTGCCGCCTGCGCGACCACCTGCGCGGCGCCGACCCAGCCGAAGGAGCCGTTGATGCGGCTCAGCTCTTCCACGACGGTATGGCCGGCGTCGAGCGGGAGTTCCGAACCACCGAGGTCGCGGGGCACCCACAGTGCCGTCAAACCGGAGTCGCGCATCCGCTCGCCCACCTCGTCGGAGAGCGAACCCGCTTGATCCGAGGCCTGCGCCTCTGCCTCCACGACCGGTGCCAGCGTGCGGGCCCCGGCGAGCAGGTCCTCCATCGTCGGGACGCCTGCGTCCACTGTCATCGACATCGTGCCTCGCTATCCGGAGTGTTGATCGGCGTCTTTGCGACACGGTAGGTCGCAGGAAGCAGGCGGAACTATCACTTTTGTCGCAGCCGAGCTAGCCCGCGCTCGCGTGTCAGGTGCCGGTCGACGGTGTGAAGCGTGCGCGGAGGTCACGCATCGCAACGCGGGTACCGGCGGCCTCGAAGTCGTATCGGATCGCATCGGGATCGACGAGCTCGATGTCGGGCAGTCGCCGGAGCAACTCCGCAAGCGTGACGCTCAGCTCCATGCGAGCCATTGGCGCGCCCGGGCAGGCGTGGATGCCGAAGCCGAAGGTGAGAATCCGCGCGGCCTTGCGGTCGATGTCGAAGCGGTCCGGCTCAGGGAAGGCCTCTGGGTCGAGGTTCGCAGCTGCCCAGCAGAGGAATACCGACTCCCCGGCCTCCAGCGAGACACCCGATACCTCGGTATCGGTCGCGACCTGCCGGAAGAACCCGAAGAACGGGGGAGACAGCCGAAGGCTCTCCTCGACCGCGAGCGGGATCAGTGTCGGGTCCGCGGTTACCCGGTCGCGTAGCTTCTGATCTGCGAGCACGTCGCGGATCACCTGCCCGAGTCCGGCGACCGTGCTGGAGTGGCCTGCCGACAGGAAGCTGACCATGAACTGGCCGATCTGCTCGACGGTGAGCGGCTCGTCGTCGATCCTCATTTCGCTCAGGGCGGTGAGCATGTCGTCGCGCGGCTCGTCGCGTCGCCGCGCTACCTCGGCGGCGCCGAATTCGGCGAACCTGGCGAACGCGGCCGCGACACGTGCCTCGTCGCCATAGCTGGTGTTCAGCTCCACGGTCATCTGCCGCACCTGCTGGGCCTTGTCCCGGTTGAGCCCGAGCACATGGCACAGTGCCCGCAGCGGGAGTGGCTCGGCCAGTTCCTCGATCAGCTCGCAGTGCCCGCGGGCCGCGAACCGGTCGATCAACTCGCGAGCATCCGCTTGCACCAACGGCTCGATACGGCGAGCGGTCGCGGGATTGGCAGCCTGATGGAAGATCTTGCGCCACGCAGTGTGCTCGGGCGGGTCGAACTCGATCGGCGGCGCCTTGGGTCGGTTGGGCACGGGCCGCATGATCGACGGCGAGGACTGGAACGTCCTCCAGTCTTGTGCCGCCTTCTTCACGTCCGCGTAGCGAAGCGGTGTGTAGAACTCCGGGCCCTGCGAGTTGTGCGCAACGGGGCATTGCGCGCGGGCCTCACGTAGGGACGCCCGCGCCTTCTCCGGGGTGGTGTCCAACGTGCTGAACGGAGCAGGTGGCTTGCGCGCTGCGGGCGCGGCTTCGTTCTGCGTCATTCTCGACTCCTGTCGCTTGACATTCTTATCGGGCGAAGCTCAGCGGGACCGATTTCGCCAGTACGGTCGCGAGAGCGGAGGTGAGCTCCCGCTCGGGTTCATCGGGCAGGTTCGCGGACCTGTAGGCGACGTGTCCGTCGGGACGGATCAGGACCGCGCCCGCTTCGCCATGTCCGCGCAGCTGCCGCCAGTCGCCCCGAACATCGCGGAGGGCCGATGCATCGTCGTCGGTCGCCTGCGGGCCAAGGACCTGCCAGCTGTTGAGCTCGACACCGGCTGTCCGCTCGACGGCCTCGGCCGCGTCGAGCCACGGTCGGCCGTCGGCGCCGGCGAGCAGCACGAACGCACCCGGGTGCGTGAGCAGATGATGGGTCGAGATCGCCTCGCCACCGCGGACGAGACTGGCGTGCGGCACCCGATGACCTGGACGCGCGACTTGGATGTATGACACCCCGAGGGGGTCGCGGGCCGGGGCCGGAGTCCCGTCCGCGACGACGGCGCCCCCGTCGGCATAGTGGTAACCCAGCTCGATGTCACGAGCTTGGTACTCGGCGCGCTGGGTCTGCAAGAACTCGCGCAGCAGGGCCCGTCGGCTCGCCCCGTCCGAGGTGTCGGCGAACAGTCTGCGCCAGTTGTCCGCATTGTGACCGGGCGGAGCCTCGGGCACTACCCCCCAGGCGCCCCGGGTGGCGAAGCCGTTGAAGTAGGTCATCATGGCCCACTCGACGTTGCGGGCGGTCACCGGTCGCCGTTCTCGTTCGTATGAGTCGAGCAGGCGGTCCCCAGCGGCGCCGCGCAGCACACTCGCCAATTTCCACGCCAGGTTGTGCGCGTCTTGGACGGCCGAGTTCAAGCCGAGGCCGGTGGTCGGCGGGTGGCGGTGCGCGGCATCTCCGCCCAGCAGGACACGTCCAACCCGGAAGTGGTCGGCAACCACGCCTTCGACGAACCAGTTGCTGATTTCGATGATCTTCGGTTGCAGCTCGGGCAGTTTGAGCACCCTGCGGAGGTGCTCGACCGCGGAGGCCTCGTCGTGCACGGGGGACTTGGCTCCGATGGGAACGATCGGTGTGACGTGCCATTCCTCGGAGAAGCGGTCCCACCGAGTCGGGCCCATCGTTACCAGGCCCGACTGCAGGAGCGTGCCTTCGTCGGTCAGCCGGACGATGCGACGGATGAGCGCGTCGTCCTCCCGCAAGTACGCGGACAGATCGGCGGCGAAGTGGATGCCGACCACCCGGACGAAGGGTTCGGTGCCCTTCATCGAGACCTTCAGCGCGGGGCCGACCGTGCGGCCGCCATCGGCACCTACGAGGTAGGACGCCCTGACGGTGGTGGTTTCGCCAGTCGAACGCGTCACGACCGTCGCGGTGACTCCGTCGTCGTCCTGAGCGAACGACGTCATCAGGTGGCCGAACCAGATCCGTCCCGGGTTACGCGTCTCGGCGTGTTCGCGCAGGATCGGCTCGAGTTGCTTCTGCGGCAGGTTGCAGCTCGCGAAGGCGCTCGACTGGGCATAGGCCTCCGCGAGGGAGTTGCCGCCGAAGGCGTCGATGGCGAATATCTGCGTACTGTCGGTCGGCCCGTCACCGCCGAGGCTCGTGTACCACGCGGTTTGGTTGCGCTCGAGCGACATCCCGTCGCGGTAGACCCGCTCGGCGATCCCGAGCTGACCAAAGATCTCCATCGTCCGGGAGTTCAGGTAGTGCGCCTTTGGCAGCCGCGAGGTTTCGGCATGCTTCTCGACCACCACGTGCGAAACGCCGAGGTCGCTCAACAGGCCCGACGCCGTCAGTCCGCAAGCACCTCCTCCCACGATGAGCACGTCGACGTCCAGCCCGCCCGTCATCGGCGGTCTCCAGTTCGCGCGCTTGCCGTGCCGAGGAAACCAAGGACCACGTCGGCGAACTCGTCGGGCCGCTCGTAGTACAGGGCGTGGCCACACCGTGGCACCGTGACGAGTTCGGCTCCACCGATGCCGGCGGCATAGGCGTCGGCGATCGCGGCCGGCACCACCGCATCGTTCGCCGCGCGTACGACGCAACAACGGGAGGTGATCCGCTCCAGACGGTGACGAAGGCTCGGATCGCAGAGAAGTGGGGACTGGCAGAACCTCGCGGTGGCGGCCCGTTGCCGGGCGGCGAGCGCGGTATCGGGCGGCTCGCCCGCTGGTGCTGGCGGGCGGGGACCGTCGAACAATGCCGCGCCGACTTCGGCCGGAGACAGGGCGAAGATGTCGAGGTAGTCGGCTCCGGGCACCTCCAGGCCCGGTGCGCCAAGGAGTGCCAGCGCGGTGACGGAAGCTGGGTCGCGGCACGCGAGTTCGGCGGCCAGCCAGCCGCCGAGCGACGCGCCGACCAGCGCCGGCCGGTGCAGACCGAGCTGCGGCACCAGCCACTGATAGTGATCGGCAAGGGCTGACATGCCTGCGAGGTCCGGGAAGTCGCTCGACTCGCCGAAGCCGGGGTGCTCAGGCACCACCAGCTCGTGGAATCGGGCGAGGCGCTCGTGAAATCCGTTCCACGGCAGCGCGCCCGCCGCCGGGTGCAGGAACAGCACCGGCGGTCCTTCGCCCGAACGTAGGACGCGGATCCGGCCGTTCGCGTGCTCGATCCACTCGACGCGCACATCCACTGCGCTGTGCGTCATGCCATCTGCCACTACCGGCGCTCCCGTCGCACGTCGTGCCACGACGACGACGCCGCGGCACCGGCAGACTACGAACGGCGGCATCCCACGCGCGATGACTTTTGTCGCAGGTCAGAAGCACTGGGGCGGGACGCCGTTGGATGGGTGAGCATGTAACAAAAGTGATAGAGCCAGGTAGATCTGCTTCGTACGTTGTGAGCTCAATCACCCCCCAGAAAGGGGAGCCATGCGATTCGGCCTCGCGCTATTTCCGCATCACACCGACATCGGCGAAGACCCCACGCTGCAGCTGGAGCGTGACCTCGAGCTGGCCGTCCAGGCGGACCGGCTTGGCTATGACGAGGTCTGGTTCGGTGAGCACCACTCCAGCGGCGTCGAAATCATCCCCGCGCCTGAACTGATGATCGTGGCCGCAGCCGAGCGCACCAAGCGGATTCGCCTCGGCACCGCGGTGACGTCGCTGTCCTATCACCACCCGCTGATGATCACCGACCGGATGGTGATGCTCGATCACCTGACTCGAGGTCGCTTGATGTGGGGGATGGGGCCCGGGTCGCACGCGCTGGACGCCCTGATGATGGGCATCGATCCGCTCTGCACCAGGACGATGATGCAGGAGTCGATGGAGGCGATTCATGCGCTCCTCGCCTTCGACGGGCCCGTCACCCGCACTACCGACTGGTTCCGGCTCGTCGATGCCGAGCTGCAGCTACGCCCCTACAACGACGCGATGGACATCTACGTGGCCTCGCTCGCCTCCCCGTCCGGCCCGCGGCTGGCCGGAAAGTACGGCACCGGTGTCCTGTCGCTGGGCGCCACGGTCAAAGAGGGCTATAACTTTCTCCAACACACTTGGGACATCGTGGAAACGGAGTCGCTGAGCGCAGGGACGACGGTGTCGAAGGACCGATGGGGACTCGTGGTTCCGATGCACATCGCCGAGACAGAGGCGCAGGCTCGCGCGGAAGTCCATCGCGGACTTCGCGACTGGTCGCAGTACGCGCCACTGACCTTGAAGGGCCCGTTCGAGCCGGCCCGGACCGACGGCGAGGTCGAGGCCCTCATCGACCAGTTCAACGAGGGCTTTGCGGTGGTCGGGACACCCGAGATGGCGATCTCGATGATCGACGACCTGGTCGCGCAGTCCGGAGGCGCCGGACGGGTGCTGCTGTTCGCGCTGGACTGGGCCGACACCGGCGCCGCGATGCGCTCCTACGAACTGTTTGCCCGCCGGGTGATACCGCACTTCCGTGGCCAGCTCGAACCACGGGCCGCATCGCTTGCCCGGCTGCGGCAGCTCGCCGAAGCCGGCACCAGCTCGGCCGATTACATGGCCGCGGCCCAAGAGCGGGCTCGCGAGCAATACGAGCGCGACGCGGGGCTGCTGGCCCAGCAGTTGTGACCTCAGACCAACGACACCCAACCAAGAGGACGGACGATCGATGGAACTCGGGTATTTCGCGATGCCGCTGCACCCGCCGGGTACCCCTGCCGCAGACTGGCTCGAACACGACCTTCTGCAACTGGAGTACCTGGATCAGCTGGGCTACACCGAAGCATGGATCGGCGAGCACTTCACGCTGCCGTGGGAGCCGCTTGCCGCTCCTGACTTGTTCATCGCCGCGGCGCTGCAGCGCACCACGAGCATCCGGCTCGGTACCGGCGTGGCTTGCCTGCCGTCGCACCATCCCGCGCAGCTCGCGGCCCGCATCGCCCTGCTGGATCACCTCGCGCGGGGCCGGCTGAACTTCGGCATCGGGGTGAGCGGATACAACGAATCGGAGCTCTGGGGGCTGGATTGGTCGACAGACGAGCACCGCGACAAGTTCCACGCCGTCATCGACGCCGTCATCCAGTTGTGGACGGATCCGAAGCCGGGCCTGTACGAGTCCCCGTTCTTCCGCTTCCGGGTCCCGGAGCCGCAAGCGCCTTACCGGATCGAGTTCCATCACCGCCCTTTCCAGAACCCGTATCCGCCCATCGCCGTCGCGGCGATGACGCCGAAATCCTCGTCGCTGGTGCTGGCCGGGCAGCGGGGGTGGATCCCAATGAGCTTCACCATCGCCTCCGTTCCCGTACTTCAGGGAAGCTGGCAGACCTACGCGGACGCGGCACTGGCGGCCGGCAGGACGCCGGAGCGCGCTACGTGGCGCATCGCGCGTGAGGTGTTCGTCGGCCGGACCTCGGCTGCGGCCCGCGAGGAGGCGCTGCACGGCTCGCTGGCCGAGGGCTGGCGCCACCACATCCTCACGGCGCTGCCCACGCTGAAGGTGCCGATGGCCGCACTTCTCGGCCCGGACGCTGACGTCGATCCGGATGACGTCGATGCCGTTCTCGAGTACTTGTGCGACAACCTGTGGATCGTCGGCGATGCCGACGAGGTGACCGAGAAGATCAACAACCTCTACGACGACGTTGGCGGTTTCGGGACGTTGCTGACCATGGCGCACGAGTGGGACGACGCCGGAGCCTGGCGGGAGTCGGTCCGGCTGATGGCCCAAGAGGTGCAGCCCCACCTGCGCGAGCTGGCCTCGACGGGTATCGCGGTCTGAGTGCAATCGAGCGATACAGGGAGTCCGAGCCCATGAGAAGAGCCGCAATCGTCGCGCCCGTTCGCACCCCCATCGGTGCCTTCGGCGGCGCGCTACGGCCGGTAGCCGTCGAGGACCTGGGTGCGGCGGCCGCCGTCGAGGTAGTGCGCCGTACCGGCATCGATCCAGCCGTGCTCGACGACGTCGTCTTCGCCCAGTCCTACGCAAATAGCGAGACGCCGTGTGTCGGCCGCTGGATCGCGCTTCGGGCCGGTTTCCCGGTCGAGGTGCCCGGGATGCATCTCGACCGGCGCTGCGGTGGTGGGCTTCAGGCGATCGCCACCGCCGCGATGATGGTCTCCAGTGGCGCCGCCGACGTCGTCATGGCAGGCGGGGTGGAGTCGATGAGCAATATCGAGTTCTACTCGACGGACATGCGCTGGGGTGCAAGAGCCGGTTCGAAGACGTTCCACGACCGCCTGGATCGCGGCCGGGAGCGGGCGCAACCCGTCGACCGGTTCGGCCATATTTCGGGCATGATCGAGACGGCGGAGAACCTCGCCGCGAAGTACTCGATTTCCAGGGAAGCGGCTGATGGCTATGCCGTCCGCAGCCAGCGACGGGCGGCTGCGGCATGGGACAGCGGGATGTTCGACGACGAGGTCGTCCCCGTCACCGTCGCGCAGCGGCGTGGGGACCCGGTCACCGTCACGCGAGACGAAGGCATCCGTGGAGAGCTCGACATCGACGACCTCGCCCGGCTGCGCCCCGTCGTTCCCGGCGGCATCGTCACGGCCGGCAACGCCTGCCAGCAGAACGACGCCGCCGCGGCGTGCCTGGTCGTGGCCGAGGACAAGCTCGACGCACTAGGGGTCGAGCCGTTGGCGTTCCTTCATGGCTGGGCGGCAGCTGGCTGCGAGCCCGCCGAAATGGGCATCGGACCGGTCCCTGCGGTGCGAAAGCTGCTCGGCCGCCTTGGCATGAAGCTCGACGAGATGGACCTCATCGAGCTGAACGAGGCGTTCGCCTGTCAGGTGCTGGCGGTGCTCGCGGGTTGGGGCGTGTCCGACGACGAAATCGGGGACCGGCTCAACGTGTATGGCTCCGGCATATCGCTCGGACATCCGGTGGGCGCCACCGGTGTTCGGATGATGACGACCCTGCTGCACGCGATGCGGCGGCGCGGCGCCCGCTACGGCCTGGAAACGATGTGCATCGGTGGTGGACAGGGGATGGCGGCGGTCTTCGAAGCGGCCTGACGCGCGGTTTCACCCGAACGAGACAACACAGGAGAACGCATGGTTGGGTCACAGCGCGCACTCGACGGCCTGCGGGTCATCGACTTCGGCCAGTACATAGCCGGCCCGCTGGCGGCGATGATGCTCGCCGACAACGGTGCAGAGGTGATCCGCGTGGACCCGCCCGGCGGGCCCCGTTGGCGGCACCCAGCCAACGCCGTGCTTCAGCGCGGGAAGAGCAGCATCGTGCTCGATCTGAAGAACGGGTCCGATCAGCAGGTCGCCAAGGATCTCGTCGCCTCCGCCGACGTGCTGATCGAAGGCTTCCGGCCGGGTGTGATGGAGCGGCTTGGCGTCGGCGCCGCCGCGATGTGTCAGGCCAACCCGAGACTGCTCTACTGCTCGCTTCCCGGCTTCGCCGCTGACGACCCGCGGGCGGACTTGCCAGCCTGGGAAGGCATCCTCGGCGCGGCGACCGGGCACTACACGCCAGGCGTCGCCCTGTCCTGGGCGAGCAGCGGGCCGACTGACCCTAGCTACTCGGCGTTGCCGCTGGCCTCCAGCTTCGGGGCCGTGGTCGCGGTCAACAGCATTCTCGCCGGGCTGATTGCGCGCGAGCGCTCCGGGCTCGGGCAGGAAATCGAGGTCCCGCTGTTTGGCGCGATGTTCGAAGGGATCGGCAACGCCGCGCAGAAGCTGCCGATGCCGCAGACGCCGTTCGGGCACGCCGCCTGCGCCATCGAGGCGCAGGCGGCCGACGGGCGGTGGTGCTACCTCGTCATGGCGACCCGCAGGCAGTTCCGCAAGTTCGCCGCCGCGGTCTTTCCGCAGGAGTGGCGCGACGCCGGACTCGGTGACCCGATCCGCTTGGAACAGGACGAGGCGCTGGCCGCCGAGGCTCGCAAGCGGATCATCGGGCTGCTGGCAGAGCGGCCATCCGACGAGTGGGATCGCCTGATCAACGCGGCCGGTGTGCCGTTCTCCGTCTGCCAGACCTCACGCGAGTGGCTGGCAGACCCGCACGCCAGGGCCGCGCGGGTGGTCATCGACGTCGACGACCCCGAGCTGGGTCCGACTGCGCAGTTCGGTTACGCCGTCAGCCTGGATCGGACGCCGCCACGCGCGAACGGTCCGCGGCGACCGCTCGACTCCGACCGCGACCGCATCCTGGTCGACCTCGCCGACCGGCGATCCCGACCTACCCCGGCACCGCCGACACCGTCGGTGCAACTGACCCGCGCGCTCGAGGGGATGCGGGTCGTCGACACCACGCTCGTCCTGGCTGGCCCCTCCGTGGGCCGGGTCCTCGCCGAGTTCGGCGCCGACGTGATCAAGATCAACGAGCCGGCGTACTGGGTCGTCGGCCACCTGCACACCAACAGCGGCAAGCGCACCGCGTTGGTCGACGCGACCTCTTCGGGGGGCAAGGACGTGCTCACCGGCCTGCTCGAACGCGCCGACGTGTTCGTCCAGAACTGCAGTCAGGGAATCGCCGAGCGGATTGGATTGGGGGAGCGCGACGTTCGGGCGCATCGACCCGACATCGTCTACTGCTCGGTCAGCACCTACAACTATGACGGGCCGCGAGGTGGCTATCGGGGCTACGAGCCGCTCGGGCAGGCGCCGACGGGGATGATGCTGCGCTGGGGCGGCGGCCAGCCACGCCTGTACCGGTTCACGATCTGCGACTACGGCACTGGGCATCTGGCGGCGACGGCCGTGCTCCTGGCGCTGTATCACCGGTCGGTGCGGGGCGAAGGCCAGCACGTGCAGTCGTCGCTCGTCCAGGCCGGGTCGCACCACCAGCTGCCCTTCCTGGTGGGGTTTGACGGGCGGGAATGGGATGAGCCGCAAGGCCCCGAGGCCAAAGGCAACGGTCCCTTGGACCGGCTCTACCAGACGGCCGACGGCTGGTTCTATCTCGCCGCGGTCGCCGACGGCGATGACATCCGGCTCATCGAGGTGACCGGGCTGAGCGGGCTCGACGCCGACAGCCTTGCGGCGTGCTTTGCCGAAGGCACGGTGGAGAAGTGGGTTGATCGGCTGCGGGAGGCGGGCATCGCCGCCCACGCCCTCGTCGACATCGACGACCTGATGGACGACGACTACGTCCGGGCCACCGGGCTGAGCGTCGTCCGGCACCACGACGGTGTCGGTCCGGTCCGCATGGTCGGCCCGGCCCCCCGGCTGTCGCGTACGCCGGTCCTGATCACTCACCCCGTGCCGCCGCCGGGCGCCGATACCCGCGACGTCGTGACCGAGGCCGGGCTCGCCCACCGCTATGAGGAGCTCCGCTCCTCGGGCGCCGTGGCCGATTCACTCCCACCCGGCGAGATCGTCGTCTACTGACTCACCCGAACATCTCGAACACGACCTCAGCGAGGAGGAAATCATGATCGAGGATGCGTTCGTCATCGACGCTGTGGCACACGCTTTCGATCTGCGGCCGGAGACCTACCGCGATCCGATGGCTGAGCAGGCGGCGGACGTGATCTATTACGGCCTCCATCAAGGGTTCCAGGCTCGCGGAGCCGCGAAGTGGACGCTCGACCGCGAGCGCTTTCTCGCGGCGGCGACCGATCCCGGCTTGGTCGGGCACGCCCTGTTCGCCGAAAGCCCGACCGACATGTGCATCTATCACGCGATCAACGTGCACGGCCTGTACGCGAACGGCTTGTCGCCGCTGAGCGCGGGCCTCGCCCTGCGCGAGCGGTATCCGGGCCGGGTGCTGATCTTCGGCGGACTCAGTCCGTGGCAGGAGAACGCGCTCGACGAGATCGACCGGCTCGCCGAGGTCGGAGCAGTTGGACTGAAGATCTACCCGCACGACATCGTGGACGGCAAGATCCTGGAGTTCCGCCTCGACGACCCGGAGGCTGCCTACCCGCTCATCGAACGCGCCAGGGCCCACGGCATCCGGACCATCGCCCTGCAGAAGTCCCAGCCCATCGGACCCGTGCCGCTGGCGCCCTACAGTCCTGCCGACGTCGAGGGGGCGGCCATGGCCTTCCCCGACATGACGTTCGAGCTGGTCCACGGTGGCTGGGCGTTCCTGGAGGAGACCGCCTCCCAGCTGGCCCGGTTCCCGAATGTGACCATCAATCTCGAGATCACCACGGCGTACCTGCTCAAGGCTCCACGCCGGTTCGCCGAGATCCTCGGGACCCTGCTTGCCTCCGGTGGCCGTGATCGACTGGTCTGGGCCACGGGCGCGATGCTGTTTCACCCTCGGCCGCTGGTCGAGGCTTTCTGGAACTTCGAGATGCCGCGAGACTTGGTCGAGGGCTACGGTTTTCCCGAGCTCACGCGGGAGGACAAGATCGCCATCCTCGGTCGCAACCAGGCACGCATACTTGGTCTGGACATCGCCAAGCTGCAGACAGCATTCGCGGGTGACCCGGCAGGGGGAGACCAGGGGACGGCGGAGCCGTGGACGGGTGGGCGACCAGTCGCCGAACTGGAGGCGGTGCGGTGAGCGAAACGGTGACCGAGGCGCTGATCCGCGCCACCCTCGACACGGTCATCGACCCTTGCAGCGTCGCCGCGGGCGCGCGCGCAGGCATCGCGGAGCTGGGGTTGGTCCGGTCCCTACAGGTGAAACAGGAGCCTGACGGGGCCGTCGTCCGCGTGACGATTGGGACGACGGACCCTGGTTGTCTGATGATCTACCCTTTCGCCGCGGAGTCGCGGCGAAAGCTGGAGGCTCTGCCCGGCGTCGCGCGAGCGGAGGTCGACCTCGACGTCAGCGCGGACTGGCTGCCGACGGACATGTCACCTAGCTACCGCGCTCGGCTCGCGGCCAGACGATCGGCGCGGAGGTCGCAAACAGGTGATCGGATCGGTCTGGCGCCCGACGGAACCTCGCACGAATCCGTATTGCTGCCGGTGCGGATACCGTTGCGCGGATCCGATGCTTGACTTCGGAATGCCCGGGTGGGAACGTCCGACCACTGTGTTTAGCCCCGCTGGCCATGTGCCGTCCAGCCGGGTGATGCACCTCCCCGGAGGCTGACTATGACGTCGATGGAAACTGATCGCGGAGTGCGGGGCAGCGCTGCCGCCTTGGCCCGCCGCTCGAGGCTCACCGCCGCCTGGCAGGCCAGTCGCCTCGCCGAGACGCCCGACAGCTTCCGCGACGCACTTCTCGACCACGCCTCCGAGAGCTCGGTCGGGGCCGGCGAGATCATCCGGTGGGACGGCCCGCTCCTGGTCGTCGTGATGTCCGGACAGGCGTGTGTTCACCTGACTTCGGTGGACCGCCGCGCAGCGATGCGATATTTGCGACGGGGCGAGATGGTCGGCCTTGTCACCGTCTTCCTCCCCGCGCTGGCACCCACCCGGATACCAATGGTGATTAGGGCGCTGACGGCATGCACCATCATGAAGCTCCCACCAAAACTGTTCGCGACCCTGGCCCAGCGTGACGGCAAGCTGGCTTGGAGGGTCGGTCAGTGGATCGCGGACGACATGGTCACCGGACATGCGGTGCTCGCCGACGACATCTTCCTCTCCGTTCGTCAGCTGCTGGCCCGACATCTGCTCGATCTCGCGGTGGCGGAGAACGGCCGGCTGATCGTGTACGCGACCCAGCAGGACCTGGCTGACGCGATCGGCTCGGTGCGCGCCGTCGTTGGCCGTTCGATCTCCGAGCTGCGGTCCGAAGGGCTCTTGGTCCGCGACGGCCGCGCCATGCGGCTGACGGACCCGGTACGACTCGGCAAGATCGCCTCCGCGGAATAGCCCCGCCACGCGCCACCGAGTCTGTGACAAAGGTAGTCGCCGCGGCCGGAATCTGTTCGTAGCCTGCCAACGTGGTCCCGGAACCCCCGGGTGCCGCTGACGCGATACCGACGAGGACGAGCATGGTGTCACTGTGATCGACAAGCGCTGCGCGGACGTTGACGAGGCGCTGGCAGGTGTCGGGCATGGAACGGTGTTGATGATCGGCGGTTTCGGCGAGGTCGGCGTGCCCGACAGGCTGATTGACGGGCTCCTCGACCGGCACGTCCGGGAGCTGACGGTGATCGCCAACAACGCGGGCGCAGGCGAGCACGGTCTTGCCGCGCTCATCCGGGAAGGCGCGGTGGCGCGCATCATCTGCTCCTACCCACGCTCGCCCGGCTCGATCTGGTTCGAGCGGGCGTATGCGGCGGGCACCATCGAACTCGAACTCGTTCCGCAGGGCACGCTCACCGAACGAATCCGGGCCGGGGGTGCCGGCATACCGGCTTTCTACACGGCTGTCGGGGTCGGTACCGACATTGCCCGCGGCCGCGAGACGGCGGTCTTCGACGGGCGGGAGTACCTGCTCGAGCGCGCCCTCACCGCCGACGTAGCGCTGCTGCGTGCCAGGAGCGCCGATCGTTGGGGCAACCTCTGCTATCACGCGACGGCGCGGAACTTCGCCCCGACCATGGCCGCCGCGGCGACGCTCACCGTGGTGCAGGCCGAGGAGATCGTCGAACTCGGCAAGCTCGATCCCGAGGAGATCGTGACCCCGGGCGTGTACGTGGACCGGGTACTCGGCCCTGGTGACGGCGCATGACGGCGGCAGTGAGGCGGAGCAGGAACGAGATCGCCGCCCGAGTCGCACGCGATCTGCCCGACGGCGCGTGCGTGAACCTCGGCATCGGGATACCGACGCTCATCGCGGACCATCTACCCGACGACCGAGAACTGTTGCTGCACAGCGAGAACGGGATGATCGGGATCGGCCCTACCCCCGCGCCAGAGCTGGTCGACCCGGAGCTGATCAACGCGGGCAAGCTGCCGGTGACCATGCGGCCCGGCGGTTCGTTCTTCAGCCACGCCGAGGCGTTCGTGATGATCCGTGGCGGTCACGTCGACGTGGCAGTCATGGGCGCCTATGAGGTCTCCGCGAGCGGGGATCTCGCCAACTGGTCGACAGGCGACGATGGCGTACCCGCCATCGGCGGCGCGATGGATCTCGCCGTGGGTGCGCGACAGGTCTTCGTCGTGATGTCCCACCAGACCTCCTCGGGGCGAAGCAAACTCGTCACGACGTGTTCCTATCCGCTCACCGCCGCCGGCGTGGTGAAGCGGGTGTACACCGACATCGCCGTCCTCGAGGTGCGCGACGGTGCGTTCGTCGCGCTTGAAATCGTCGAGGGCCTCGATTTGGACGACGTGCGGGCCGTGACCGATGCGCCGATCCTCGCGCCCGACCAGCCGGCTGTGACAAAGGTGACTGATACCCACCCGAAAGGCCCCTAACGTCCTGCTATGAAGGTCGGTCGCACGACCGCGGACTGCCCGAGCAAATACGAGCGGAGACATCCCATGGCGATCAAATCTGACGCACCGACGTCCCCGAAATTGCCACGGCTACACCACATCACCCTGCAGACGGCCCGGCTCGACGCGATGATCGATTGGTACGTGGCAGTACTTGGAATGCGAGCCACCCATCGCGCCGACTTCGGCGCCTGGCTTACCAACGACGAGGCGAACCACCGCGTAGCGATCGTGACATTTCCGGAGGTCTCCGAACGGCGCGACCCGCGGACCCACACCGGATTGCGGCACGTGGCATTCGAGTTCGAGTTGGTCGACGACCTGATGGCGACGTACGAGCGCGTGCGGAACGCGGGCATCGAGCCCGACTACTGCATCGACCACGGCCCGACGATCTCGTTCTACTATGCCGATCCCGACGGCAACTACGTCGAACTGCAGGTGGACACCTTCCAAAACTGGTCGGATTCGGCCGCGTTCATGGCGAAGGACCCGGCATTCCACGCCGATCCGCGCGGTAAGGATTTCGATCCGGTGGCGCTCCATCACGCCTGGGCGCAGGGGGCGACGCTGGACGAGCTGCACGGCATGGCATATGCGGGTGGCTTCGCCCCGACGGTCGCCAAATCCGACTGATCAGCTGGCAGCGCCGCATCTACTCGTCGTCCGGGATGAGCGGGGTGACGCGGTAGTCGACCAAGGTACGCATCACCAGAGACGTCGTGGTCCGGTCGATTCCATCGATCTCCAGTATTTGACCGGCGATCCGGTAGAGGTCGTCGGCATCACGCGCAACGGCCTGGATCAGTAGATCCGTTGCGCCGCTGAGCCCCTGCACCTCCAGGACTTCGGGTATCGCATTGAGATCGGCGGCAATTGCGGAAAGTCGGCGTTGCGTCACGTTCGCGAACAGGAATGCCCGTAGTGGAAAACCGAGAGTCGCTGGGTCGATGCACCGTTCAAACGAGTCCAGTGCGTCGCGCTCATCCAGTCGGTTCAGTCGCGCCTGAACCGTGTTCCGCGACAAACCCGTTCGGTCAGCGAGCGCGACTGCGCTCGCACGGGGTTCGGCGATGAGTGCCCGAAAGATGCGGGCATCGATCGGATCTGCGCGAAAGGCCTTAGCCATGCCACCAACCTCCACTTGTCACCTGTGGTCGGATTGCTTGTCGATTCGACAAGCAAGGGCCCCAACACTCCATGGGCTCGTTGGCATTATGCACACAATGGGAAGGCATGGTTGCGCGAATGATGGGTATCTAGCCACACTTGATGGGCGATCTGTATACGGTCGCGCAGACAAGGAGCACACTGATGACGACGGTCACCGAGCCCGAGTACAGCCTCGGCGGGTCTTCCGATCTCGAAGCGTTGGCGGAGCTCGAACGTCGCACGCTGTGGCTGTCGACGGCCATGATCCACCACGCGAACCGAGTGCGTCCCAACACTTCCGGGCTCAAGGTCGGGGGACATCAGGCGTCGTGTGCATCGTCGGTATCGATCATGACCTCGCTGTGGTTCGCGGCGCTGCGTTCCGAGGACCGTGTTTCGGTCAAGCCGCACGCCTCACCGGTGTTGCACGCGATCAACTATCTGCTCGGCGAGCTGGACGAGTCCTATCTGACTACGCTGCGCCAGTTCGGTGGCTTGCAGTCCTATCCAAGCCGGTCCAAGGATCCCGATCCGGTCGACTACTCCACGGGATCGGTCGGGATTGGTGCCACGGCACCAATCTGGGGAACGATGGCCCGTCGTTACGTCAACAGCACGCTCGACGCCGACGCGGGTACCGGCCGGCAGTACTCACTGGTGGGTGACGCCGAACTGGACGAGGGCGCGGTGTGGGAGGCGATCGTGGATCCCGGCATCGTCGATCTTGGCGAGGTGGTGTGGATCGTCGACCTCAACCGGCAGTCGCTGGACCGGGTGGTGCCGAACATCGCCGCGGGTCGGCTGGAGTCGATGTTCGAGGCGGCCGGTTGGCAGGTGATCACCGTCAAGTTCGGCAGGCTGCTCGAGTCGCTGTTCGCCCGACCCGGCGGCGACGTGCTGCGAACCCGGATCCTCGAGATGCCGAACCCCGAGTATCAGCGACTGCTGCGCTGCGACGCGGACGAGTTACGCGTCCGGTTGCCCGGAACCGGCCCTGACAGCGCGCAGCTCGCGGAACTGATTGCCGGTCTGGATGATTCGACACTGCTGGCCGCGATTCGCAATCTCGGCGGCCATGACCTGGAGGCTCTCATCGATGCCTACGGGCGCATCGACGACACCCGGCCGACCGTGATCATCGCCTACACGATCAAGGGCTACGGGCTGCCCTCGGCGGGGCATCCGCAGAACCATTCGTCGTTGCTGTCGGTCGAGCAGTACGAGTCGCTCGCCTCGGCGCTGGGTATGGATCCGAACAAGCCGTGGGGCCGGTTCGACGAGGGGACCCCGGCCGCGCAGTTGTGCTCCGACGTGGCGCGGCGGCTGCACCGGCAGCCGGTTCCCGTCTCTGTGATACCCACCGTCCCAACGGATTTTGGCCGAACTCCCAAGGGCACGGCCACCACGCAGGCGGCACTGGGCCGGCTATTGCTGGACCTGACCCGGGCAGCCCCGGAGGCGGCGCGTCGAATCGTCACCGTGAGCCCCGACGTCAGCTCCACTACGAATCTGGCGGGTTGGATCAACAAGGTCGGCGTGTGGTCGACCGCCGAACGCCACGACTGGTTCGCCGATGACGCCGAGACCCTCATGCACTGGCGAGAGCGGACCACCGGGCAGCACATCGAACTGGGCATCGCGGAAACCAACCTCGTCGGCCTGCTCGGCGAGTTGGGCGCCACCTGGAGCCGCTGGGGTGAGCCGCTGTTCCCGATCGGCGTGCTCTACGACCCCTTCGTCGAGCGCGCGTTGGAACCCTGGACCTACGGCATGTACGCGGGCGGGCAGTCGATCCTGATCGGGACGCCGTCGGGGGTGACGCTGGCTGCCGAAGGTGGTGCCCATCAATCGATTACGACACCGTCGGTGGGGATCGAAACGCCAGGATTGATCTCGTATGAGCCTGCGTTCGCCCTCGACGTGGAATGGACGCTGCTGGCCAGCGTGGCCCGGCTGGGCCGGCCCGACGGCACCTCCGCTTACCTGCGGCTGTCCACCCGGCCGGTCGATCAGCAGCTCGCCGAGGTGCCCGAGGACCCGGCTGCGCGCGAACGCCGCCGCAAGCAGGTCGTGGCCGGCGGATATCCGATCGTTCGCCGGGATGGCGCAGTGGTGACCATCGTCGCGATGGGCGCGGTCATGACCGAGGCGCTGGCGGCCGCCGAGCGGCTCGGCTCAGCCGGTGTGGTCGCGGACGTCGTCTGCGTCACCAGCCCCGGGCTGCTGTTCGAGGCGATGCAGGCTCGGCAGGGTCGTGGCACCGCGGAGAGCTGGATCCTCGATCAGCTGTTCCCCGCCAACCGAGCGACCCCGATCGTCACCGTGCTCGACGGCCATCCCCACACGCTGGCGTTCCTGGCCGGCGTCAATCGCGTGCACCACGTCGCCCTCGGCGTAAGCCGGTACGGACAGGTGGGATCACTCGACGAGGTGTACCGCTACCACGGTCTGGACGCTGACAGCATCGTCGCCGCCGCGCTCGACACCCTCGGCGCCGCGGGTGTAACCCCAACGATGCGAGGCTGATTCATGACCACGATAAGTCCGGCCGAGACCAGCGTGCCGCTGCCCGACCTCGGCGAAAGCGTCACTTCGGCCACCGTGACCCGCTGGTTGAAGCAAACCGGTGACGAGGTCGCCCTCGATGAGCCGATCCTCGAGGTGTCCACCGACAAAGTGGACACCGAGATCGTCTCACCCGCAGCAGGAACATTGCTGCGCATCCTCGCCGACGAAGACAGCGTCGTCGCCGTCGGCGAACCCCTGGCTGTCATCGGAGCAGCCAACCCCGCCGCTCCGCTGGCAGCGTCTGTTCCCGCCGAGGAGGCGACACCCGATCGGCGGGAACAGGCGGCCCAGGTGACCGCGGCAGACACGGTCGAGCCCGACCCCGAACCCGCTGCGGCGGCAGCGATATCCACGGCAGGCAGCACGACCGCCACGACTGTGGCGGCGGAGCCGGCCCGATCCGCCGACTCGACCACCGAGAAATTGCCACGAATCCGGCAGACCATCGCGCGCCGCATGATGGAGTCGCTGCACACCTCGGCTCAGTTGACCACCGTGGTGGAAGCCGACGTCACCGCGGTCGCGGCCGTGCGCGGCCGACACAAGGACGACTTCCTGCGGCAGACGGGGATCAAGCTGTCGTTCCTGCCATTCTTCGTGAAGGCCGCCGTGGATGCGCTCGCCGAACATCGCGTCATCAACGCCTCCTTGAATCCCGACGCCACGGAGGCGAGCTACCACCATGCGTGTCATCTCGGGATGGCCGTCGACAGTCCGAAGGGGCTGATGGTACCGGTGATCCAGCACGCCGAAAACCTCAGTGTCAGTGGGCTTGCCAGGGCCATCGCCGATCTCGCCGGCCGGGTACGCGACGGCACGATCGGCGCCGACGAGCTTTCCGGCGGCACCTTCACCATCACCAACACCGGCAGCCGTGGTGCACTATTCGACACCCCGATCATCAACCAGCCGCAGTCAGCGATCCTCGGCATTGGTTCAGTCGTAGAGCGGGTGGTGCCGATGCGCATCGACGGCAGCCTCCAGCTCAGTGTGCGATCGATGGCGTATCTGTCCCTCAGCTACGACCACCGACTGGTCGACGGCGCAGATGCCGCTGGGTATCTGGGTGCCGTAAAGACCCGCCTCGCAACCGGGTTCAACGCATCAGATATGTGAGGGCTCGTCCCATCGCTCGACGCTGGTTTGGCTCTCGGTGTTGATGAGGTATTGGCGCCTTGCGCGTCAGGGCGTCGACATCGCTGTCGCCGAAGATGGTCTCGCTTTCGATCAGACCGTCGGCGAACCGGAACACTGCGAAGCTGCACTTCTTCCGTGTCTGTCCATCGCCGTCATCGACATTCCACTCGAAGACGACGATGACCGACTCATCGACGACCCAATGGCGGACTGTCCAAGACGCGGCAGCATCGCCAAACTCTGCGGCGGCCGTCATGCGCTTCCATTGCTCGAGGACGGCGTCGCGACCGTTAACCCGCAGGCCCAGCGGATAGTGCAAGTAGTAGGGAGCTGCCGACATCGTCGCCATGCACCCATCCCAGTCTTCGCGGACCTCGCAGTCCGTATGGCGGATGACCAAGTCGACCATTTCCTTCGCCCCGAAGTTGGTAGTCATGGGTACCTCCCAGAGCTCTGGTAGACGCTGGTGAGCCGAGGGTCAGGCACGCCGAAATGTGAGCTGTCCGAGCCTATTTCGACACCGTCGTCGATGCATGCGGCGCCGACGGTCAGCTGAACAGGATGTCGACGACTCTCTTGGTGTCCATGTACTCGCGCACACGCGAGATCAGGTCGCCCTCGAACTCGAAGACGAGGTGGTACTTGTTGCTGTAGTGCTTGCCATTCTTCAGGTCGGCAGCGGACTCGGTTTCGACCGAGACCCGGTCGCCCTCCGCGATGAAGCCGACCGGAGTGAACTTGATCGGGGGGACGACCATCGCAGCCTGTCCGGCGATCATCTGCTCGATCGCTGCCCTGTCATGATCGCCAGAGATGGGCAGATCGCCTGCCACCCACCACGTTGCGTCGTCAGTCAGCCGCGCCAGGACGGCGTTGACATCCCCGTCCTCGAGTGCATTCAAGAGCTCGGCGACTACGACCTTGTTCCGTGTAGGGCTCATCGGTGGATTCCTTTCCTGTGCCGTGGACTCAGTACAGATCCGTGCCGGGCTCAAGTCCGCAGAGCACGCGACCATAGAGTTCCGCGCTCGTCGCGTGGATGAGGAAGGCGTGCACCGACAAGGCCCCGATGTCGCGGACGATGCGTTGCATCGGATCCTTGAGGTGGATGCCGCTCGCACCGGATGCGCGCCGCGCGATGTCGATGACCTCGCGGCAGAGATCGATCACCCAGGCCACGTCGGCACGGATTCGAACCCGCTCCTCCAACTCGAGCGGTCCGTCGACGAGCTTCATCGCCGTGTCGCGGGCCCGCTTGGCGTGGAAGCCGGCCTGATCGAACTTCATCGAGGCTTCGGCGAGCTGGAACTGCGTGACCGCAGCGTCAGCGGCACGCGTATAGCTGGTGTAGGTAATGCCCTTCTTGTGGATGCGTTCGCGGAGCAATGTGAGGGCTTGGCCGGCGAGCCCGAGCGGAGCGCCGACACTACCTGCGACGAAGAACGGGATGGTCGGGATCTGATAGAACGGATCGGCAAAGTCAGTCGATGGATTCGGCGAGCTCGGCCGCGCAACTCGATGAGCGGGAACGAACTTGTCGGTCACGGTGATCGAATTCGAGCCAGTCCCGGCCAGGCCGGAGACCTGCCAGTCGTCGGCGACGGTGCAGTCTTCCTTCGGCACTAGGAACGTCGCCACCTCGGGAGGGTTGTCACCGTCGATGATGAAGGACAGGAAAATCGCCCACTGCGCATGATGCTGGCCGGAGCAGAACCGCCAGGTTCCGGAAAGCTGGAAGCCCCCGTCGACGGGAGTCGCCTGTCCGGTGGGGGTGAATGACTGAGCGACCTTGGGGTATTCGTGTGCGTACACCTCAGCGTTCGCCTCATCGGAGAACGCTGTCAGCATGTACATGTTGCCGATGTAGATGCTGGCCACCCAGGCCGTTGAACCGCAGGCCTTCGCGAGCTCTTCCGCCACGTCGCTGAAGGTGTCGATCGATGCCTGGTAGCCGCCCCGAGCGCGCGGCGCGAGCACTTTGAGGAGGCCGGCCTCGTCCAGTAGCCGGACGGTTTCATCGGGAAGGCGCCCAAGCCGCTCCGCCTCCGCGGCCAGGCCGCGAATCTCCTGGGCTACGTCGGCTGCTTTCTTGACCACCGACTCGTGGTTGGTGTGCGGGCTCAATGTCTCGGTCATGTCGTCGGCCCCTCTTGTTGGCTCACGGGTTCACCTGGCACCGTATTCCTTATTGGACAACGCTGTCAAAGATTCATCGGTACTGACAGAACGGCGGCGACTAGCGTGAACGCGCCTAGTAGAGCTGGCGCGGCGGTGCCGGCCGCTTTGTCCTTGGCGCTCATGTGGTAGCCGACGGCGATCGCCATCATGATCGTCAATCCGATTGCCGCCGCGATACGCAATGGAAGCCACCAGATACCCAGCACAAGTCCTGCGGCAGCGGCAATCTCGAGAAGTGCCGCTATCACGTGCAGGCGGCGTGAGATGCCCAGCTTTCGAGCGCTCTCTTCGATCGCCTCGACTCCGACCAGCTTGGCAGCTGCGGACAGGAGGAAGCCGACTGCCAAGACGATCGACAGTATGTTGGTGAATGACTGCATGGGTTGGTCCTTCAATGTCGGGAATGCGGAGTGCCGGAAGCATAACGGCGATTCGGACTATTATGAAGAATTCTTGACGTTCTAGTAAGGAGAGTTGAACGCCGATGCGTTGGGTGACTAGAGAGAACGTGCATCTGGACAGGGTGGCATCGCCGTGGCTCATCCGGAGGAGCATCGATCCGGACGCGGAGTTCGTGTTCATTGACCCGGACAAGCCGTGGCCCGCCGATGCGATTCCCTTCGCTCTACCCGGGGCTGAGCTCGGGATGCATGACGAGAACGGTTCCACGTTCGACAAGTTGCTGCGGCACTACCAACTCGACGATCCCGTCTTGCACGACATCGCAGACGTGGTGCGTGCGGGCATCCGACACCTGTTCGGTGAGGACCAGCAAGGTGCCACAACGGAGACCCTCGCGTTGGGTGTGGCGCTGTTGGCCTTGTCCGAGGGCCTGATGCTGCGGTGGCCGGCCGATCACGACAACATTCAGGCCTCCGGAGAGCTCTACGACGGGCTGTACGCCTACTTTTGGGCACGGCGCATGGATCCCCGGTTCGGCCCCGAGACCTTTTGGGAACGGATGGCCAGCCTCCGCGCTGCATGGCGAGCGCAAGCCGATGCAACGACATGAGCGGCATGCCGACCCTCCTGCGGCATGAGCTGGAGATCCTGAGACTGATCGACGGTTGGGCGATGTGGCGAGACTCATTCGACTGGGAACGCCTCCGGTCGGTCTGGCACGACGACGGACGGATGGTGACGATGTGGTGGCAGGGGCCCCGTGACGAATTCATTCGCCTGTGCCGCGAGGGAGCCGAACGGGGCGCGAAAGTCAGCCACTTCCTCGGCGGTTCGGTCGTCGACGTGCTTGGCCACCGGGCCGTCGCGCAGACCAAGGCGAGGATAGGCCAGCGTGCACTCGTCGACGGCGTGCTGTGCGACGTCGAGGCCACGGCCCGCTTCTACGACTTCTTCGAGTGTCGAGATGGCGAGTGGGGCTTGGTCCTTCGTCAACCGATCTACGAACACGATCGCCTCAGCCCAGTGAATCCCGCGGAGACCGTTGGACTCGATAGGGCGTTGCTGGATACGTTTCCGGAGGAATACCGCCATCTCGCATACGTTCAAGCGAGGATGGGATTTCACATCGACCTGAACATGCCAGGCCCGACCGGCAGTCGGGCCGACGCCCTATACGCCAGTGGTGCGCGGTGGTTACGAGGCGCACCACTCGATCGTTGAGATCCGTTGAACAACAGTCGCTAACGGGTTCAGGGTCGTGGGCTCAACTTACAGTTGCTTACTCAGGCGACGATAGATTAACGTATGTGTCGAGGAACACAGTTGCTTCACGGTTGTGTAGCTGGTCCAGTCGGCAAGGAGATAAGGGCGATGACGACAGTCGGTTTCGTTGGAGTGGGCCGTCTCGGGTTGCCCCTGGCCTGTTCGTTGCTCGATGCGGGATTCACGGTGGTTTGCACTAATCGCGGCAACGCCGAACTCCTCGTCGCGCGCGGGGCGACGGTGCCGGGTGACGGGTCGGTATCGGCTGTCGCCGAGGCCGCGGACATCATCGCTAGTTGCCTGCCGTCCGTAGCCTCCTTCGACGCGGTCACAGCCGAGCTGCTCACGGTCGATGACGTGCCGCCGCTGATCGAGATGAGCACGCTGCCGGTATCGGAGAAGGAGCGGGTTCGCAAGCAATTCATCGAGCGTGGCTCGGAATTGTTCGATGCACCGGTCAGCGGCACGCCGCCGATGGCGCAAGCCAAGATCGCGATGATTTACGCCAGCGGAGACCGCGCGATACACGACCGGTTCAAGGACGTCTTCGCGGCGATGTCGCCGAACTACTGCTTCGTCGGCGAGTTTGGCACCGGCACCAAAATGAAGCTGGTCGCCCAATTTCTCGGCCTCGTCCACGTGACGGCCGCGGCGCAGGCAATGGCATACGCGCACTTGGCCGGACTCGACCTGCATCAGGTTGCCGAGCTCATCTCAGCGAGCCCCGGCGCAATGTCTGGCCAATTCAAGATTCGCGCCCCGCTCATCGCGTCCGGTGAGTTCGAAGGGCGGCTCGTTACCGTCGACCTGAGCTTGAAGGACGTCGACGAAGTCATTGCCTATGGACAGGCGATCAATGCCCCCGTTGACCTGATCAGCATCGTCGGCGAACACTTCCACAAGCTCGCCGACGACGGCTACGGAGCATCGGACCCCGCCTCGCTTTTCCAGGCTTTCATCCGCTGATCAAGCATGTGGTGCCCGCCTTCGTCCACCGTGATGGCGGCGGCGAGGCGGTACCGACGGTCAAAGTTCAGTAGTGAACTCAGTAGTCCTGACCAGGTGCAGTTCGGTCATGTGATGCGATGGTGTGACGATGACCACACTGGCAGCGCCGCCTCGGGAACACGTGACATCTCTGCTCCAGACCGGATTGAACCCCAATGATCGAGTAGTCGGGCCGCGGCCTGATGCGGCCGTGTTGCAGCAGTTGATCTCCGAAACCATGTGGCAGCTGCGGAAGGCCACCCAGAGCCGGGATGCGCTCGCCGCTCGGCGCGCCAAGCGACGGATGAATGAACTGCTGGACGAACTCGCGGACTCCGTGATCGGCGAATGCGCGTCGACGTCCGCACCCGCCGTGTTGTGACCGACTCGCGTCCGCCTTCTGGCCCTCGGCGCTGAACAGCGCCGCCGCCCAACGGTCGTTGATTTTACTTAGCCGTTAAGATTTGGGCGTGACAGCTACTAAGAGGACCTCGAAGGCGACTCCGAAGGCCACCTCGAAGGCGACCCCGAAAAAGGCCACCGCGAAGGCGACCCCGACGCGGCGGGCACCGCGTGCGAACGCTGCGGCCCGCACCGACGACGCACCGCGCAGCACGTCGCGCCGAGGTCTAGTCGAGGACCAGATCTTCACGGAGGCGGCGCGCCTGTTCGCCGAGCGTGGTTTCGCCGGGACGAGTCTGCAGGATGTAGCCGATGCGATGGGCATGACTCGTCCTGCCTTGTACTACTACGTCAAGAGCAAGGACGAGCTGCTTGCCCGGCTGGTCACCGAGACGACTGAAGCTCCGGCGGCCGAAATCAAGCGCCTAGCCACTCACCCAGGGAGCGAGCCAGCCGCCCGATTGCGCGGCGTTGCCCATGCCATCGCCCTGCGTCGAGCGAACGATCCCGGTCGGTTCCAGATGTTGGTCCGCTCTGAAGCGGAACTGCCCGACGAGCTCGCCCGGTCGCAGCGCGCGGCGCAGCGGGCGACGTTGCGGGAACTCATCCTGCTCATCGAGGAGGGGATCGAGGCTGGTCAATTCCGGCCGGTCGATCCGCGGACTACCGCGCTCGCGGTGATCGGCATGTGCAACTGGATCGCCTGGTGGCAGCAATCTCTGGGCGAGCACACCCCGGCCGAGGTGGCCGAGCAGATTGCCGATCTTGCCCTGGGCATGGTTCGTTCGCCAGACGGGCATCTACCTGGCGCGATTGGTCCACGTGCGGCCATTGCGCAGCTTCGTTCGGATTTGGACTACCTCGAGCGGACACTTGACCAGCAAAAGCAACCGAAGACTACGGAGAAGCCGCGAGCTCGTCGGCGCTCGGGTTGATGTCCGCGTTGTAACGACCGCCATCGCCTGGATGTACCGTCGGGTTCATGCGCGTGCGGTCGCTGGGCAAGCTCCCCGCCGAAGTCACGAACTTCGTCGGTCGTGAGCGTGAGTTGGCTCAGGTGCGGCGTGCGCTTACCGCTAGTCGGTTGCTTACCCTGACCGGGCCCGGCGGAGTCGGAAAGACCAGGCTTGCGCGTCGGGTTGCCAGCGACCTGCACCCGGCGTTTCCGGACGGTGTGTGGCTGGTGGAACTCGCCGAGTTGGGGCAGGGCGACCTGCTCGCGCTCCATACGGCCGTGACGCTCGGGCTCACGGACACGTCGGGCGACCCGGCCCAGAGCCTGGCGGACTATCTGTGCGACAAGACCCTGCTGCTCGTCATCGACAATTGCGAACACCTGATCCAGCCGGTGGCAAACCTGGTGAGCAGGCTGTTGGCAGCGGCGCCCGAACTGCGCGTTCTGGCGACCAGTCGTCACGTACTTGGCAGCGATGGGGAATATCTGTTCGAAGTGCCACCGCTGTCAATTCCGAAGTCAGCTGCGTCGGACCGGATCGAACCCTCACGTGTCCATTCCGAAGCGGTAGATCTGTTCCTCGATCGCGCCGCGGCGGTGCTTCCTGCACTCCCGGCTGGGCCGGAATTCCGGCGGTCGGTCATTGAGATTTGCCGACGACTCGACGGTATCCCACTGGCGATCGAACTGGCCGTCGCGCGATTGCGGGCCTACCCGGTGGGGGAGATCCTGGCGCGCCTCGAACGTTCGTTGGATGTGCTGACCACAGGACCACGGTCGGCGCCTCCTCGGCATCAGACCTTGAAAGCCACCATCGACTGGAGTTTCGAGCTGTGTTCGTCGGCGGAACAGCTCTTGTGGGCCCGGTTGTCGGTCTTCGCCGGCGGATTCGACCTCGACGCAGCAGAGTCCGTATGCGCCGACGATCGTTTGCCGCAGGACGACGTCTTCGATCTAGTGGCCGGCCTCGTCGACAAGTCCATCCTGCGGAGGCAGGCCGCGGTTTCGGGGCGCGGTGCCCGCTTCTCGATGCTGGAAACGATGCGTGAATACGGCAAAGAACGCCTCGTGACGGTGGGCGAGGCCAAGGAGGTCCGCGTTCGCCACCTTTGTCACTTCGCGGCGCTAGCGCAGCGCGGCCACGATGACTTCTTCACCGAACGGGAGATCGTGTGGTTCCAGGATATTCGTGCCAACCACGCGAATATCCGCCTGGCCTTGCAGGAATGCATCTCCGGCGTGGGTGAGCCCAACGTGGCGATGTCCATCGCCTCGGTGCTGCGCATGTTCTGGGCATCGCCGGGTTTGGTTGTGGAAGGCTGCCAATGGTTGCGAAAAGCTCTCGCGGCCGACACTGAACCGTCAGCGGCCCGGGCAGAGGCTCTGTGGGTTCTTGCCTACGTAGAAGTGCTGCTGGCAGAAGTAGATTCGGCAGTGAGAAGCATGGCCGAGTGCAGGAAACTCGCCGGTGACTTCTCACTGGATCGCATCAGCGCAGCGCTCACCCTCTGTCCGATAATGGCCGACTTCATGCTCGGTGATACGACGGCGGCGCTGGCCGACGCGGAGGGCGCGGTCGCCGCGGGGCTTGCGGTCGGTGATCCGGCCATAACCGGGGAGGCGATGTTCTTCGCTTCGGCGATGGCCTTCGTAACAGGGGATTCGCGCGCCGACAAGCTGGCCATCGACGCGCTGAGTTTCATGCAGGCGCACGGCGCTCAACTTTGGCGTGGATCGGCACTGTGGATCAACGGGTTGATGCACTGCCGTAGGGACCGCCGCGAGGTCGCCGTCGACTGCTTCCGCGAGGCGTTGGTGATCTTCAGACAGATGAACCACGATCTTGGGACGGCAATGTGCCTGGATGGAATGGCTTGGGCGGTAGCACTTTCCGGTGAGTACGTGCGCGCCGCTCGACTACAGGGTGCGGCAGACGTGATATGGCAGGCGGGGCCGCTCCGGATGCCGTACCAGTTCGACCGGCACGAGATAAGAGAGAAGGTCGAAGCCCTGATTCGCGAAGGCATCGGACATACCGCGTTCGACCAAGCGTTCGCGGATGGAATGTCACTGCCACTCGACTCCGTCATCGGGCGGAATAGCGGCTCGGACGTTCGCGAGGAGTCAGGTGCGGATGATTCCGTCATCGCCGATCAACTCGAGTCACTCACCCAGCGGGAACGCAAGGTGGCCGAGCTGCTGGCGAAGGGGATGCGCAACCGTGAGATTGCGGCGGAGTTGGTGGTCTCGCCCAGGACGGTGGAGTCGCATGTCCAGAACATCCTCACCAAACTGGGCTTCCATTCGCGCACCCAGATCGCGGCGTGGGTCAGTCGGACACAGCTCAGCAACAGATAGGTTGCTGGGCAGACTAGGCAACCGGCTTCTTACTGCGGCTGCGGTCACGGAACCGTTGCCAAACGCCTCGGAGCCGTTGCCAGATGCTGGTCGCGGCGTTGCTCCGAGGATCGACGACAGGAGCGTCGTTTCCCTTTGCGATGGCCTCGATGCTGTCCTTCAACTTCTCGGCGAAGCCCTTTGCCAGTTTCGGCAGCAGCGGCGTTGCCATCGCCTCCCAGGCGGGCGCCATTGGACCCTGGCCGTTGATCGTGACCTTGAGCGCGATCTCCGTGCCTCCATCGGCTAGCGCGCGGGCCTTGTACGTCCCGACGCCCTCCACGGGGTCGTTGTCCAGTCGATAGGTGAACTCGACCAGATCGGGCCCCTCCCAGCGATCGATCCGCACCAGGACGTTGACCGTGCGGACCATCGCCGCGACGCCGACCTTCAACGTCCAGCGCGAGTTCATCTCGTCGATCACTTCGAACTCGCGATAGCCCGGCATGGCCGCCGCCCAGTTGGACATGTCGCCGACGTAGCCCCAGACCTGGTCGGTGGTCGCGTCGATCCCCGTGGTGAGCGAATGATCGATCATGCCAACTCCTCCGATGGCTTCCCGGCCGCGTGACGGGCAGACAGCCAGCCTTGTGTCATGCCCCGGGTGTTGGAGAAGCCACTTTGGGAGCCCGCGCCCTGATCGAGCCGCGCGGACGAACCGCCGACCGCATAGACGCCGGGGATGGGGCGCTCGTCATAGTCGATCACTCGGCAATGCTCGTCGATCAGAAGGCCAGTCGACGAGATGCCACCACCGCTGACCCGCTCCAGCCGGATCGCGTAGAACGGCGCCTGTGCGACGGGGCCGAGGTTGGGGTTGGGCTTGTTGTTGACATCACCGCACATGTATTTCGCCCACGGCTTCTCGCCTCGGTGGAAATCGGGATCGACGCCTGCCTCGCAATAGCCATTGAAGCGATCGACCTCGGCCACCAGCCCCTCCGGGTCGATCCCGGTGCGTGTCGCCAGCTCCGCCAGCGTGTCGGCCTTGACCGCCAGGCCCTCGGGCAGGTCCTGACCGGGCATGATCGAGCCGAACGGATATTTGGCCCGCGATTGCGCGTCCTGAATGATCCAGCAGGGGAAGTTCGGTTGACTCTGGTTGCTCCCGTCGAAGTAATCGACGGCGAAAGCCAATGTGCGGTAGAAGGATTCGTCGCCGAACCGGCGGCCCGCGCGGTTCACGACCAGCGCATGAGGAAGCCCCATCTCCGTCAGCGTGTTGCGCCAGAGCGGGCGGCCGTCCTCGATCTCCTCGCCGGGTATCGAATAGCCAAGCATGGAGACGTCGGGCACGCGCGCGACCTGCGCGCCCAGGCGCCCCGCCAGGCGGAGGTGCGCGCCATCGATCTCGGGGCCCAGCATGGAGTGGACGTCGACGTGCTGGCTCAAGCGCTTCTCGAAGCCTTGATTGCCGTCATAACCGCTCGTCGCGATCACCACGCCGCGCCGGGCGCGGACGAAGTAGTCCTGCCCGTCACGCTTGCTGGCCACGCCCACTACCCGGCCCTCGTCATCCTGTATCAGCCCGACGACGTCGGTGTCCGTGAGCAGCGGAATGCCGCGATCCAGCGCCGCCTTGACGAAATACGCGGCCAGCCCCGGGCCGAGGCAACGCTCGTCCTGCACCAGTCTGCCGGCCATTACTCCGAAATCCCAGTTGACGAAGTTCGCGATGCCGCCGGCACCGAACATGTCCTTGTGGGACATCCCGTAGGGCACGTGCGGCGAGACGCGTACTCGGCTCTGCCACTCGCCGAGACTGGCGGCGGGGAAGGGCTCGACCTCAATGAAGCGTCCCTCCGGCACCCCGTCGGCACACTGTGGCCAGAGGTAATCGGAGAAGTCACGGATGAGTGACCAGCGCACGCCAGCGTTCTCCTCGAAGAACTTGAGCGCGATCGGGCCGTGCACCGCCTGCGAGTGGATCAAGCGCTCGTCGCCGAAACCCGCCGAGAGCCAGCGCATGTAGCCGAGCCCGGCCTCGGCCGAGTCGCTCAGCCCGGCTGCTTCCGCAAGATGATTCCCCGCGACCCAGAGCTCGCCGAAGGAATACGCGGTAACGCCGCCCAAGAGCTCCGAACGCTCGAGCACGACCGCCTCGATGCCATATTCGTTGGCTGTGATTGCCGCGCTCAGGCCGCCGATCCCAGATCCGATCGCCACCAGATCGGTCTCCACGTCCCAACGGTCTGGTACCGGAAACTTCAGTGTTCCCACGCTATTTCACCTCGTTGTCGTTGCCGAGCAGTTCGATCCTGCGCCCATCGCGGGCGAAGTTCGTAGGGTAGACTCAGGCCCGATGTTGACACATTAGTTGAAAAACCGTCAAATGTGTAGAGCCGCCTCGTGCCGCGTGAAAGTGCCCGCTCGAACCGTGCACTGCCTCATCTGCAGGTGGGCACAGGCTACGCCCACACGGTCGAGCGCGAGGCGTTGGATGCGCCTGGATCGGCAGTGTATTGAAGGGAGCTTGACCGATGAGCGAAATCGTCATCGCCGGTGCGGCGGGCTGGGCAGGAATCGAATTGGTCCGGGCGCTGGCCGCCGTTGATGCGGACTTCAGCGTCATCAGCCACAGCGACGCCGGGGCAGAACGGCTGCACGCTGCCGGAGCGCGCGACGTGGTGCGGGCCGACCTGGCCGAACAGTCCACTCTGACGTCGGCGTTTACTGGGGCGCGTTCGGTGTATGCGATCCCGCCGGCGCTGCATCCGCGTGAAGACGAACTCATCATCAACGCAGTGCGGGTGGCCGAGGCCTGCGGCGTCGAGCGATTCACCTATCACTCGGTGATGCATCCCAATACGCCCTTTTTGCGCAACCACCTTCGGAAGGCCCGAGCCGAGTCGATTCTGCAGTCAAGTCGGCTGAAGTGGACGATTCTTCAGCCGTCCATGTATGCGCAGGTGGTAATGGCAATGTTCGGTGGACAGCCCGCCGGCGTGGTGAAGGTCCCGTTCAATGTCGACGCCGAAATCGCAATGCTCGATCTCGTCGAAAGCGCCGAGATCGGCGCCAAGATCTTGACGCAGCCCGGCGTTCACGACTACGCCACCTACGAACTGGCCGGCCCACTCACGACGATGCGCCGCGCCGTCACTGCCGTGGCACGCGCCCGGGGGATCGACCTGCAGCCCGAAACGGTTCGCGTCGATCAAGGTCCGCTGCCGCCGGCCGCTCAAGAAAACTCCGAGGCGGCCGCCGACATGATTTCCACCTTTGCCCACTACGACCGTCACGGCTTCTGTGGAAACCCGTTCGTCCTGACCCAGCTGTTGGGCCGCGCACCAGCCGCCTTCGACGACGTTGCGGCGCGTCAGTTTGCCAGCGCCACACCGTAACCGGATGGAACCGGCCGGGGCCGTCCATCACAGCATGTTTCGACGACCGAGGAGCGAACGCCGATGAGCAAGGGATGGACCGCCTCCGATGTCCCCGACCAGACGGGGCGCGTTGCGGTCGTCACTGGAGCCAACACCGGCCTTGGGTTTGAAGCCGCACTCGTGTTGGCCGCCCGCGGCGCCCAAGTCGTATTGGCGGTCCGCAGTCCCGACCGCGGCGAGGAGGCGGCGGCACGGATCATCGCCGCGCATCCGGGCGCCGACGTCGCGGTGCAGCAGCTGGATCTCGCTTCGCTAGATTCGGTGCGCACCGCTGCCGACGAACTGCGTTCAGCGCATCCGAGAATCGATCTGCTGATCAACAACGCCGGCGTGATGTACCCCCCGAGATCCACCACAAAAGACGGCTTCGAGCTACAGCTGGGGACCAACCACCTCGGTCACTTCGCACTGACCGGTCTGTTGCTCGATCGGCTGCTGCCGGTAGCGGGTTCGCGGGTGCTGACTGTCAGCAGCCTGGCGCACAAGGTCAGCGCCCGAATCCACTTCGAGGACCTGCAGTTGGAGCGCCACTACAGCCCCGAAGCCGCATATGGACAGTCGAAGCTCGCCAATGTGATGTTCACCTATGAACTACAACGACGCTTGTCGGGCAAGGGAACGACGGTCGCGGTCGCCGCGCATCCTGGCCTCTCCGATACCGACCTCATCCGTGACCCGCCGCTGTACTTCCGGGTGTTCTACACATTGACGCGACCATTCATCACGCAAAGCGCTGCCATGGGTGCCCTGCCGATATTGCGCGGCGCGACCGACCCCTCCGTGTGCGGTGGAGACTTTCTCGCGCCTTCCAAGCTCGCCCAAACCCGTGGCGCCCCACGCGTTGTGAAGGCAGGCCGCCGTGCTCATGACGAAGCAGCGCAGCGGCGACTTTGGGCCATCTCCGAGGAACTCACCGGCGTCACGTTTCCGGTTTGAGCCGGGACGCCGTCGAGCTGACCAAACCAATCCCCGGATACCCACGACTCGTCAGTCGAGAGGACGAAGATGATTCTGGTCACGGCCGCCTTTGGACACCAAGGAAAGCTTCTGCTGCCGAAGCTCGCCGCCGCAGGCCTGAAGATTCGCGCCGCGCGGGGCACTTCGGGTCGCGAAGATGAACTGTTGAAGCTGGGTGCCAGTGAAGTCTTCGTCGGGGACATCAGCGACCCCGACGTCTATTGCCAGGCGCTAGAGGGATGCGACGCGGTTTATCACATCAGCCCAGGCGCACACCCGAATGAAGAGCAGATCGGCTTCGCGATGGTCGAAGCGGCCAAACGCGTCGGGGTGCGCCACGTCGTGTTCAGTTCCGTGATGCACACGATCATCGACATCATCCAGCACCGCTACAAGCGGGACCATGAAGAAGCGCTGATCGAATCCGGCGTGAACTTCACCATTCTCAAGCCGTGCGACTACATGATGTGGGACGTGCATGTCGCGCCCGTGATGCAGCTGGGCGCCCTGCCCTGTTTCTGGACCGATCTCTCGCGCAAGCACTCCTATATCGCCGTCGAAGACCTCACCGACGTGGCACTGAAAGTGGTGACGGAGGGAAGCGCCCACTACTTCGCCTCCTATGAACTAGCGGGGCCGGACAAGCTCGACCATCCCGAAATCGCGCGAATCCTGTCACGCGTCATAGACAAGGACATCCAAGTCATGGCCAAGACGCCGGAGGATCTCTTGGAAGTGCTCTGGGGCACAAGGGATCCCAGCGGGGAACTCCAGCATCAGGCCGATATTCTGCGCTCGATCATGCGGTGGTACTCGAAGTGCGATTTCGTCGGCAACTCCAACACGCTGGAATGGCTGCTCGGTCGCAAGCCGACCACGTTCGAGCAATTCGCGGCGAAGGCCTATGCCGATCTGTCGGCCGGTAAGGCCTTGTAGGGAGCGCGCATTCGCCCGCCCCGAGCACTATTGAATGAGGCTGCGAAGCAAGTCCCTCGTCCGCCTGATCGAACTGCGGCGGTCCGCTCCCACCGGAACAGTCGCCGCCCAGATGTCGGTGGCGCCCGCGTCGAGCAGCGCCTGCAGCTGAGCGCTCACCGATTTCTCGTCGCCCACGATCGCCGCATCGGCCGCGCCACCGAGCCCTCCGGCGTCGAGTATCCGTTTGTAGTTCGGCAGCGTCGAGTACACGCTGGCAGCAACACCAGCGGCTGCGCGCGCCTCGTCGACGTCGTCGTGTACGGCAACTGGCAATCCCGCGACGATGCGGGGCGCCGGCCGCCCGGCTTCCCCAGCCGCTGCCGTGATCGCCGGAGTGACCCGCGTTTCGATCACCTTCGCCGACGCCATCCAGCACACCGTGCCGTCGGTATACCTACCCGCGACGCGCAGCATCCGCGGGGACATGGCCGAAAGTAGCACCGGCATAGGATATTCCGCGGTAGCAACTGGTTCGATGGTGTGCACACTCCAGTCGGCGCCCGAGATGTCAGCTTCTCGCTCCCGCAGCAACGTGGTCAAGATCTGTACGTACTCTTCGGTGTTTCGTCCCGGGTGATCGTAGGACATGCCGTAGACGTCGCTGACGAGTGCTTGATGTGACGGTCCGATGCCAAGTGTGAATCCCGCCCGCCCCATGCCGTTGGCAGCTGCTGCTACTCGATTTGCCTGCAGCAGAGGATGACAGGGATACGTCTGCAGTACTGCGGTGCCGAGCTCGATGCGTGTCGTGGCGCGGCCTGCCAGTGCGATGGCAACCAGCGGATCGCCACCGACATTGCTTGCGTACCAAAGCGAGCTGAACCCGTCGGCTTCAGCCTGCTCCGCTTGCCTGATCATGGCGTCCACCGTTGGCGCCCCGGCGGTCAGTCCGATGCGCACTCGGGATGCCGCTCTCGGGTGTCCTGGGCGCTCATCGCACCGCTTCTTCGCCTCGCAGCGTGGTGCGATACATCAGTCGGCGCGAGGTGGGTTCGTACGGCAGGGCGCGATGCAGCATCCCGGTGTTGTCCCAGACCACTAGGTCCCCAACGTGCCAGTGGTGGCGCAGCACGAACTCAGGTCTCGTCGCCCACTCCAGCACGTCGTCGAGCAAGGCGCGGCTTTCGCCGGCCTCCATACCAATCACGTGACCCGTGGTCGCGCCGACGAGAAGTGAGCTTCGCCCATCCTCGTGTCGCCATACCAGGGGGTGTTCGTGGGACGGCATGGTGTCCCACTTGGCGGTCTGCTCGGGTGTCGGGTCCGGGTACATCAGCAGCTGTGTCGCGGCCATGCTGTGCAGGACGCGGTACGACGACAGCTCCTTCTTGCGAGCCTCGGGAAGGGTGTCGAAGGCCGCATAGGTATTCGCGAATTCGGTGTCCCCACCGTCGTCGGCCACGTCCTTTGCCGTCAGTAGAGTCGCCTTCTGTGGCACATCGTCGGTGAGGCCGTCGACGTGCCAGAAGATGGTGCTCCGCCGTAACCGGGCAAGCTTGCTCTTCGCGGGATCCAATGTCACCGGCGAGATCTCGGGGAAGTCCGGGAGCGAGCCCACTCCTGCCGGGACGACCTCGCCCAGCATGCGGCTGAAGGTCACCAACTCCGTGTCTGAGATGTGCGCCTCGCGGTAGACGACTACGCCGTAGCGACCGAGGAGTTCCAGGCATTGTCCGGCGGCGGCCGGGCTCCTGAAGTGGTCTTCCGGAAAGCTTGAGAGCTCAACGCCTATCGCGTCGGACAACGGAGTTACAGAAACTGTCACTGTGCGTCCCCTTCGAGATGGTCGGCACCCTCGGTGGATGCATGGATGGCTTGTCGAGGACATGCGGCGACCGCGGCCCGCACGTCAAGCAGAAGTGAACCGTTGGGATGCGGATCGCAGACGGCGATGTCTTCGTCGTTGATGTCGAACACCGACGGCGCCAACTCAAGACATAGCCCGTGCCCTTCGCACAGCGAAGTGTCGATGCGAACCGTCAACCGCGACAATGTCATTTCCCGACGACGTCGAATTCGAGCTGCAACTCGGAGAGGCCCCGGTTGATGTAGATGGGATCGAACGCGAAACGCCGGTCGTTCTTGGGACCGTGATGCTCCTCGGAGATTCTGATGTTCTCAAGTCGGTCGAGGATGCGTTCCACCGTCACCCGTCCCTCCGCGCGGGCCAAGCCGCCGCCGGGGCAGGCGTGCACCCCGCGGCCAAACGCGAGGTGTTCCCGGAGGTTCTCCCGTTCGATGCTCAACTCGTGCGGATTGGGGAAACGTCGGGGATCACGGTTAGCCGCGCCCGGGTGAACCATCATCGTGGTGCCCGCCTTGACCTCGACGCCACCCACCGTGGTCGACTTTTGCGCCATCCGGAAGTCGCTCATCGTCGGGCTCTCCAACCGCAGGACTTCCTCGAAGAAATCGGGTATGCGATCCCGATCGCCACGCAAAAGGTCTTGCAGATCCCGATCTTCGGCGAGAAACCAAAGCGCCGCGACCATGGCCTTCGAAGAGGTGTCCTGACCGGCGCCGAAGAGGAATAGCGCAAGTCGCACCACGTCGTCGACGGGAGGCAACGTTCCGTCCGGGTAGGTTGCGCTTGCCAGCGAGGTCAGCACGTCTTCGAGCGGTTCACGACGGCGCTGTTCGACATATCCGGTAAAGGTGCCGAACATGAAGTCGAGTGGGTTGACCGGTAGTGGCGAGTCGGCGCCAACCTCGGCGACTTGTTGGCCCGCGAATATCTGTGCGAAGCCGGGCCGGTCGGATTCGGGGATTCCGAGCAGGTCGGCGATGACCATGGTGGTGAACGGCTTGGAGTAGTCCGCCGAGGCCTCGAAGCGACCGCGGGAGATGAACGTGTCGATCGCGTCGTCTGCCATCCCTGCCATCGACGCCTCGTTCTCAGCGAGTCGCCGCGGAGTCATCAAGCGGCGCAACAGGCTTCGTTCCGCTTCGTGGGCGGCGCCGTCTTTAGTCAGCATGAATTCGTTGAACACCCAGTGCGTGCGGTTCTGCTGCACCGCCTCGGTGATGTCGTCACAGCCCTCTTCGACCGGGAATGGCGGGAATGGGCCCGCCATCGCGTTGCAGGACGAAAACGACGCTGCATCGCGGTAGATCTCGACGGCCTCGTCGTACCCGGTCACCGCCAGCACGCCGGGTTGCGGGATGGGTTGGACCGGGCATCGCGACCGCAGCGCATCGAAGTACGGATACGGGTCGTTGATCACCGCGGTATCCGTGAAGAAATTGGCCTGCTCGATCGGAGTTACCACAGATCTCTTCCCTCAGTCGTGCAGCGGTCGGAGCGGAGCACGTCGCCGCATCCCAAACGTTTAGGCGATCGCCTAAGATTCGGACAAGCGCCATGTTTAGCAGGCCGATGTTTGCGCGTCAAGGGATCATCGTGGTGACTGAAACGAACACGCGGCGAAGATGGGGTTGAGATTCACAATGGCGAAGCGACGCGATGACGACGGCTCCGAAACCCGCACCAGACTGATGGACGCCACGGGCGAAGTCATGTTGAAGGAGGGGTACGCGGCCGCGACGTCGCGGCGGGTGGCCGCCGAGGCTGGGGTTCAGCGGGCCCTGGTCCATTACTACTTTCCAACGATGGACGACCTATACCTAGCAGTGCTGCAAAGGGGTACCGAGGCCGCTCTCGAAGCACAGAAGCGAGCTCTGAGGTCGGAAAAGCCGCTCAGGGCGCTGTGGGATATGACCATCGACCAGCGCGGTACGCAGCTGGCCATGGAATTCATGGCCCTCGGAAATCATCGAAAGGAAATCCGCGCAGAATTGGCCGCCGGCGCCGTGCGATTCCGCGAGGCCCAGATCGCTGCGCTGACGTACATGCTGCGGGAAAGGCAGATGGACGGAGAACCGACGTCGCCCGATGTGGTTTCGATCCTCATCGCAGGCCTGGGTCGCCTCATCGTGCTCGAGACAGGGCTGGGCATCGATGTCGGCCACCCCGCACTCCTGGCGATGGTGGACAGGTATCTGGACGAACTCGATCGGCGACCCGGTGAGCGGCCAGTAGACGACGTCGCCCCATCGGGTTAGGCGATCGCCCACATCGTAAGGCGGGCCGTGGCTATGATCTGTGTCGACTAGCCCCGACGATCGGGCCCCAAGAGAGGGGAACGCGACCACATGGACGAGCCGACACACATCGATGAACTTCGGCGGGAAGTCCGCGAGCTACGGGATCGTCAAGCCATCCTTGACTGCATCGTCCGGGAAGCGCGGGGCAGGGATCGGCACGACAGCGCCCTCATCGCTGGTGCATTCTGGCCCGACGGTAGCGACGAACACGGCTCGTCGGTGACGCCCGCCAGCGAGTACGCCGACTGGGCAAACGCAGGGCATGCGGCCTTCTTCAGCGCGACGAGCCACAATCTCACGAACCACAGCTGCGAGCTCGTTGGCGACGCCGCCTACTGCGAGACCTATGTAATCGGCGGCCTGCTCTCGAAGGACGGCAAGCGATGTCAGCTTGTCCCCAGTCGTTACATCGATCAACTCGAGCGGCGTGACGGGGAGTGGCGAATCCTCACTCGGCGCACCGTCATCGACATGGCGGCCGAAGGCGACGCATCGTGGCTTGAGTCGCGCGCGCTCCGGGGAATGCTGAAGGGACTATGGAACCAGGACGACCCGTCCTATCAGAGGCCGGTCGTCGCGGGAAGTCCTGCTGAGCGCTGGTAGCCCGACTCCAGCACCGGTGGGTTCACCACGGCGGCCGAAGTGGCATCGGAACGCACACCGATATCACGAACGTGGAGATACGAAATGCGTGCAAAGCCGTACGTGGGACGGGCCGCCACCAAGGATTTGAGCTATTTCGGGCGAGTTTGGGCCGACGAGATGAGCACCACGGACCCATTGGCCAGCCCCCTCTACGGATCATTCGAGGGGCTTCCGCCGACAGCGGTGTACATCGGATCGATGGACATGCTCCATCCGGATCAGCTTCTGCTGCGTGACAGAGCTATTGAGGCGAATGCCCCGTTCACCTTCGTGCTATGCAACGCAGTACACGGTTGGCCTGCTAGCCCGTTCATGCCCGAGGCCTGGGCCGTCCGACAAGAGCTCTACCGACAGCTCGTGGGAACCGACGAATCGGCAGAACCCATCTCGTCGATCCCGGGTTGAGTGTTGTCCTAAACGTCAAAGCATTGACGTCATCGTCAACGCGCGGCTACGTTTGTGATGTGACTCACGGTTCGACCCGCCCCTCAGGCCCCTCGGCTAGCGCAACGATCATCGGATTGCCCGGCCGGTTCGCGACGGCCGCTGAAGCCGCGAGTACGAGAGGCCACGATGTCATCGTGATCGGCGCTGGCCACAACGGCCTCGTCGCAGCCAACTACCTTCAAGACTCCGGGTTGAATGTGCTTGTCGTTGAGGCGGATACGCAGATTGGGGGGATGACGTCTTCGCGGTATTCGATACCGGGCGCTCCCGCTCACCTGGTCAACCATTGTGCGGTCGATCCCATCCTGTGGAGCGAGAATCCACCGGCCAAGGAACTCGCTCTGGAGGACTACGGACTTCGGATGGTGGACGTCGACCCGCCATTCGCCTACCTGGGGCCGGACGGGGAGTCCATTGCGTTCTGGCGCGATGCGCGCAAGACGGCTCGCGAGATCGAGAAGTTCTCGCGGGAGGACGCCGCGGCCTACCTGGAGTTCGCTCGGTTTCTCGATGACTTCTTCGACGTCTTCGACGTCATAGCCGCGGCCGATCCCGTCCGTCCGGGAATCGTCGCGACGCGCATCGCGCGCGCCGCGTTCGCACAACGGAAGCAGCTAGGTGCTTTTGCGGCGTTCGCCCTGGCCTCGGGCAAGGAAGTGATCAACGAGCGGTTTCGCCACCCCGTGGTCCGTGCGGCAATGCACGTCGCATCTGGCGCGACGATGTCGAGTTCACACCCGGGCTCAGCGATACAGTTCCTCCTGCTCGCCGCAGTGCACCGCAACCGGTGCTGGCGCCCCATCGGAGGCACACAGGCGATCCCAGACGCGTTGGCGCGACGACTGCAGGCCCGCGGCGGGTCGATCATCGTGAACGCTCCGGTAGCCGAGCTCACCCTGTCTGGTGGCCGGGCCGACGGCGTCGTGCTGAGCGACGGCACAGTGCTGACGGCCAGGCGAGGTGTCGTCGCCAGCTGCGACCCGTCGCAGGCGCTGGGTCAGTTCTTGCCTCCCGGAAGTCTGCCTGCCGAACTCGAGAGGCGGGTTAGCGCGTTGCCTACCAACGGGTTCGGGTGGGGTCAGATGAAGATCGACGTCGCATGCGTCGGCCGACTTGACCTGTCGCGGCACGAGAAGCACCGCGACGACGATCTTGACCTGCGCATTCCATCGCACTGGATCGGCACCGAGAAGGGAATCGAGCGCGCCTACGGCGCCTCGACGGCTGGCCTGATGCCAAACGCCGAAGACCTCGTGTTCTACAACGCGATCCCGACCGGGCCCGACCCGTCGCAAGCACCCGACGGACTGGACACCCTGTATTCGCTCTCGGTCGCGGTGCCCTCCGAACCCGCCGAAGGCTGGGACGAGCTCAAGGACAAGGCCGCAGCGGTCACGATGGGCATGCTGAACGAGTTCTACGGCAACCTCCTCGATGTCGAGCTTGGCAAGACCGTCGAAACCCACGAAGACATCGCGGTGGTCCGTCATGTCACCGGCGGGTGCCACCCTCACGTCGACCAGGTGCTAAGCCGCACGGGGCCGCTCCGGCCCGCGCTGGGATTGGGTGGCTACCGGACCCCGATCGACGGGCTGTTCCTCGCGGGCGCCGGATCCCATCCCGGCGGGGCGGTGACCGGGCTACCCGGATATCTCGGCGCTCGTGCAGCCATCCGCGACCTCAAGAAGTCATCCCGCCGCGGACGCAAAAGGACATGACATGAGGATGCCAATGGATATGAAATTCAGCGAGGAGATATGCGATGGACAACGAACAACTCGTACGCCAGTTTGTCGAGCTGCTGAGCTCTGAAGACAATGACGCGCTTCGTGCTCTGCTGGACGACGACGTCGTCGTTCATTATGGATCCGAAGCCCCGGTTTCAGGTTCGGCTGAATTCTTGAGTCTACTAAGGGATGGGGGACGCACGATACTTCATCGGCTCCCTGGTTTGTTCGTGACGGTGGAGGCCATCGTGGCAGAGCGCGACCGAGTCGGCTTTCGTTACCTCGTGCGTAGGCGATCGCAGGACAGTCCCGAGAATATTGCTGCGGGAGGAGCCGCGATCTGTCAGATCACTGGCGACAGAATCAAACAACTTTGGGTCGTGACGGACCGATCGGCACTGGAGCGCCAGGTGGCAGCGCTCAACGCGTAGACATGATCGCCCTCATGCGGCAGTCGACATATTGAAAGGAATCGTGATGGTTGCACAAGACGTGACGGATAACGCTGCATTGGTGAGACGCTGGGTTGAGTTGACCAATGAGCGACAATTCGAAGAATTGCGCGAACTTTGGGCGGATGATCTCGTGCTTCATCAGGGCGACGATCTGGAGGACATCCGCGGATTCGACGCATTCGCACAATTGCTAGGCGCCTTCTACGCAGGTTTTCCTGACCTTCGCATCGCCGTTGAAGACGTAATTGCTTCAGATGACCTCGTGCTCATGCGATCGACTTCCCGAGGTACGCATACGGGAGAATTCATGGGGATACCGCCGACCGGCCGATCGGTGGAATTTCCGGGCATCGGAACGTACCGTATCGCGGAAGGCAAGATCGTTGAAGAATGGTTCAATGATGACCTTCATGGGCTCATGCGAGTGATCGCTACCTGACGTCTCGACGCCTAGTGCAGCTAGCTCGGCGGCATCGACGGCAGCCACCCGGGTCCAATCCCGCACCGCTGCAGTAGTTCCGCGGCAGCTTGGGTCGCTTCGGCGTGCAGTCGTGCGACATCCGCGCCGACCAGCTGTCCGTTCTTCTTGACGTGCCGGCCTGCAATGAAGACGTCGGACACCACGGTGCGGCTGGCGCTGTGGACGACGCTTGCGACCGGATCGATCACCGGCGTCATCGACGGATGGGCAGTGTTGATGGTGACCAAGTCGGCCTGCTTGCCTACTGCGATGCTGCCGATCCTGTTCTCCTGACCGAGCGCCCGCGCGCCTTCAATGGTCGCCATCCTGAGCGCATCTCGGGTAGTCAACACCACTTCCCACGGGTTCTCGCCAGAGGCGAGTGCGTCTTGGTTGCGCTGTGCGCGGGGTATCGCCAAGGCGAATCGCATCGCCGTGAACTGGTCGCCGCCAACGGCCAGACAGGTATCGATACCGATATTGGGCCACACGCCACCGGCGATCAGGCGCCCGATCGGCGGCCAGCCGTGGCCCATGTTGCATTCGTCCTCAGGGGTGACGGTGGCGGTAACACCGTGGTCGGCCATCATCGCGATCTCGTCGTCGGTCAGATAGTTGCAATGCCCAAACGTCAGATCGCTGCCCAACAGCCCGGCATCGTTGAGTGCCGCCACCGCCGGCCGGCCAGGAAACACCGCCTGGCCGAGGTGCATGTTCAGCCGTATGCCCAACTCACGTGCCAGCGCCCAGTCTTCCTTGACCGCGTCCATGGTGCTCAATTCCGGCCCCCGGGCGGCGAACCCAATCGTCAGCAAGCCCGTGTCGGAAGGGTACTGATTGCGCAGTCTCCGAACCTCTTTGGCGTTGGTTGACGCAGTGCTGAGGAACGGTGGTGCCAGGCATTCAAGTAGATCCGCCAGATTGGCACCACTGCCGAACGCGGCGCGGATCGACGTGGATTCCAGCCCGGCGATCAACGCATCCGTGTGGTCGGGAGTCAGTTGGTTTTGCGACCAGTCGAAAACCGCGGTGACCCCCGAGTCGATGGCATCCAACGCTCCCAAGCGGTTCGCAATGAACAGGTCCGCTGGGGTGAACCGCGGGCCAATGGTGCCGATGATCGCAATGAGGTATTGCATCAGCGACCAATTCGAGCCCAGCCCGCGCAGCAGCGCCTGATAGACATGCCGGTGGGTGTCGATGAAGCCCGGAATCACGATGCGATCGGTCGCATCGACGATTCGAGCGGAGCCTTGGGCCACTGCGAGATCCGGTCCGATGGCAGCGATCTGATCGCCCTCGAGCAGAATGTCCGCCAACCCGTCGATGGCACCCGGCTCCATCGTGATGACGGTGCCGCCGCGAATCAGCGTCCGCTGCTTTGACACGATGTTCTCCGTCTCCGATGGTCCAGCGTCGTCAGTTCTTGAATCGCGCCGTGATCCAATCGACGATCGCACGGGTGCCTTCGGTGGTTTGTGTACCGATGCTGCCGTCGGGGTTGATGACGCGGCCGTAGTGATCGGCGTGCCGGACCACCACCAACTCCTTATCGGTTGCGGCCGAACCCTTTACGATCGCCTCCGCCTCACTCATGCGTAGGCCTTCGTCTCCGGCGTAGTGCACGAATAGCAGCGGGTCGTGGATCTGCTGCAGGCACGCGATGGTGTTGGCGCGGCTGGACAGTCCACTCCAGGTGCTCAGCCACCCTCGCGGTGTGATGTAGCGGGCGAATCCGGGTCCACCGTAGTTCTCCAGGTCGGGTCGCTTGCTCAGGTAGGAGCCAACGACCCGGTCGTCTGGTTCGATGCCGAGGTCGGTGGCGGCGGGATCGGCTGCGGTCCGGTAGATCACCATGTGTACAGCGCCAACGGCCAAGCGCCGCAACCTCATAGCGGCCTCTGGTGAGTCTCGTTCGAGAATGTCTGCCGCCGTACCGCCCGCCTTCTGCTGTGCCACCAGGCTGCGCGCGAGCACATCGATGCGACGGACTCGCTCACGCTGCGCCCGCCGGTAGCGCTCGAGAAAGTCATCCGGGTAGTGGCTTGACTCGGGTGGTGTGCGAAAGCCATTGGCGGGGTGGTACATGTCCAACTCGGGGTCGGCGGCCACTGGATCGGACTCGTCGACGACCGAGGGGTCGATGTACTTCAGCAGCACCTCACCCTCGCCGCGGTGCCCGGCGATGATCGCGATGCCGTCCGCAGGCGGAAGATCGACCGCGTTGAGGTCCAGCGGGTCACCCGCTGCAGTGCGGGTGAGGCGACCCGGCGGATCAGTGCGCGCCTGCCATTGGTACATCGATGCCAACGTGCCGCCGCCGCTGTTGCCTACCAGGACGACTTGTTCGCAACCCACCTCGTCGCGCAGAAAACGGACGCCCGCTGCCATGTCGAGCATCAGCGTCTCGTGCACGGTGTCGACGTCGTTGTTCACCCAACGGCCTGCCCTGCCCAGAACGGCATATCCGGCCTGGGCCAGCGCGACGATGTTGTAGTTCTGCGACTGGTCGGTGCGTGGGTGCATCAGATGGATACCGACCCGCGGAGTCACCCCTTCCCGCCAATACAGCACCGCTCTGCTGGGGGCGTCGTCGTCGGCGACGAGCACGACGGCGCGATGCCGGACCTCGGTAGGAAGGTCCTGGACGCGGAAGTTGGCCCCGTGCAGGCGAAGTGGGTTCAGCGGCCGGCTCACTGTGGCAGCCACTGGCGGTAGTAGGAGTCGTCCTCGACTCCGACGGCATCGTTGGTCAGTTTCAATGGCGCGAAGGTGTCGACCATGAAGGCGGTCAGATCCGTTTCCTCGATGCCGATGGAGGCCTCATACGCGCCGGCCTTCGGCCCGTGGGTGATACCACGTGGGTGGAACGTCAGATGCCCGGAGTGCCCGGAGGTGCGGCCCGGAACCAGACCACTGACGGTGAACATCACCTCGTCGCTATCGATGTTGTTATGGCTCGGTGGCGACGGGATGGCCAGCGGGTGATAGTCCAACTTGTGTGGAGGGACGACGCAGATCACCGACCCGGCTGCACCGAGAATCTGATAGACGTCGGGCATCTGGTGCAGGCTGCCGGTGATCGGTTCGACATCTGAGAGGTTCAGTGCGTATGGGTAGAGGTACCCGTCCCACCCAACGACGTCGAAGGGATGCTGATCGAGGATGACCTCGGTGCGGCTAGTTCCGTGTTTGACGTGCACCGGGTAGGAGCCCTTGCCGACCGTGGGCGCGGTCAACTCGGGTACGCGCAGATCGCGTTCGCAGTACAACGACTTTTCCAGCAGCTGGCCGTACTCGTTGCGTAGCTTTTCGGGCACCTCGATCGGGTCGTTCGACTCCATGGCCAACATCCGCGCCGACGCACTGTCGAGCTGCCACTGCACGGTGGTACCACGTGGAATGATCACCAGGTCCTCGGGGCCGAACCGCAGCTGGCCAAACGGCGAAAGCAGTGCGCCCGAGCCCTCCTGTATCAGGACGATCTCGTCCGCCACGCTGTTGCGGGCGAAGTGGTCCATCGAATGATCGGGCGTCGCAAACGAGATCACCACGGAGTCGTTGAACAGCAACGGAATCCGCGAGGAGATCGCGTCGCCCGAGGTGCGCAGCGCGGACGTATCGAATGCGCGCGGCCGCAACGCCTCCGGCGGCTGCTCCTTGAGTTCGACGGGTGCCAGTGCCCGGAACCCGCTGGCCTGCACCGGCGGTGCGACGTGGTAGAGCAGCGACGAGATGCCGGAGAACCCCACCGTGCTGAACAGCTCTTCGTGGTAGAGCGACCCGTCTGGCTGGCGGAATTGCGAGTGGCGTTTCGCCGGGAGGGAGCCGGCGCGACTGTAGAAAGGCATCAGAGCACCCCACTGTTTCGGTATTGATGTGCGATAATCGCATCGATATAGCGATTACCGCATCCAGTGTGCTCACGCTGGGCCGCGCATGTCAACCCTTAAGGTTTGGTAGATGCAGGACGCACCGCAGGACCGCGCGATCGCGGTCGAAGATGGCCGGGTCGGCCCGAAGCGATCGATGCTGCAGTCGGTGGAACGGGCCTTCGCCGTGCTTCAGGAAGTGTCTGCCCGCGCCACGCCGGCGTCGGCGGCCGAGTTGGCGGCCGCCCTCGGCCTGGACAAGACGATCGTGCACCGCATCCTGCGGACGCTCCAAGCCGAGGAAATGGTCGAGCAGGTACAGGGCCGGTATGTCATCGGCCCGCGGGCGTTGTTGTTCGGCAACGCGTATCACGAGAGCCTCGCGCTGCGCTCCGCCGCCCTGCCGTACATGATCGATTTCCTGAAGTCACTGCCTGGCCGCCAGGTGATGGTTTCCCTCGCCGTGATCGTTCATGGACAGACTGCGCTGGTAGAGCGGATCTGGAATCCCGAGATGAGCTTGGATCTGATCTTCGGCCTGGGTTCCAGCTTTCCGATCGATCAGTCGGCCTCGGGGCGCGCGCTGTTGGCCTACCTCGAGCCGGCCAAGGTGGTCTCCATCGTCGGCGACCCGCGGGCGGCCCAACTCGAAGACACGTTCGCCCGCATCCGCGAGAGCGGCGGGATCGAGTTCCAGCACAGCCCCGTTCAGGAGAGTCATTGTGCGATTGCGGCGGTGATCTTCCCGCGCACGAGCGCATCGCGCAGCACGTTGATCCTGTCGGGGCTCGGATTGGAAGACGACCTGACCCCGACCTCGCCATTGGTCAACAGGCTGCGACGCTACGCCGACCGTGTCGGCGAACTGCTCTGATTGCTGCCGGACACCGGTCCCATCCCTGATACGCGCTTTCCGTCCGGGTATTGACAAGCTGCACGGACTCGGGTGATAGTCAGTTCGCAATACGCATCGCGAATGCGAATATCGCACTATCAGAGGTGTCGATGGAAACGATCTTTCTCAGTCTGGGTGACAACGTCCGTGATCCGGTCGACGGCGAAACGCTGACCGATGCGCAGAAGCATCAGCGACTGATCGAGCAGGCGGTGGCCGTCGAGCACGCCGGGTTCGACGTCATACAACTCGGTGAGCACCACTTCAACCACTTCGTGTTCGCGGCGCCAGAGGTGGTGTTGGCCGCCATCGCGCAACACACCACCCGGCTCCGGCTGGGTACTGGAGTCACGACGATCACCACATTGGATCCGGTGCTTGTCGCGGAGGGTTTCGCCACGCTCGATGTGATGTCAGGCGGACGCGCAGAAATCGCACTTGGACGCGGCGCCTACGAGCAGACGTTCCAGGCGATGGGGCGGCCTCAGGAACACGCGACGCTCATTTTCGAGGAGTTCGTCGAGTTGCTATGGCAACTCTTCAACGAAGAGGAAATCACCTGGAAGGGCGATTGGCGCGCCGCACTCGACGGCATCACCGTCCGACCGCGGCCGGTGCAGGAGTCGATCCCAATGTGGAACTCCTCGACCAGCTCGGTTGCCTTGTCGGCGCGGCTCGGGTTGGGCGCCGAATGGGTCGCGGCGTTGGCACCCTTCGACTCGCTCAAGCCCTACGCCGACGAATTCCGCGAGGCCTGGGCACGGGCCGGGAGGGCCCCGGCATCGTGGCGGCTCCGGCTCGGCGTGCACTTCCATGTCGCGAAGACCTCGCAGCAGGCCCGCACCGATTTCGAGCCCTACCACTCAAACTATTTGCGGGAGAACGCCAAACTTCGCATTTCGGCCTATCAACGCCGTTGGCTCAAGCCCGACGAAGAAGTCGACCGGGAGCACATCATGATCAAACCCGAGGGCGACATCATTCCCTTCTGCGGTAGTCCGGCCGAGCTCGTGGACAAGATCGGGCGGGCGCGAGAAGTGCTGGGCATCAGCGGCGTGGCGATGGCCATCGACATGGGCGGGATGCCCCAGCACAAGGTGCTCAACCAAATCGACCTAGTTGGAAGCGAAGTCATACCCGCACTGAACTGACCGCCAGTCAAAGGAGACAGCATGCTCGCCCCGATCTCAATCGATGAGCTCAAAGTCATCGGTGAGGGAGTCAACCGCCCGGAAACCGTCCTCGTCACTGGCGACAACCGTGTCATCGTCTCCGATTCCTCCGATGCCGCGCTCACCGAGATCCGATCCGATGGATCGTTGCGTCGGCTCGGCCACAAGCCCGGGGAAAGCAACGGCTTGTCGATGCTCGATGCCAACACGGTGGTGTTCACCGTGTTCGACACCGGAGAGGTGTGCACCCTTGATCTCGCGACGGAGCGGGTGACGGTGCTCGCCGACACCGTCGACGGCCACAAGCTGGCGTGCCCCAATTTCCCGTTGGCTGGGCCGGATGGCACCGTCTGGGTCAGCCTCACCACCGCGAGCGGCGACCCGTTCGCCTCGATCGGGCACCTTCTTGCCGACGGCTCCATCGTGCGGATCGATCCCGACGGATCGTGCACCACCGTGGCTACTGGGATACCGTTCGCGAACTGCATGGCCTTCGACCCGCAGTTGGAGAACCTCTACGTGGTCCGTTCCACGGCAAGTGACGTCGCCCGCTACGAACTACGTCCCGACGGCGGGCTGCGCGAATGCGGCCGCTACGGACCAGTTCTCGGGCAACGAAGTCCTGACGAAGTCGGCCCGGACTACGCTGCGAAAAGCTTCGAGCCGGCCATCGGGCGCCGGTGGGCACTGAGCGATGGCTGTGCCTTCGATGCCGAAGGAAACCTCTGGGTCACCCTGATGTCGGCCAACAAGATCGTCGCCATCACCCCTTCCGGTGAGGTCGTCACGATCCTCGACGATCCCGACGGCGACCGGATGATCACGCCCACCTCGGTTGCCTGGGGCGGGCCCGACATGCGGGATCTCTATATCGGTTCCCTGTTTACCCCCCACGTCTTGACCGCACGCAGCCCCGTGGCCGGGGCGCCCCTGTGGCACCAGCTTCGCAACTGAACAAGCCGTCGACTCGAGACAACCACCAACGGAGGTAGTGAGACCGTGAAGTTATCGGCAATCTTGGCCCCGGGCCCACGGACCCTGGAATACGCACTGCACGCCGAAGCACTTGGCTACGAACGGGTCTGGCTCTACGATTCGCCGGCACTGTACTGGGACTGCTGGCCCACCTTGGGCCAGCTCGCCTCGGCTACCCGCACCGTTGGCCTCGGCGTTGCGACCCTGGTGCCTGGCATGCGGCACGTGGTCAGCACCGTCGGCGCCGCGCTGGCCGTCGACCAGCTCGCCCCAGGCCGGCTCGCGCTCAGTGTCGGAACCGGTTTTACCGGTAGGCGCGCGCTGGGTCAACGACCACACACCTGGAATGCCGTGGCGGAGTACACCACAGCGCTGCGTTCGCTGCTGGCCGGCGACGAGGCCGAGGTCGACGGCATCCCCGTGCGATGCCTACACGCCGACGGGACCACCCGCCTTGGCCATGCGGCGATTCCGGTGTTGGTCGCGGCGAACGGTCCGAAAGGCATTGCCATTGCCCGCGAAACCGGGGACGGGGTCATCTCCATCGCCGCACCGCTTGGTGGGTTCGCGTGGAGCGCCTACGCGGTGCAGGGCACCGTCCTCGACCCCGGTGAAGCGCTCACCGACCCGGCGGTCAGCGATCGGCTCGCGGCCGCCATCGCGCTGCAGTACCACATTGCCTATGAACTAGGTGGTCCCGATGTCGTCGACCAGCTGCCCGGCGGCACGAGGTGGCGGGCAGCGATCGAGTTGATCCCGGCGGAGCGCCGCCACCAAGCCATTCACGAGGGCCATGTGACCGAGCCGCCCGAACGAGAGAAACCGTTGCTGCACCCCGCCATAGCGGCGCTGACCTTCACCGGTACTTCCGAGGAGTTGGCCGAGAAGGTCGCCGGGTTCGAGGAATCCGGCGCAACCGAGTTGATCTTCACACCGTTGGGTTCCGACATTCATCGCGAACTACGTGCGATGGCCAATGCGCTTGGCGTCACGACAATCTGAGAGCGGGACACGCATGGACAGCACGATGGGTGATTCGCCGTTGACCGTCACCGCAATACTGCGGCATGGGACGGGAGTCTTCGCCGACTGCACGGTGACGACGGCTACCTCCGACGGTTCCCGCCAGCTCACCTACGGCGAGCTTGGCGAACGGGTGGCTCAGCTGGCGCACGGGCTGCGCGCCATCGGCGTGACCGGCGACCAGCGGGTGGCTACGCTGATGTGGAACAACCAGGAACACCTGCAGGCTTACTTCGCGGTGCCGGCGATGGGCGCGGTGCTGCACACCCTGAACATCAGGCTGACAGGCGAACAGCTCGCCTACATCGCCAACCAAGCCGAAGACCAGGTGGTGCTGGTGGACGCCTCGCTGACGTCGGTGCTGGCCACTGCCTTGCCCGACATGTCGACCGTGCACACGGTCATCGTCGTGGGCGGTGGGAACATCGAGCCACTGGCGAGTGCGGGCAAGAACGTCATCGACTTCGATGACGTGGTCGCCGGGCAGCCGACCGCGTTCGATTGGCCAGAACTCGACGAAAGATCTGCCGCCGCAATGTGTTACACCAGCGGCACCACTGGAAATCCGAAGGGTGTTGTCTATAGCCACCGGTCGACGTACCTGCATTCGATGGCCGTCTGCTCCACCAATGGACTGACCGTCACGGCCGGTGACCGCATCTTGCCAATCGTACCGATGTTCCACGCCAACGCCTGGGGCCTGCCGTACGCGGCGCTGATGGCCGGCGCGGACCTCGTGCTCCCAGACCGTTACCTGCAGGCAGACCGGTTGATCGACATGATCGAGACACACGAGCCCACCATTGCCGGTGCGGTGCCGACGATTTGGAACGACGTCCTGCAGTCCCTCGAGCGAGCTCCGGATCGCGACATCTCGTCGCTGCGGGTAGTGCCGTGCGGTGGCTCTGCGGTGCCCATGGCCTTGATGAAGCAATTCTCCGACCAGTACGGCGTCACGATCCGACAGGCGTGGGGGATGACGGAGACCTCCCCTCTGGCCGCGGTGGCCTGGCCGTCGGAGAACGCGCCAGAGGAGCTGCGCTGGGCCCAGCGGGCCACCCAGGGGCGGCCGATATGTGGCGTCGAGGCCCGCATCGTCGACGACGGCGGCACTGTGTTGCCCAACGACGGAGCAGCCGTTGGCGAGCTCGAGGTCCGCGGTCCGTGGGTCACCACGTCGTACTACCGCGACGACGACACGTCCAAGTTCGAAGCCGGCTGGCTGCGCACCGGCGACGTCGGCCGCATCGACCGCCACGGCTTCATCACGCTGACCGACCGCGCCAAGGACGTGATCAAGTCTGGCGGTGAGTGGATCTCCTCGGTCGAGCTGGAGCACCACATCATGGAGCACCCCGACGTCGTCGAGGCCGCTGTCGTTGCGGTGCCCGACGACCGGTGGCAGGAGCGTCCGCTGGCCGCGGTCGTGCTCAAGGACGGCGCTGCCGTCACCGCGACACAGCTGCGCGGTCACCTCTCCGACAGAGTGGTCCGATGGTGGCTGCCGGAACGCTGGACGTTCATCGATCAAGTGCCTCGAACCGGCGTCGGCAAGTTCGACAAGAAACTGATCCGGTCGCATTATGCCGATGGTGTCTACGACGTCGTCGACTGTCGGACCGAGGATTGATGACCGCGGCGCTCACCGTTGAAGACGCGGTCGATTTGACCCGGCTTTCGGCGTGGATACGGGCGAGCGGGCTCGGCGACGGAGTGATCGACGCACCGGTCGTGCTCACCGGAGGCACGCAGAACATTCTGCTCAGATTCCGAACTGGCGGGCGCGATGTCGTGCTGCGCCGACCGCCTGCCCATCCGCGGCCGAACAACAACCAGCTACTCCTGCGTGAGGCCAGGGTGCTGCAGGCGTTGGGCTCCACCGCGATCCCTCACGCCAGACTTCTTGGCATCTGCGACGATCCGAGCGTCATCGGGTCAACGGTCTTCTTCCTCATGGAGGCCGTGGAAGGATTCAATCCCGCCGTCGAGCTGCCCGAGCACCTCAGTGATCAGAGCGGGCGTGATCGTCTGGCATTGGCGGCCACGGATGCGCTCGCGCAGCTCGGCTCCGTCGACCATGAAGCCATCGGCCTCGCCGATCTTGGTCGTCCCGCCGGGTTCCTGCAGAGACAGGTCACGCGCTGGGTGGCCGAACGGGAAAAGTACCTCGCGCTTGACGGCTACGACGGCGTTGCGCTACCGGGGTTCGAAGCCGTCCGCGATTACCTTGCCGACGCCGTGCTGCCGACGTTCCGGCCCGGCCTCATCCACGGCGACTATCACTTCGGCAACCTCATCTTCGACGCGAGCTCGGCGAAGTTGGCCGCCGTGTTGGACTGGGAGATGAGCACGATCGGCGACCCGCTGCTTGATCTCGGCCGCTTCCTGGCGATGTGGCCGGACGAGCACGAAGTCATCATGACGTCCGGCGGTATTTGGACGGCCGGACCACTGCCGCCGCCCGACACGATCGCCGCCCGGTATGCCGAGCGATCGGGCCGCTCGCTCGAGCATCTGGCGTGGTACGTCGTGATGGGTTGTTTCAAGCTCGGCATCATCCTCGAGGGGACGTACGCGCGGGCCTGTGCCGGGCAGGCGCCACTGGAAGTTGGGCTGGCGTTGCACGATACGGCCGTGCGGCTGTTCGAACGGGCCACCCGGCTGGTGGGACGCACATGACCGACCTGTTCGACTTGAGCGACAAGACGGCGCTCATCACCGGTGGATCGAGGGGTCTTGGCCTGGCGATGGCCCACGGCTTTGCCGCGGCAGGAGCCGACATCATCATCGTCAGCCGCAAAGAGCGCGCGTGCACTGACGCCGCAGCGGCAATCGCCGAGGAGCATGGCGTCAAGACGTGGGCGTTCGGCTGCAACGTCAGTTCCTGGGACCAGTGCACGGAACTGGCTGCGTTGGCCGAAGCCGCTTCCGGCGGAGTGGATGTCTTGGTCAACAATGCCGGAGTCTCACCGCTGTACCCCAGCCTGTCAGAGCTCAGCGAATCCTTGTACGACAAGGTTTTCGGTGTCAACAGCAAGGGTCCCTTCCGGTTGAGCACGTTGATCGGGGAACAGATGGTCGAGCGAGGCCATGGTTCGATCATCAACATTTCGTCGATAGAGAGCATCTACCCGACTGCGGCGGCGCTTCCCTACGCGGCGGCCAAAGCGGCGCTCAACGCCGTGACGCAGGGGCTTGCCGCGGCGTTCGGGCCCAATGTGCGGGTGAATGCCATCCTGGCTGGGGCCTTCTTGACCGACATTGCCGCGGCATGGGAGATGGAGGAATTCAACACCCGTGCGCGTCGCAGCATCGTCATGGGACGTGCCGGACAGCCGGACGAAATCGTTGGGGCCGCCGTATATTTCGCGTCCGATGCCAGCAGGTACACCACCGGCACCTTGTTGCGTGTCGACGGTGGCGTCATCGGCGGCATCACCTAGACATGACACATCGACTACGAGGAGCTGCCTGTGGCATGGGACTTTGACACCGACCCCGAGTTCGCGGAAGAACTGGAATGGATCGACGCCTTCGTCCGAGACGAGGTTGAGCCCGTCGAGCTGTTCGTCACCGACCCGTGGAACGTGAACGACTCGTTGCGCAACGATCTCATCGTGCCGCTGCAGCGGCAGGTCAAGCAACGCAACCTCTGGGCATGCCACTTGGGGCCGGACCTTGGCGGCCCCGGCTATGGGCAGGTCAAACTAGGACTGATCAATGAAAGATTGGGACGGTCGTCGGCAGCTCCAATCGTATTCGGTTGCCAGGCACCGGATTCAGGCAATGCCGAGATCCTCGCCCGCTACGGCACCCCCGAACAGCGGGACAGGTGGCTTGCGCCGCTGATCGACGGCCGAATCATGTCCTGCTTTGCCATGACCGAGCCGCATGGCGGTGCGGACCCGAGAGTGCTGACCACATCGGCGCGCCTCGATGGCGACTCATGGGTGATCAACGGCGAGAAATGGTTCTCCTCCAATGCGCACGTCGCTTCCTTCTTCATCGTCATGGCGGTGTCGGAGCCGGATGCGGCTGACTACAAACGACATTCGATGTTCGTCGTTCCTGCCGAAACACCGGGAATAGAACTCATCCGCAATGTGGCAGGCCACCACGGCTACGTGCGATACGTCGATGTCCGGGTGCCAGCCGATCACATTCTGGGCGGCCGTGGCGGCGGGTTCGTCGTTGCCCAGACCCGCCTTGGGGGTGGCCGTATTCACCACGCAATGCGCACGGTGGGGCTGGTGCGCCACAACCTCGACCTGATGTGCCGGCGCGCCCTCTCGCGCCGCACTGCCGGTGAGCACCTGGCCGACAAGCAACTCGTGCAGGCCGCGATCGCCGATTCCTGGTGCGAGTTGGAGGCTTTTCGGCTCTTGGTGCTGCAGACGGCATGGAAGATCGACAAGTACCAGGACTATCAACGGGTTCGTGGAGACATCTCCGCCGTCAAGGCGATGATGCCCCGGGTGCTCAACAACGTCGCCTCACGGGCACTGCAAATACACGGCTCGATCGGCATCAGCGATGAAATGCCGTTCATGGACTCCGTGCGTGAGTCGTTCACGATGGCATTGGCCGACGGTCCTACGGAGGTTCACCAGACAAGTCTCGCGAAGACCGTGTTGCGGGGCTATCAACCCGACGCCGACGTCTTCCCGGAGTACCACACGCTCCGCCGACGGGAACGCGCAGAGGCCAAGTACGCCAACGTACTTGCTCGCCATGGGGTGGTGTCCTCGGCGATGGACGACGCTGCCGCCACGATCCGCAATCGGTGATCGCTCGATGGTTCGTCGCAAACGACGAATTATTGACACAAAAGTTCAGAAGGGGGCATGATGCTAGTCACAGAATGCACTTCTTTCCTGCGGTCAGCCAGGCCGCAGCTGAAGCGATCGCCGCACGTATTTGGAGTAGAAATGACAGCCACAGGATCGATGCGTCCCGTCGCCAACTACAGCACGTTGGACAACACGCCCGAAGAGGCGCGAACCATCCTGGAGGAGGCGCGCAGCCGGTGCCCCGTTGCCCACAGCGACAGGCAGGATGGCTTCCACATCCTGCTCGGCTATGACGATGTCAAGACGGCGACCGCCGATCACGAGACGTTCTCGAGCCAACCCAGCACGTTGCGCCCACTGGCCGACCGGCCACCGGCCCCCCCGATCGACTTCGATCCGCCGGCCCACTCGATGTGGCGCCCGATCTTCAACCTGGCCTTCAACCCGCGCGCATCGGCCCGCGTGGAAAGTCTCGTCAAGGCCGACGCGGAGCGCGCTGCCGAAGAGTTTGCCCAAGCCGGCACAGGTGACTTGGTCGCCGACTACTGCGAGAAGCTCCCTGCCCTGGCGGTGTGTCACGTCATCGGTTTCGATGTGGACAGTCGCGGCGAGTCACGGAAACGAGTGAGCGAACTCCTCTCCTCCCTTGGCGAGCCGGAGAAGGCTCATCGGGCGTTTGTCGATTTCAACCGGTACTGCATCGAACAGGCCTCCGATCGCAAGACGAACCCGCGCGATGACTACTTGACTGAACTGGTCAACGCCGAAATCGACGGAAGACCGATAAGCGACCTCGAGCTGTCGAGCGTCATCGCTGCCATCCTGATCGCCGGCATAGAAACGACCATTTCCGGTTTGGGCAGCTTGCTGTACGAAGTGCTCGCGGATCCATCGACTCAGCAGCGTCTGCGCGAGAACCCGCAACTGATTCCCGGCGCTGTCGAAGAGGCATTGCGCTTGCATCCTCCCGTCTGGGGGCTCTATCGGCGCGCCACCTGCCCGGTCACCATGCACGGCGTCGACATCAAGCAGGACGACACCGTCATGGTCAACTGGGCGGCGGCGAACTGGGATCCGGCCACATTCGAAGACCCGAGTGCTTTTCGCGTCGACAGGAAACCAAATCCACACCTGACGTTCGGCCGGGGTATCCACACGTGTCCAGGCGCGCACACCGCGCGCATGGAAATGCGAGTGGGCCTGACTGTGTTGCTCAACCGCTTCAGCGACATGAGACTTCCCGATGGCTTCAAGCCGACCTACCTATTCGGCGGCGCTGAGTCTGCGTCAATGGTGAGTTTGCCCGCCATCTTCACTCCGGCCGGCTAGCAACCGCGCCGTGCCCTGTGAGCCCAGCTAGAGAGAGGCGACGACGTGGTCGCGAGCACTGAGGACACGAAGGTCTCGGCCGAGCTACTGCTCGAGCGAGCGAAGGGACTGTTTCCGCTAATCTCCGAGCGCGCGGCCGCGGCCGAGGCGGCCGGCCAGCTGACCGAAGACGTGGTCGACGCCATGCACGATGCCGGGCTCTACGGGATGTGGGTGCCGGCAGTCCTCGGCGGCGCCGAACTCGACCTGGCGTCGGGGGCCGAGATCATCGAGCAGCTCGCATACGGCGATCCCTCTACCGGCTGGGCCTTCATGGCCTCGGCCATCGCCATCGGCGTCTCCGGCGCCTACTTCGGTGACGAGGCGGTCGACGCCATGTACGGCGGCGACCGGATGCCGGTGCTGGCCGGGCACGGCACGCGCCCGGGCATCGCCATCCCGCAGGACGGCGGCTACGTGTGCTCGGGCAGCTACAGCTTCGGCTCGGGAATCAAGCACGCCGGACGGACCTACAATCTCGCCCTCGTCGAGGGGACTGGCGAGGCGCGGATCTACTCGACGCGGATCGAGGACGCCGAACTCGAGTGGAACAGCTGGGACACTCTTGGGCTTCGCGCCACCGGCAGCGTCGACTATTCGATCGACGCCGTATTCGTGCCAAAGGCGTACACGCACATAGTCGACACCGAAGCGCCGCTTCGGGGTGGGCAGATCTACACCCTTGGCGTATCGGGCTTCATCTGTTGCGCGCACGCGGCTTGGGCGGTCGGGCTGGGTCGCCGAATGCTCGACGAGCTCAAGGTGCTGGTCGCGGCCAAGGCCGGCCGCGCAGGCGCACAGGCCGACAGCACCGCGTTCCTCGCGCAGTACGAGGCGGCCGAGGCCAAGCTGCGCTCCGCTCGGGCGCTGATCTATGAGACGTGGCACTCCATCGGCGAGACGCTGCACCTCGGCGACCCGCTGACCCAGGAGCAGCACAGTCTCTATCGGCTCGCCCTGACCAACGCCACGTGGTCGGTCCACGAGGTAGCGGTCTTCGTCTACACGTCGGGAGGAACCACGGCAGCCCGACCGGGCGTGATCCAGCGCAACTTCCGCGACATGGAGACTGGGCTCCAGCACATCACTTCGTCGCCGCCCGTACGCCACAACGTTGCCCGCGCGCTCGCCGGGCTGTCGGCGGGGAAGCACTGGATGTTCCTCGATCTGGTCGAGAACACCTAGGCGCGAGCCGGCTCGTCGACGCTGGGTGGAAGTCCTTGTCTGGACGCGTTATTCGAGTGTCTCACTGTCATCACGGTGCATCCGCGTCACCGGCCGCAAACCCATCCAACCCTGCAGCCGGCCTCCGCTAGAGGATCATCGGCATCGCGGGTTGCCCACAAAGAAGTGCGCCGTAAACTTCCATGTTGCTGCTCGCAAGGAGGCGTGAGTGCAGGGCGATCGCCTGAATATCCCGAGCGATTCGTTGTAGCGGATTGTCCCGGCGTATGGCGCTTGCGCCGCTGGCCTTTTGGGCAATGGTTACCACTTCGCGACAAAGGTCGAACGCGCGTGACACGTCGGCTTGGCGCTGGATACTGCTGGTCAAATCGCCCAATCCGACGTCAGTACTCACTCCTGCCATTGCCCGGTCGGCGTGGAAACACGCCTCGTCGAACAGCATCGTGGCTTCGGCGACCTGAAGGTGGGTAATTGGTGCCTCTGCCTGAACGCTATATGGCATGTATGTGATGCCGCGCTTGTGGATTCGTTCCGTCAACAGGTCGAGCGCACTTCGTGCCAACCCGATCGGCGTAGCGGCAGCGGCCGCCAAGAACGCCCCTATCGGAGCTTGATAGTAGGGGTCGCTCGGAACCACTTCACCCATCAGCAACGAACTCAGCAGCACCGAATGTTCGGTTGGTACGAACACGTCCTCGGCGACCACCGAGTTCGATCCCGTCGCACACATGCCGCTCACCTTCCAGTCATCGGCGACCTGGAAGCTGGATTTCGGCAGAAGGAAGAAGCCGATGTCCTCGTCGCCGTCTTCGCGGATCGTCGTTGCAAACATGCAACCCCAGCCGGCATGATGTTGCCCCGAGCCGAAGGCCGCGGTCCCATCGAGTCGGTAGCCGCCGTCGACGTGGCGCGCACTACCTTTGGCGCTGAACACCACGAAGGTCTTCTTGTTGTCGCTGGTGTACACCGCCTCCTGGGCCGGATCGGGCAATAGACTCAAGAAGGCCGGTGCGGTGGTGTAAACGCTCGCGACCCACGCGGTCGATCCACATCCTTTGGCGAGTTCGGTCAGGGCCGCGACGATGGTTGCCAGGGACGCCTGCTCACCGCCATGGGCACGCGGGGTCATCAGCGAGAGCAGCCCCGCCGCCTCAAGCGCGTCGACAGTCTCGTCGGGAAGTCGCTCGAGTTCCTCACCCTTCTCTGCCGAGGCGCGCAACTGCGGCACCAGCGCGGCCGCCTCCTGCACCCACTTTTCGTCGACCGGCCCAGCGAAGGTGCGGACGTCGATGTTGTTCTCCATCGGTTCCTTCCGTGTTTTGCCCGCCAACCTGCCAGCGGTTTTGTTCAGGTCTTTGACCATCGATCGTGATCGGGTTGGGTGGTTGTCTGTTGGTCGCGTTAGAGGAACATGTTCAGGTAACGAGCCCACAGGGCTGTTTGGTCGCTGAAGATCTCTCGTCGTGCAAGCCTTAGTCCGTCACTAGTTCGGCGGATGACGTCCTCCCGCTTCGCGGTCAGGATGTCTTGCTCCTCCAAATCGGCGCGGTTGCGGTGGGCGGCAATGTAACTGGTCACGGCGTACTCGTTGGGGTCCGCCGTGGCGTACACGATCACGTTCGTGATCTGACGTCTGACCCGCGGTGCTGGATCCCGGTCGTAGGCGCTCTTTATTCCGACGTTTCGCATGGCACGCAGAGAAATACTCATCGCGTCGTCGTTGAATTTGCCGATCCGAGAGTCGAATCCCTTGCCATCGCTTCTATGCACCGTCTCCCGGACGGGCATGAGATAGACGAGATCTTCGGCGAGCAGTTCGACCCACTCGGTGTGGCGATCGTCGTCGAGCAGTAGCGCCTCGTCATACAAGAAGTCCAAGATCTCGCCATACAGCGCACTGCCGGCGCTGATCCGTTCGGCCCGGGTGCTGACGGGACTGACCTCGGTTGTCGCGGCCATATCAGATGTCCAAACTTCCCGGCTTGGCCATGGCGTCAAGCCAGCGGAGCCAGAAATGCCAGTTCGCGTTGTCTTTGAGGAATCCCGAATAGACCCTTCCGGGACCTTCCCAGCCATCGGGCCGGCGCGGCTCAGCCATCGTGTTGTACTTGATCGTCTCGCGTCGACCGACCGCACCTCGTGACCCGCGCTGGATCCACTCCCAAGCGTCGATGTCGTCCGGTTGGCTCATCGCCAAGCTCACGTGGGTCGACTCGCTGATCTCGGCAACTTCTTCGTCGGACATCGAGGCATCGACGAGCGCGAGCGTCCACACCTCGAAGGTGTCAACGTCTTTGGGGATGAACTGGTTTACCGCGATGAGCGAGTTGAGCCCACCCTCGAAGTTCGGATGAGGACTGATGATCGTGAAGTTGCCAGGGAACATCATCGCCGACATGATCCAGCCAGGTCCGAGTCGCTGCTGCTCCTCGGGCGGCAGTGACACCCCGGCGAAGCGTTCCCGGTAGTCGTCGAAGACGAAGACATGGTCTTCATTGGTGATGACGCCGGTAGCGAGCAGGCCCCACCCCTTGGCGTCGCTCGGCGGGGTCGACATGAAGCCAAGTTCGGACAGCGCCACGTGCTGCGTGGGCACGTGATAGGCATCGCCGTTGGACTGCTCGCCGAAGATCTTCCAGTTCGCTCGTACCGGTAGACGCAGCGGGGGGCCAAGCGTGCGAAGTTCCTTGTTGCCGAACATGCTGTCGTAATACCAGCGACCCTCATCGCCGAGGTATTGCTCGAAGGACACCGCATCGGCGGCGAACGTCGCGAAGATGAGGCCCTGATAGATCGCCACCCGAGCACTGCGCATCCCAAAAGCCGACTTGTCCCAGTCCGCGCCATACATGTCTCGCTCGTACGGCGCCGCTCGCAATCGGCCGTGGTCGTCATAGAGCCAGCCGTGAAAGCGGCACTTGAACTGGGTTGCGGCGCCCTTGTCCGCAAAGCACAGCGCCATGCCGCGGTGCGCGCACGCATTCAGCAGAACGTTGACCTGGCCATCGGAGGACCGGTTGACAATGACCTGGTCCTGCCCGAGGTAGCGGAGCACATAGTCCCCGGGGTTGGCGAGCTCACTTTCATGAGCAAGGAAGACCCACGATCGAGCGAACACCCTGTCGAGTTCTAGTCGAAATATCTCTGGGTCGGAATAGACGCGCCGGGACACCTCCCGACGCTCCAGATCAACCAGATCGACCACAGCCGTTCCATCACTGAGCACCGGTCCGACGGCACCTCGTAGCAACTGTTCGGTGAGTGCCATTGAGCTCCACCTATCTATCCAGCATTTGACTTATATGACCATCGTTTGACTGTGATGTCAATCACCTTCACATCCCGTCGGCACAATCACGCGCCGGCGTTCACCGACTTGAACCCCTCCGAACCGCCAGCGGGTAGGCGACTATCGGATATCCCACTGTAATATGTTGGTATACAGGATGATTCGTCTGTGAACTCGAACCCACACCCGCAGGCTTGTGATCGACACAATGGGTTCGCCGAGCACCTGAGCGCACCAAACGCTGCACCGCCGAAACGTGCATATAGCGCTCGACCCCCGGTGTCGGTCAGCGGATCGGTCGGATACTGCTGCGGCAATCGAGCGCTAGCCCACGGCAGCGACAAATCTGTTGCGCCGTCGTGCCCTGTTGCCCCGCGTATCACGAAGTGCCGCTCGGGCATTCCGCGAGCCCCGAGCGCGAAGGCAAGAGGGCGTCGTTCTTCAGCCTTGTGCACGCGGAGGTAAATGTTTTAACGTTGCCGTCGGAGTGAGGTGAGTCACACAGGCGCCCCCACGCCAACGAGTTGTCCGCGCCCGGCCTGAGATTTGCACACGCGGTTCGGAAATCAGAGTGAATGTTCGGCAGACCAATGGAGGCGAGCATGTCCAACAGCATCGATGTCGCAGCGCAGGGCAGCAGCCTGCCGCCGTACACGATCACGGAGTTTCCTCTTCCGACATGCCTACAGTGCACCGCTGAGGGCGGGCATGCTTGCGTCGGGCCTGCCGGCCTTACGTTCGGGCCGGACGGAAATCTCTGGTTCGGGATGCAAATTGGGCCAGATGGGAACGGCGGCATAGCGCGCATGGCGCCGGATGGGACCGGTTACACGGTCTATACGGAAGGGTTGGAAAAAGGCAGCTCGGTCATCGATCTCGCGCTGGGCGCCGATGGCAATCTGTGGTTCGCTGATTTCGGCCGGCGCGCCATCGGCCGCATGACGTTCGATGGTGTGATTACGCGGTTCGAGGAACTGACGCCTGGCAAAACCATGCTCCCGCCGGGGCACCTAGCCAACAGCCTGTCTGCTGAGACGATCTCCTTTCCGTACGAGATCGTTTCCGCATCCGGCGATCTTTGGTACACGGTTCAGGACGTCTACGCCGGCACCTTCCCGAATCTGCTGACAGGCTATGTCGGGCGCTTCTCACCCAGCGATCCGACGGGATCGTTGCAGACATATCCCTTGGAGGGCATGCCATCCGGCATTGTCGAAAGCCCTGAGGGCGGAGTGTGGGTCATCCACTTTCATCGCTGGACCGACAAGAAGGGCGGCGGCATCACCCGGATCACGGCCTCCGGCGAGGTCACCACCTATCCGCTGCCGAATCCAGAGCGCGACGATCCGCTCATGGCCGATTACGGTTACGCGTTGACGACCGCGGAACTGACCTTGGGCCCCGACGGCAATATCTGGTTCACGCAGGAATGGTGTCCCCTCATCGGCCGCTTCTCGCCAGACAGCGGCGCTTTCGACTACTTTCCACTTGGCGACTCCTCGTTTCCTACGCATCCGACGATGTTGGTGACTGCACGCGACGGGTACATCTACGTCAATGACGATGGGCCGGCTGCGTTGGCGCCCCTCGAGGGGGCGGTGTACAGGCTCTGGCGCATCGCGACAGACGGAACCGCAACTTTCATTGACGGTCCCGCGGCTAGAGGCGGGCTATGGCCCTTGACCGAAGCGCCAAACGGGGATCTTTGGTTCGCGCACCGCTTCGGCGACGTCATCGGCCGGCTGACGATCCCGGACTAACGTCCCCGACGAAACTCGCCGCTCGCTTCAGTATTTCCTTGGCGTGCTTGAGTTCTCGGTACTCCTGATTGAGGTTCTTGATGCGCCGACACCCGGCGGTGGACACGTCCTTGTGGATATAGTGCCTGCGCTATTTGGTTCAGCTCGCAGTGCCGCTGCGGCCAATCGTATTGTACCACTGCAGGATACGCTCCCGAACCCACCGAAGCGCTGATCGCCGCTCTGGAAGCACCAGCTATCCGTGTCTGTTCCGGGTCCCAGTCGTCAGGCTTCGAGGAGGCTCTTGAGCTGTTCCAGGCTGGCCTGACCCTGGCTCTTGAAGACGGGTTTCATCATCGCGCCAAGCGGGCCCGGGTTCAACGTCATCACCACACTCGTAGTGTCACCGCCGCCGGTGAGTTCGAGCAGCGTCTCGAGCTTCACCCCGCCACCAGTCGCAACGGTCTTGAGTTTGTTGACGGGCTCAACCTCGACGACCTCCACCGTCGTGGTCACCTCGCGCCCGGCGGCCGAAACCACTTGGGTGTACGTCGAACCCACGCCGCCGTCACCAGAAACGTCGCTGATCGAGGTAACGCTCGTCATCCACTGCTGGATGTTGGCCGGCGTCTTCAAGTACTCGAAGACATCTGCCGGCGCTCGCGCAATGTCCACGGCCGTCTTGATACCAATCACTTCGTGTACCTTCCGTCGTTCGCTATGTCGCCACCACGCCGCTCACACAGCGAGGGCAACGACGGTGTGGCGTAAGCGTTGGCTCGGGGAGCCGTCGGCTGTTAACCCACGTCATTGGATTCTAAGGCCAGCGCGAAATTCCAACGGCAAAGTCGAACATTTACTGAAGAGTCGATAAATCAACGAGTCGGCCAGTACGTTTCAACCACTCGGTACTCCGCAGCGCCTGGCAACACGGTCGGTCGGTCGGCCGCACGCGGATCGTGCTTGGACTCGTTGGCCCACAATATGTTTCGCTGAAGACGGGTGATCATGAGCCTATGGAGACGCGGGCGCCATGGCAAAAGGTGATTGACATCACTGTCGAACAGTGATGATACTAGTAAACCCATGGACGATAGCCCTTTGGAAGCTGGAAAGGGGCGGACAGACAATCGTGACGACCACAAGCGCGCCAGTGGGCACGGCCAATGCACTTCGTCGGATCATCACCGAACCCGCCTATCTCGAGGTGGTCGCCTTCCTGGTTGACGAGGCCGAGTTGCTCAATGACGACCAGCAACTCGATTGGCTGCAACTGCTGACCGAAGACTTCACCTACCAAATGCCGTCTCGGTCGACGGTGTTCAGCCGTGACGGCGCTGGCTTTGATGACCGGACAAGCCACTACAACGACGATCGCATGACACTTGAGCTCAGGGTCCAGCGCAACGTCGCGATTCAGTTCGCTTACGACCGGGACCCACCGCCGCGCACGCGTCGCATCGTGGGCAACGTCGTCGTGTTCGAGCGCGAGCCCGATGTCTACGACGTCACAAGCGGAATCCTGCTCGTCTGGAATCGATTCGATACCTCGACGAGCGATGTGTTGTCGGCGCGGCGGGAAGATGTGATCCGACGCACCGACGCTGGGCTTCGGCTGGCGAGTCGGAGAGTGCTCATTGACCAGTCCAGGCTCGACACCAAGTACACCAACATCTTTCTTTAGGCGTATAGCTCCAGCACGAAGCTCCCTAGGAATTCCTCAACCACATCGGAGACGAAGCCATGGCGATAGAAGCGGATCTTGAACGCCGGTTGGGCCCGATGCTGTCTGATGGCACCACCATTCGGGATCTGTTCGACCTCGATGAACGGTCGGTCTCATTGCGGGTCCTCTCCGATCCCGAGATCTACCAGTTGGAACTGAAGAAACTGTTCGCGCGATCGTGGGTGGTGGTCGGCCACGCGAGCGAGCTCCCGGAACCGGGTGACTTCATTGTGCGGGCCGTCGGCGACGACAAGGTCCTCATCCGCCGGACCAAATCGGGTGCCGTTGCCATCACGCTGAACGTGTGCTCCCACCGTGGCGCCGAGTTGTGCTGGGCTGACAAAGGTAACGCACCACTCCTCAAGTGCCGCTACCACGGCTGGACCTTCGACGCCGAGGGGTCGATGGTCGGCATGCCCTTCGAGAAGGAGGTCTATGGCGACGTGGACAAGTCACGCCTCGGCTTGACGAAGGTGGCGACTGCGGTTCGCCACGGCGTCATCTTTGCCAACCTCGATCCCGACCCGGTGCCCTTCGACGACTACCTCGGCGAGGAGATGGGCTGGTACTTCGATTTCCTCTATGGCACCGCTGAACAGGAGGTAGTCGGACCTCCGATACGCCACGTGATCAAGGCCAACTGGAAGGCGATCGTCGACCAGTTCGCCGGTGACGCCTACCATTTCGCGACGACACACCGAGCGATGGGTGAGCTTGGCATCATCACTGCGCCTGCCAACGACGCCAAGGGCTGGTCCCTCGAAGCGTGCTGGGTGCGCATGCCCGGCGCGGGAATGGCGTGCACGGATGCCCTGGGACCGTTGTTCGCCGATGACGGGATCGAGCGCAAGCACCCACTTGCCGGTTGGCTGATGATCGGCCTCATGTTCCCAGCATCCGCGATCTCGAGCTTTCCCTTGCCCGATCCGGAGCACATTTACCCGACCATCGGCGGGTTTGTCCCTCTTGGCCCCAATCTCACGGAGATGTGGATTACGCAGCTGCTCCCCAAGGACGCCTCCGAAGAGACTAGGGAGATCCTCGACTCCATAACCCTGGTGAACAACGTCGTTCTACCCGACGACATGGAGAACTGGATGGCGATGGGTCGCGGTGCGGCCGGGACCAGATCGGCGCACGGAAAAATTCGGTACAACACGCCACCCCGTCCCGCGAACAACCCCGACTTCTGGCCAGGGCCGGGATCGGTGTACAGCGGCATCCACAGCGATGACAGTCAATGGGCGTACTGGCTGCAGTGGTTGGACCAGATGACGGCCGACTGAGTCGGCCGACGACTAATCCAACGGTTCCTCGGAGGTGGTGATCGCGCCCTCGGGGCAGGCCTGCGCGCCCTCGATGGCCTTCTCCTCCAGATCCGGACGGACAGGCGATTCGTCTACGAAGGCAAAGCCCGAATCGTCGAGTTTGTAGACCTCCGGACATACGTCGGCACAGGCCGTGTAGCCGCAGCACTTGTATTCATCGACTTTGACGTAAAGCGGCATAGCCGTGCTCAGCCCCAATCAATCAATCAACTCCACGGTAGTCGGCTCATGCAGTGATGGTCAACGACGTCCAATCATTGACTCATTCGTCGACAAGACCGTTCGGCCGTGAAGGTGACGCGAGGGTTTTAGTGTCCGCGGGTGACCCATTGGTCGTAGTTCACGAGTTCGTCGCCGATGGCGGTGGTGTCGCCGTGGCCGGTGTAGACGACGGTCTCGTCGGGGAGCATGCCCAACCGCTGCGAGATCGACGCCAGGATGGTGGGGAAGTCGGAGTAGGACCGTCCGGTGGCGCCTGGTCCGCCCTGGAACAGGGTGTCGCCGCTGATGACCGCGTTCAGGTCGGGGACGTACCAGCACACTGAGCCGGGGGAGTGGCCCGGCGTGTGCAGTGCCTGCAGTTCGACACCGCCGACGGTGAGCGTGGCGCCGTCTTCGAACGAGCGGAAGTCCTTGTCCGGATGAGTCATTCGCCACAACACGTCGTCGGCGGGATGCAACAGCACTGGCGCGTCGAGGGTCTCGCCGAGTTCGGGTGCCACCGTGACGTGGTCGTTGTGTCCGTGGGTACAGACCACGGCGACGACGTTGCGGCCGCGGACGGCGTCGACGATCGGGGCGGCGGTGTGTGCGGCGTCGAACACGATGACGTCGGTGTCGTCGCCGATGAGCCAGATGTTGTTGTCGACGTCCCAGCTGCCGCCGTCGAGTTCGAACTTGCCGCTGGTGACGAGGCGCTCAATGGCGACCACTAGAGCATCACCACCGAGCGCAGGACCTCGCCGGCGTGCATCTTGTGGAAGGCGTCCTCGATGCCGTCCAGCCCGATGCGTTCGGAGACGAATCGTTCCAACGGGAGTCGACCCTGGCGGTACAGGCTGATCAGGGTGGGGAAGTCGCGTTCGGGCAGGCAGTCGCCGTACCACGACGACTTCAGGGTTCCGCCGCGGGAGAAGAAGTCGACCAGCGGTATCTCCAGTGTCATGTCGGGGGTGGGCACGCCGACGAGCACCACGGTGCCGGCCAGGTCGCGGGCGTAGAAGGCCTGCTTCCACGTCTCGGGCCGACCGACCGCGTCGATGACGACGTCGGCGCCGTTGCCGTCGGTGAGGTCCTGGATCGTCTCGACGACGTCGAACTCCTTGGCGTTGATGGTGTGCGTGGCGCCGAAGTCGCGGGCCCAGTTGAGCTTCTGGTCGTCCATGTCGACCGCGATGATCTTCTTGGCGCCCACCAGCGCGGCGCCCGCGATGGCCGCATCACCCACGCCGCCGCAGCCGATCACGGCGACGGTGTCGTTGCGGCCCACGTTGCCGGTGTTGATGGCGGCGCCGATGCCCGCCATCACGCCGCACCCCAACAGGCCGGCCACCGCGGGGTCGGCCTCGGGATCGACCTTCGTACACTGGCCCGCTGCGACGAGCGTCTTGTCGGCGAACGCGCCGATGCCCAGCGCCGGGGTCAGTTCGGTGCCGTCGGTCAGCGTCATCTTCTGCTCGGCGTTGAACGTGTCGAAGCAATACCACGGGCGGCCACGCTTGCAGGCCCGGCACTGCCCACATACCGCGCGCCAGTTCAGGATCACGAAGTCACCCGGTGCCACCGCCGTCACGCCGGGCCCAACGGACTCCACGGTGCCCGCGGCCTCGTGGCCGAGCAGGAACGGGTACTCGTCGTTGATGCCGCCCTCGCGGTAGGTCAGATCGGTATGACACACCCCGCAGGCGATCACGTCGACCACCACCTCGCCAGGCCCCGGATCCGGGATCATGATGTCGACCAACTCGACGGGTTGCTTCTTGCTCCTGGAGATCACGCCACGCACGGTCTGACTCATAGCCCACAGCCAAGTGTCGAGCTCATGCTGGCGTCGTAGTTGGGGTTTGGATCCATCGGTGCTCTCTCCAATCGCTGAGGTGGCAGCTCGCGCGAGTGCCGTTTCAGATACTCGGGTTTACGTCTATGACGAGGTATCGACGTAGTAGTCAATCGCCTTCGTCGGAAAGGTTTCCGGATCGCCTTTCCCCGAGATGCGCCGGAATATACGATAAGGACGAATTATTTACAACGTTGTAGAGTGCTGTCACGGCGGGGCCCGCGAGCGGCAGGTCTGTGGCTCGACAAGGAGGCGACGCGATGTCCGTCAACGGATCGGACAGACAGGGCATCGTCTTGGCGCGCGAACAGTTCCGTGTCGTCATGGGAGACACCGATGCCGCGCGCGTCATCTACTTCGGTGCTCCGCTGGGTTGGGCCGAGCGGTTGATGACCACATGGCTTGCCGATGCCGGGTTGCCGACCTCAGTCACGCTCGACAGCGGCCGCGGTTACCCCGCCGTGCGCGCGGAGGTCTCATACCACTCGGCTTTGCGGTTGGACGACCGCGTGTTCGCCACCTTGTTGACGGGCGCGATCACCAATCGTTCGGTGACCTTCCACGCCCAATTCGCAACGGGTTTCGCAACGGCGCCCGCGGTCGAGGTGTGGCTCACCAAGGTCCATGTGCGATTCGGCGCGGACGGATCGGACGCGATTCCGCTGGACCCTTCGTTGCTGGCCGCATTCGACCGCGGATTCGTAGCGCCCCAAACCCAGTAATCGAACGTTACGCAGAAAGGAAAGCCATGTCAGACGCCGCAGCTTCAGCGCTTCCGCGCAGTACCGAGCGGACGCCTTCCGGTCGTGGACGAGCAGCACTCATGATCGACTGGTGGCCGCACGAGCTAGCGGGGGACGTGACCACCGACCAGCGGACCGTGATCGCCTCCGACGGTGAGGTTTCCCGCGGCAGCCTGTATCGCCCAGCGCGCAGCGACGGTCGCACGGTCTTCTGCCTCATGCATCCCCGCCAGGATCTGCGTCAGCATCCCTTCATCCCAGGGCTGCTGGAGGCGGGACATGCCGTGTGGGCGCAGGTCAGCCGCAATGTTGGCAACGACATGCCGTTGGTCCACGAGGGCGCGATTCTCGATGTGGCCGCCGGTATGGAGTGGCTGCGCGAGCTCGGCTTCGAACACATCGTGCTGGTCGGACATTCCGGCGGCAGTGGGCTGTACTCGTTCTACACAGAGCAGGCACTGACCGAACCCTCCGCCCGGATCGCGCGGACCCCGGGTGGCACGCCGACCAAGCTGGTTGAGGCTCCGATGCCGGCACCCGACGGCCTGGTGCTGGTGGCGCCCCACCCCGGGCAGGGCAGGCTGCTGTTGAACGCGATCGACCCTTCGGTTGCCGACGAGAACGATCCGTTCTCGGTCGTCGAAGAGCTGGATCCGTTCAGTCCTGCCAACGGGTTTGGTGATGCGCCGGAAGGGTCGCACTATTCGCCCGAATTCGTGGACAGGTACCGGCAAGCTCAGCGTGATCGGGTCGCCCGGATCGACGAGCATGCGCGGCAACTGATCGCCGACCAGCTTGCCGCTCGTAAGAAGGTGAAGTCCGGCGCGGGTACCGAAGCGGACCGTCGGCGCAGCATCCTGACGCCGGTGATCACCTCCTACCGCACCGACGCGGACCTGCGCTGCACCGACCTGAGCCTAGATCCCTCGGACCGGCACTACGGCTCGGTGATCAGTGCACGTCCTGCCGTATCCAACTACGGCGTCAACGGATTCGGTCGGCTCACTACGCCGGAAGCCTGGCTGTCGACCTGGTCGGGGCTGTCATCCAACGCGTCGGTGGAGCGGTCGCTGGCCGGCGTCACGGTGCCAACCTTGGTCATCGAGTTCACCGGCGACGTATCGGTCTTCCCAAGCGACATCGCGACCGCACTGCAGGCATCGGCGGCGACCGATGTCGGGCACGTGCGTATCCGTGCAGACCACTTCGGGCGAGCCCTCGCCTCGGGAGAACCGGCCGGTGTCGGTTCGGCGATCAGCGAAATCGTCACATGGACCCAGGAGCGTGCAAATTGACCGACTCGACCTTCACCGAGGATGACATCGTCGTCTACCCGCGGGAATTCATCGATCGGTACCGCGTCGCCGGAGCGTGGCGCGACCTCACCATCGCACAGGAATTCCGCGCGGTCGCCGATCGCTTCCCCGATCGCCCGGCCGTCGTCGGACCCGATCTGGAGCTCAGCTACGCCGAACTCGACCGTCGTGCCGACCGGGTAGCGGTCGGCCTGCAAAAGCTGGGTGTCCGCCCCGGCGACCCGGTGCTGCTGCAGCTGACGAACCAGACCGCGACCGTGCTCATCTGGTACGGGCTGCTCAAGGCGGGTGCGATTCCGGTGGCCACGCTCGCCCTGCACCGTCGGCACGAGATCACGGCAATCGCACGTCAATGTGCACCGGTCGTACACGTCATCGACCCCACCTTTGCGGGACATCAGCTGCGGGAACTCGCTGCCGAGGTGCGCGCGGAGCAGCCGTCAGTGCGACTGCTCGTCACCGTCGGCGGCGGTGCACCCGAGGCCGGCGAAACCTCCCTCGACTCACTGCTGGCCGCCGACATCGACCCCGCGGTAGCACGCAACATCGTCGACGAGATCCAGGCGGGCATCTCGGCCGAGAGCGTCGGCGTGCTGCAGCTCTCCGGTGGCACGACGAGCATTCCCAAATTGATTCCCCGGTTGCACACCGAGTATTGGTACAACTCACGTGAGTGGGCCGAGGCCGTGTGCATCGACAGCGCCAGTTGCACAGCGCACTTGCTACCCATCGTGCACAACGCGGGGGTGGTCTGTGCCATGCATGCGGCGCACGCCGTCGGTGCCTGCGTGGCGACGTGTATGCCGGACGCCGAGCAGTTCAAGGCTTTGGCGAAATCGCATCCGATCACGCACATGTTGGCGACACGGCCGATCGTGGGGCTGATCGACTCCGATCCGGAGTTGCGGGCGGCCCTCGACACCTTGCGCGTCGTCGTCTGGTCGGATCGCGCGGTGCCGCCCGCGGTGGTCGACGAATTCGAAACCGAATCCTGCCGAGTCACGCAGATGTTCGGCATGGGGGAGGGGCTGTGCTTGGTCACCTCGGTCGAGCTCTCCACCGAGCTTCGGCACCACACCCAGGGCACCCCGATCGCGCAGTGCGACGAGGTGCGCGTGCTCAAACCCGGCACCGAGGACCCGGTCCCCGCAGGCGAGCTGGGCGAACTGTGCGCGCGTGGTCCGTACACCATCCGTGGCTATTTCCGTGCCCCGGGGCGCAATGCCGCGGCGTTCACCTCCGACGGCTTCTACCGCACCGGCGACATCGTCGTCGAAAGGCGCGATGGGGGTCGGTCCTACTACCGCCTCGAAGACCGGATCAAGGACCTGATCAATCGCGGCGGCGAGAAGATCAACGCCGAAGAAGTGGAGACGGTGCTGATCGACCATCCCGCGGTGGAACGGGTGGCCGTGGTGGCGATGCCCGACGAGCGGCTGGGCGAACGCAGCTGTGCGTTCCTGGTAGTGCGCGAAGGTGCGCCGGCGCCCGATCTCGCCGCTGTCAAGCGGTACTTCGAGGCGCGAGGCGTGGCGAAGTACAAGTGGCCGGAGCGTATCGAACACCGGAAAGTCCTGCCGCTCACCAACATTCACAAGGTAAACAAGGCGACCCTGCGGCAGGAAATCGCCGAAATTCTGGAGGCGGAGGGAGACGCGAGCAACGCCGTGCCATCAAGTTGACGACATATGCGTAGAGAGTTTAACGTATGTGTAGAAACTATCTCACCGCGACGGGCGATGCGCGCATTCGGCCCGTCGTTCAGCCAGGAGGTCGAAGATGTCCCCAATCGGCATTGAACGAGTGAACTACATTGCGCTCAACGCCAAGGATCCCGAGGCAGCGGCGAAGTTCGCCGCCGAGCGGCTCGGTTTCACGCTTGAGCACGCATCCCCGGACGGCACGCATTACCTGAGTGCGCACGGCGTCGACAGGTACTCGCTGGTGTACAAACCCGGCGATTCGCACGGCCTGCACCACGTGAGCTATCTGGTCGGCGACGGAGCCGTGCTCGAGGCAGCCGAGACGCGACTGACCACCGCAGGAGTCGACGTCTCGCGCCACGAGGACGGCGAGTGGGAAGCCAATCCGGCCATCCGGTTCAGCACACCCGGCGGACACCTCATCGAGTTCACGACCGGAGTTCACACCGACATCCCGGTCTCACACCTCGTGGAGGCGCCCAAGTCCGGTGGCGCGGTTCCGGTCGTGCCCGATCACGTCGGAATCGGCACTCCCGACTTCGACACCGAGGACAAGTTCCTCGGCGATGTCCTCGGTCAGCTGCACTCCAGCCGCATTTTCGCGGGCGGGGAGCAGATCATGACGTTCCTGCGCTCGCCCGGCCGATTCCTCTACCACGACGTCGTGCTGGTCCGTACGCCGGTGACCGCGCTTCACCACATCCAGTTCAGTCTCAAGACCGTCGACCAGTTCTACCAAACGGCAACGGCGCTGGAGGCCAGCGGCGTGCAGATCGAGTGGGGTCCATTGCGGCACGGGCCTGGCCACAACATCGCCATGTACTTCCGCGATGCCGAAGGCTATTGGTTCGAGTACTCCGTCGAGGAAGAGATCATCCTGTACGACCCGACGTACGTGCCGCGATCCTGGTCTGTCGACGACCCGCACGCCGTGGACGAATGGGACACCGGCGCACCGCCGGCCGAGCTGATGGGCGGTCCGCCGCCAACCGACGCCCTGCTGGGCACTGACCTCGACGAGACGTTCAGCGCCACTCCCGCAAACCAGAGTTGACCGCGCCGTAAGCAAGGAGGCCCAGTAATGGCCGGCACCACAATCGGATTCGTCGGGCCCTTCGCATGAGGCTGGTTCGGGTTGCCGGGTCCGGTACCGGGATCGTCATCGACGTCGGCGGCGTTGCGTACGTCGCCGACGTCGCGACGGGAGCCGCCGCGCTCTCCGCCGAGCGGAGCGCGGTGGCGGATGGATTGTCCGCGCTGTTGAGCGATCCCGCGCAGAGCTGGCGTCCGTTGATCGACGACTGGGAATCGGCGCGCGGGGCATTGCTCGAACTGTCCGAGGTGGCGCTCGACGAGCTCGCCCTTGGCCGAGACCGCTTGGGTGTGCGCGCGATGGCCGAGCTGGACCTCGACCCGCCCCTGCCGGACCCCACCTCCCGAATCTTTGCCGCCGGCGGCAACTTTCCCATGCACGCCTCGAAAATGGTGACCAACACGGTGAAGTCGAGCTCGATCGGCGGCCAGACCGAGACGGTACCGTGGGGGTTCTACGTGATACCCGGCACCGTCGTCGGCGACAAGGCGACGGTTACCCCGCCCGAGAGCACGCAAAAGCTCGACTATGAGGCTGAAGTCGGCGTGGTGCTCGGCGGCGGAGAGCACCACCCGGGCAGCGACGAGATCTCGGTATGGGGCTATACGGCGTGGAACGACTTCAGTATCCGCGACGGCGCGCTCGGGCTGACCCGGGTCGACCACGGTCCTCTGACGTGGTCGCTGACGAAGAACTTCCGCACCGGACATAGCTGCGGTCCCTGGATGGTGGTCGGGAGCGACGTCGACACCGAAGCGCTGAGCATCTCCTGCCGTGTCAACGGCGAGACCAGGCAGGACGGGACCACGGCGGACATGCAGTTCTCGTTCGGCCGGATGGCGGCGCACATCGCCGAGTACGCACCCATCGGCGGTGGCGACATGATCCTGTCCGGGACTCCTGCGGGCGTCGCAATGGAACAGGGGATCGACGGGCCGTATCTGAAGGACGGCGACCGCGTGGAAGTGCTCGTGCAGGGCGTCGGCGTCCTCCGCAACCAGATCAAGATGGCCTAAATAGCCGGCCGAAAGGCCTGATGTCGAGGGTGACAGCAGGTTTCGCGTTGGATGCTGGCCATTGCGGCCTAGACAAGGGAATGGACACCATGACTCGACGCGTGGACATCATCGGTGGCGGGCCGGGCGGCGCGCTTGCCGCTCGATTGCTCGCATTGCGGCACCCCGACTGGCGGGTCCGGCTGTTCGAACGGCTACCACCGGATGACACGTTCGGCTTCGGTGTCGGACTGACTCACGGTCTGGTCAGCTCGTTGGGCGCCGCGGATCCCGAAGTGCTCGAGCGCGTGACAGCGGAAGTGTTCTCGTTCCAGGGCGCGTCGTTCGACTTACCGCAGGGGCCGGTGCAGTTCGGGCAATTCCACAGCGGCGCGCTGCGGCGGTCCAAGCTGCTGCGGATCCTGCTCGACAGCGCTGTCGAAGCCGGAGCCGAGGTCGTGATCGGCCGGTCCGTTTCGGTCGACGAGCTAGTCGACGATGCCGACTTGGTGATCGCCGCGGACGGGCTGTCCAGCGCCACCCGTACGAGATTCGCCGACGCGCTGGAACCCCACACCCATGTTGGTCGTGGCGCCTTCATCTGGTGCGGTGGCGAGGTCGAGCTGGACGGAACGGTCTTCATGCCGGTTGAGACACCGGCCGGCACCTTCGTGGCGCACGCATACTCCTACGATCGTGGCCTCGCTGCGCTCGTCATCGAAGCCAGCCAGGAGACGCTCGAGCGCGCAGGGTTCACCGACCGGACATGGACCTCCGAAGGCGAATCTGACGTCGAGGCACTCGAGTACCTGTCTGATGCGTTCGCCCCGCTACTCAAGGGCGGCAAGCTGTTCGGAAACCGTTCGCGCTGGGGACATTTCACGACTCTGAAGTGCGCTCGCTGGTACCACGACAACGTCGTGCTGCTCGGTGACGCCGTCGCGACCGCGCATCCTTCGCTGGGTTCGGGCACAAAGCTTGCGCTGGAGAGCGCGATCGCGCTCGCGGACGCCATCGATGCCGGCGGTGATGAACCACTTGTCCAGGCGCTGCCACGGTACGAGGCCGCTCGACGGCCGAAGATCGAACGGCTGCAAGAGGCCGCTATGCGCAGCCAGCTGTGGTGGGAGTCATTCACCATCCGAAGTGACCTGTCGCCGTCGCGGCTGGCAGTGGCGTATCTGAGTCGGGCCGGAGTGGTCTCGCTCGCCGACCTCACCACAATGGCGCCTGAGCTTGCGCGCCAGGCTGCGGCCGAGTTCGCCGGGGTAGATTTCGACGTCGTCGCGCTCGACGAGCTGGTGAGCTGGGTGTTGGCCAAGCCGCTCCACACTGATCACACGCAATTCCCGAGCCGGATCGTCTCCAATTCCGTTGGCACCGTGGCCACAGTCGACATCCGCAGCGGCGATGCGTGGAGCGCAGAGGCCGCTCAATATCTGCAGTTGGCCCACGGGAAGGTCGGCAGCGGGGCCGACGTACTCCGTCTCGTCGGCGGCCATACTCGGCCGGAAGTGCTTGACCGCCTTGCCGTGGCGGAGCGCATGCGTCACGAACTGGCGGTTCCGATCGGTGTCGAGGTCCCGGATCGGGATTTCGATCTCGCCGCGGCCGGGCTCATCGCTGGCCGTATCGACCTCGTGTGGATCGCAAGTTGACATCGATTTCGTTTGGAAAGGAAGACGTCATGTCGGATATCACCCTAAGGGCACGGATTGCGGAGCAATCGGTGATGAAGATGCTGAAAGCCGCTGTCCTGGAAGCTCGGCGGCTGGAGGCACCCGCGGGCATCGCCATCGTAGACCCCAGCGGCCTGCTGCGGGCCTGGGTTCTGATGGACGATGCAGTGCCGCTGGCAGCCGACATCGTTCCGAAGAAGGCGCGCACCGCGGTCTTCACCGGCATGCCGACTGGTGACATGCCGGCCGACCTCAGCGCCAAACTCGTTGCTGCGACCGCCGACTTCGTCGACCTGCCGGGTGGCCTTCCGATCGTGGTCGATGGACAAGTGGTTGGCGGAATTGCTGCCGGTGCCCATTCGTCCGAGGCAGACCTCGCGATCGCGCGGGCAGGGCTGGCTGCGCTCGAGCCGGCCGCCGAAGTGTGATTCAACGTACTAGGCCAATATTTTACGTAGATGTTGACCCCGTGTCGGTGGGTCGATATCCTGGCAATAGGAACAAAAAGCAGTGCTCGATGAGAGGAGGGCTCAGATGACTGAGCAGCCTGGCCACCTCGCGCGGGGAGTCGACCACGCCGCATTTCCGACGTTCGATCCCGCCGGTACGGTGCGCTTCTACCACGACATACTGGGTTTTCCGATCGTGCATTCGGTTTGCGCGGTGGGCTGGGGCCCGGCCGATCATCCCGATTTCGTCCATTTCTTCTTCGACATCGGGAAGGGCGATCGGTTGGCGTTCTTCTACTACTTCGGCGTCGAACCGTTCAGTGCTCCCGGTCAGGATGCCTACGCGACACATGGCCCCGAGATTCCGGGTTTCTTCAAGGATTCCCGTCATCTGGCGATTCACGTCGACTCCGTCGAAGCGCTCGACGAGTATCGGCGCCGACTCGAGAGCAACGACTGGGTCGTCGAGATGCAGGTCAAGCACGAGATGATCGAGTCGATCTACACCCATGACCCGAACGGTTTCATGGTCGAGTTCACCTACCCGCTGCGGGAGACGACGAAGGTGGACGACAACGACGCCGAGCTCACCGTTCGTGCGCTCATCGACGTGATCGACGAGGGCGCACCGACGATGGCGAAGATGTGGGCACGCAAGGCCGAACTGATCGTCGCGAACGTTGCCGACGAATTGGAAGGCGCGCGGAGTCGGTGATTGAACTCTACGTGCTCGACGTTCCGGAGTTCCGTGAGGTGATCGACGAGGTCAAGCAGTATGCCGACGAGGTCGATCCAGTTGGCGACTATGTGCGGTTTCGCAACGTGAAGACTTTGGTTGTAGATCGCCGTAAAGCCGGTGTGCGGCAGTCTATCTGGTACAGCAGCATCGGCGCGCTGCGTGGCGGGAAGGTCGTGCAGTTCGATCGCGACGCACTCGTGATCGAACCGGACTAGCTTGCGTTTTTTCGGATCAGAGTAGATCTCACATTGTTAGGAGTCAGTAAATGGCGGCACCAACGCGGGTCTTGTTCGATGATTTCCCCACCACATTCCGCGGTGAGTTGTTTCGGCCCGGCGACCCCGGCTATGCCGACGCGCGCACGATCTTCAACATGCGCCTCGGCCATTGGGAGCCAGGGCTAATCGCACGTGCGGCCGACGTCGACGATGTGGTCACAGTGGTCCGCTATGCGGCCGACGCCGGGACACCACTGGCGGTGCGGGCGGGCGGGCATGGCGTCGACGGTACGGCGACTCCCGACGGTGCGCTCGTGGTCGATCTGACCAACCTCAAAGAGATTTCGGTTGATACAGAGACTGGGCGCGTGCGACTGGGCGCGGGTGTGTTGCTCGGGGAGATGGACCCGGCACTGGCCGCTCATGGGCTCGTGGTTCCCGCGGGCACGGTCAGCACGACTGGTGTCGCGGGTCTGGCCCTGGGTGGCGGAGTTGGCTATCTCATGCGCCGCTATGGCGCCACTGTCGATCAGATGCTCGCGTGTGACGTGGTGACGGCAGACGGACGCAAGGTGCGCGCGAGCGCGGACGAGAATCCGGACCTGTTCTGGGCCCTGCGCGGTGGCGGTGGCAACTTCGGCGTGGTCACCCACTTCGAGTTCCAGGGGCAGCCGATTCCCGAGATCGTGTCTTCGGGGTTCATTCCGTTCACCATTGATCAGGCGCCGAAGGTGCTGGCGGGTTTGCGGTCGTACATGACGACGGCACCGCGCGAATTGGGCGTCATCGGAGCGTTGACACAGTGTCCGCCGCTGCCGCCTGTGCCGGCGGAGCTGCACGGCGAGCCGTGTTTGATGCTGATCGTCGTCTATTCGGGTCCGCAGGAGAAGGCCGACGCGGTGATCGCGGACATGGCCGCGCTCGGTGATCCTGCGTCCATCGCGGTTGCGCCGACGCCGTGGCCGATCGCGAACAAGATGCTCGACGTCATCGCCCCGTCAGGCCGGCGCTCCTACACGAAGGGCGCGTACCTGGCCGAGCTGACCGATGAGCACATCGCCATTGGCGTGAAGTACGCGAAGCTGGCGCCTCCGCGGACCAACCCTCCGATGCCGAGTTCGGTACAGAACTTCTGGGTGTTCGGTGGTGCGATCAGCGAGGACTTCGAGGAATCGTCCACGGCGTTCTCCAGGGACGCCGAATGGTTCTGGGAGGTGGCCATCCAGTGCGATGTCGCCGCCGACGACGAGCGATTCATGACGTGGGCCGACAACTTGCACGCGGAGCTCAAGCCGACCGTGCTCTCAAACGTCTACATCAATCTCAGCACGGACATGGGCCCCGAATGGCGCAGGGGCGCTTGGGGTGCAGAGGGAAAGTACGAGAAGCTGGTCGACGCCAAGACCAAGTGGGATCCGACCAACATGTTCCGATTCAACAAGAACATCGAGCCTCGGACCTGACCGGCGTCGGCAAGGGAAGCTCCAGAAGACGAGGATCGGACGGCCATGTCGACGATCGAGGAGGCGGTAGCGGCGATCGCGTCTGGTCGCCCAATAGTGGTCCTCGATGACGAGGACCGTGAAAACGAAGCCGATCTCATCATGGCCGCGGAGCACGCCACCCCCGCCGACGTCGCGTTCTTCCTGCAGCACACCTCCGGATTCCTCTGCGTGGCGTTGTCGCCGGAACGCGCCGCGACGCTGCACCTTGACCCGATGACCGCCGACAACTCCGAAGCGCAGGGCACCGCCTTTCTCGTCAGCGTGGACGTCCGGGCCGGCACGACGACGGGCATTAGCGCCTCCGACCGGGCGGCGACCAGTCGGGCGCTGGCCGATCCAGGTACCCGTCCCGAGGACCTCGCTCGCCCGGGACACGTGCTGCCGCTGCGAGCGCGGCCCGGCGGCGTGCTCAAACGGGCCGGACACACCGAGGCGGGTATCGACCTGTGCCAGCTGGCCGGAACCGGCCCGGCAGCCCTGCTGTGCGAGCTGGTCACCCCAGACCGGTTGGGCATGATGCGCGGCCCGGACGCGATCGAATTCGCTCGCCGACACGAGCTGCCGATCATCACCATCGCGGACCTCGTGCGGCATCGGCGGTCGATGACCGCCTTGGCCGAACGCTCGGGGGAGGCGACCGTCGCGACGCCCGAAGCGGAATTTCGGGTCGTCGCCTACCGGTCCGTACTGGAGGACGTCGAGCACTTGGCCCTCGTGCTGGGCGACGTATCGGGCGACGAGCCGGTGTTGGTGCGGGTGCACAGCGAGTGTCTGACCGGCGACCTGTTTGATTCGTTGCGCTGCGACTGCGGCCCCCAGTTGCAACTCGCGCGCCGGCGAATCGTGGCAGAAGGCCGCGGTGTCGTGGTCTATCTGCGGGGCCAAGAGGGTCGCGGGATCGGCATCGGCCACAAGCTGCGCGCCTATCAGCTGCAGGAGCAGGGACTCGACACCGTCGACGCCAACACCGCATTGGGGCTGCCCGTCGACACGCGCGAATACGGTGTCGGGGCGGCCATCCTTGCCGACCTAGGCGTCCGCAAGATCAGGGTGATGACGAACAACCCGCACAAGTACCGCGGGCTGGAAGGCCACGGTGTGGAGGTCGTCGACCGGGTGCCGTTGCAGACCGTCCCAACGCAGCACAACATCCGCTATCTGGTGACCAAGCGTGACCGGATGGGTCATCTGCTGGACTTCAAGGACATCACCGCATGAGCGGCGCGCCATCGCCATCAACTATGCGATTCCAAGACGGCGCCGGGGTTGAGGATGCGCTCGGGATCGAGCGCGTTCTTCACTGAGCGCTGCACCGCTAGCGAAACCTCGTCGTGCTCAACGGTTAGCCAGCGGGATTTGAGCCGGCCCACGCCGTGTTCGCCAGTGATGGTTCCCCCGAGGTCCAGGGCGCGTTGGGTGATCGCATTGAATGCACCGAGGGCGGCCGCGCGGCTGGCTGGATTGGATTCGTCGTAGATCACCGTGGGGTGCAGATTGCCATCACCGGCGTGACCGAAGACGCCGATCGTTAGATCGAACTGAACGGCAATGGATTCGATCGATGACATCAACTCCGTAACTCGTGAGCGCGGTACCGCGACATCGTCCAGCAGCCAGTTGCCTAGGCGCTCGAGCGCGGGAAGGGCCAGCCGTCTCGCCGCCAAGAGCATCGCCGACTCGGCTGGGTCGGAGCTGACCGCGACGTCAGCGGACCCGTGCCGACTGCAAATGCGCTCGACCGCTGCGAGCGTGTTTTCGGCATCGGAGTCGTCGGCTTGCATCAGCATCAGGACTGCGACGTCTCGGCCAAGCCCCATCTTGGCGAGGTCATCGACTGCCTGGACGGTGGTGCGGTCGAGGATCTCCAGCATCGACGGCGTAATACCGGATGATGCGATATCGCTCATCGCGCCGCCAGCTTCGTCAAGGCTCGCGAACGCGGCGACGAGAGTGTGCGGATCGCGTGGGGCAGGAAGGAGCTTCAGGGTTATCTCAGTGATGACGGCGAGGGTCCCTTCTGATCCCACCAGCAAATGGGTCAGGTCGTATCCGGCGACGCCCTTGGCAGTGCGGCGGCCAGTTCGCAGGATGCGTCCGTCAGCGAGCACCGCTTCTAGCGCGATGACGAAATCGCCTGTGACGCCGTATTTCAAGCAACACATGCCGCCGGCGTTGGTGGCCACGTTGCCGCCGATTGTGCTGAAGTCGACGCTACCGGGATCCGGGGGATAGAACAGTCCGGCTGCGGCTGCACGGTCGCGTAGCTCTGAGGTGATGACACCTGGTTGCGTGACCGCGATGCGGTTTACCTCATCGACCTCCACGATCGCGTTCATTCGATGCAGGCTTAAGACGATGGATCCAACGGTGGCGTTGGCGGCACCGCTGAGCCCACTACCGGCGCCGCGTGGAATCACGGGCACACCGTGGCGATGCGCTAGCCGCAGGCACTCCGCGACCTCTGCGGTCGATCGCGGCACCAATACGGCGTCGGCAATCGCGCTCTCGGTAAACAGCGAGTGATCACGGCTGTACGTAGCGACGACATCGGGATCGAGGAGCACTAGTTCGTCGGGCAGGGCTGCGATGACGGCGCTTACGGCAGCACTCGGTCGCGTGTTCATCAATGCCTCTCAGTTGCGACGTAGTGATTGCGCGTGGCGTGCCGCGTCTTCGAGGAGCGACGGAGCTCGGGGACGCAGCGACGGCACTCCGCGTGCGCTCGGCGACCTTGCTGCCGCGGCGGCGTCTCATCCATACCCTGAACTCCCATTGGAGATGCCAGCACGTGAACACGATGAGCCATCGCTCGCCGGTGCGTCCGGCACGTCGTCGACGCCTCACGTTTGCTCCTTCTTGGCGGCCGCCGTCGCCAACTGTCTACGAGTGTGACAACTTTTCGACTCGAAAGTCAACGCGCCGATTGGCGACTCGTGCGAGCCAAGGGGCCGCCGTCTTCTTCTCGGCAACCGTTTGCCGATCGAGTCGGCTATCCGAACCGCTTTCTAGCGAGTCAAATTTTCATCACACCTGTTGACGCCGTGTGGGGTATGTCATAGCCTGGAGTGCGCCGTCAAGGCGGTGTCAACGAAGAACGTGCCTGGTGGATGAGATGGATGGAGTGGCGATGTCGACGAACGCATTGGCGGGTTCGAGCGCAAACGAGGTGGCATCAACGTCGGCGGACGCCGTTGAAAAAGCGGCGGCCCTACTGCCTCACCTGCGTGACCGGACCGAAGAGGCCGAGCGGTTGCGACGCATGCCGGACGAAACGATCGAGGCGATCGAGGACGCCGGCTTGTTGATGATGGCCGCGCCCAAGCACTACGGCGGCCAAGAGGCGCCGCTAACCGATGTACTCGCCGTCTCCGAGATGTTCGGACGCGCGTCCGGTTCAGCGTCGTGGTCGATCGCGCTCTACACCGCGTCTCCCTACTTGCTCGCCAAGTTCGACGACGAAGCCCAAGACGAGGTCTACGCCAGCGGTCACCCGTTCATGTGTGGCGTCGTGACGCCATCGGCGCAGCTTGTCCCGGCGGACGGCGGCTACCGGTTGACCGGCCACTGGCGGTTCGCAACCGGCAATCGCCACGCCAAGTGGGGGCAAATGGCCGCGATGGTGATGGGGCCAGATGGCCCGCAGGGGGTCGCCTGGGTGATGGTGCCGCGAAGCGATTGGACTGCTCACGACGACTGGTTCGTCACCGGGCTCGTCGCCACGGGGTCGAGTTCGGTCAGTGTCGACGATGCCTTCGTTCCGGCCCACCGCATCCTCCACTCGGCGGACTTCGATCGCGGTATCTCGCGACGCTTCGGCGACGATCCCTACTTCGCCATCCCGATGGCGCCGTTCTTCATCGCGTGCACGTCCGCGACCCCGGTGGGCATGGCGGCCGGTGCTCTCGAACTCTTCGAAGAGCGCATCCAGAAACGGGCGATCACCTACCTGGACTATCCGACGGCGGCCGAGGCGACCGTCACCCATATGCAGGTGGACGAGGCTGTGATGAAGCTCGACCAGGCCCGGTTCCACATGGGGCACGCGGTGACGATGGCCGAATCCCTGCGCGACGCACCCGGCGACATACCAACGCGTGCGCGCCTGAAGGGAGATGTCGGTTGGTGTAGCCGGCTGGGCCGCGACGTTGTGGACATCGTGCAGAAGGGGTCAGGCGCAAGTTCGCTCAGCATCAAGGACCCCCTGCAGCGGCTGGTCCGCGATGCTCAGGCGATGTCGCTGCACGGTGTGTTGGCCAGCAACACCAATGCCGAAGTGCACGGTCGTGTGCGGTGCGGGCTTCCGCCCAACACCACCGTCATCTGATCATTTCGGCCGCGCGCCGAGTGTTCCCTGCCCGATGCCGCCGGGTGCCGCGGTGGCCAGCCCGTCGGCCGGCCGGACTGTCGTCCGCCGCGGCCCCGTCGAGAATTGAGTTCTACTGTGAGCACTGATTTGGAGCCCACGCTGGCCGAGCGGCTCGGTGTCTTCGTCGCTGAGTTCGACCTTGGCCGCAGTCCACGCCGTTCGGTCCTGATGCAGCGGGCACGCTGGCAGATCCTCGACATGCTCGGTGCCGCCTACATCGGCTGGACCAGCGAGGATCATCACGCGGCCAAGCTCATCGCCAGCCACGCAGCCGACATCGGGGTGGGCCCATGCACCGTGGTCGGCGTGCCCGGCGGCACGTCGGCACCGGTGGCAGCCTTCCTCAACGGAAGCCTGGCCCACAGCTTCGAGTTCGACGACATCCACCTAGCCACGATGATCCATTGCGAATCGTTTGCCACCGCTGCGACTTTGGCCGTCGCCGAGGAGCGTCACGCCAGCGGTTCGGCCCTGGCCGAGGCATGGATCGTCGCCGCCGAGATCGCGCTGCGACTCGCCTCCGGCATCCACAAGCTGGACGGGCTTGGCCTGTACGAGCCCGAAGGATTCCATTCGACGTCGGTATTCGGCGCTTTCGGGTCCGCCGCTGGCGCGGCCAAACTCATGGGACTGAACGCCGAGCAGACCGCCAACGCGCTAGCGCTCGTCGTCAGCTTCACTTCCGGAACCGTCGAAGGGTGGGCCACCGGCGGGGCGCGCAACAAACCGATACAGCCCGGCTGGGCCGCCCACGCAGGGGTGACCGCCGCACGCCTCGCGGCGGCGGACTACACCTGCAGCCTGGCCACCATCGACGGTCCCCAAGGCTTCTACCACTCGCACGCCTGGGGACACGAATGGAGCGCCGACCGAGTGCTTGACGGGCTTGGCGACAGTTGGCTGGCCGAACAGGTCGCCGTGAAGCTGTTTCCCTGCGGTGCCATGTGTCAGAACACCGTCGAAGGCGTCGAGGAGATCATGGACCGCCACGGCATCGGTGCAGACGACGTCGAGCGTGGCGAAATCGTGCTGCCCGCATATCTTTCGGCGGCGCTAAAGAACATGGGCGCCAGCCTGTATCGGCCACCCACCGGCACCGATGCGCTTGGCTCCGCGCCGTGCCTGGCCGCCAGGGTGCTGCTCGACGGCTACCTCGGCGTGGAACACATGACCACTGCCGCCATGGGAGACGCGCGCATGCTTGCGCTGGCCGACCGACTGGCGGTAACAGTCGACGAAGACCCGAGCCACACCAGCCTGCCCGTGGCCCAACAACCCACCACCGTCACGTTGACGACGAGCAAGGGTGAATTCTCCGCTCAGCACGGCCTGGCGGCAGGACATCCTGATCGACTCACTCAAGATGGCATCGAGCGCAAGTTCAGAGCGAACATGCGCCGTGTCAGTGACGCCGCCACCACGGAGGCGATCATGGGCCAGTGCGGCGCGCTCGAGGATGTCGAGGATGTCGCGGCGATTACCGCACTCCTTCGCGCGCCCGCGATCAGCTCTGAAGAGACCGACGCAAGGATGGCAAAATGCGATTAGCGGCCGGTGGAGAGTCGTTACCGCTTCTCCCGCAGCGAATCAGCATGCAACTCTTCGCTGACCTCGGGTTCGAGGGGTATGACCTGATCCTGCGCGGCGGCAACAGCCTGGGTGTGAAGCTCGAAGACGTCCGCGCCGACATCCCTGGTTGGGCAGGCAGATTCGATGAGCGAGTTGGCGGTGCGGGTCTCGAACTCGCTGACATCTTCTGTGTTCCCGGCAACGCGCTGCAGACGCTGGCGGTCAACCATCCCGATGCCGGCGAACGCGAACAATCGTGGGAATTGTTCGACGATGTCCTTGATCTCGCGGTTCGGCTACAAGCACCGGGAATGACCTTGCTGCCTGGAATCGATTGGGACGGAGAGGGCCACGAGCAATCGCTGGACCGTGCAGCAGACGAATTGCAACGGCGCGCTGAAGCAGCCGTCGCGCGCGGCATCCGGCTGTCCATCGAGCCCCACATCGGCTCGGTGTGCTCGACTCCCAAGGAAGCGCTCGAGCTGTGTCAACGGGCACCGGCACTGGAGTTGGCCTTGAACTACACGCATTTCACCGTGCAGGGCTTCAGCGACGATGACATCGAGCCGCTACTGAAGCATGCGCGACATTACAAGGCCCGCGGCGCTCGCCCAGGCCGACTGCAGTGCCCTCTCAAAGAGAACACCATCGACTTCGAGCGCGTCGTCGACGCGATGCAGACCCACGACTACGACGGTTACATCGCGATGGATTACGTCTGGATCGACACGGCCGGACTCAACGACATCGACGTCATATCGGAGACCTTGCTGCTGCGCGACCGGCTGCGCGCCAAGTTCGAAAACCAACCGTGGCAGTACCCGCAGCTGGCCGACATGGACTTCGGGGCGCCAGCTGCAGACGACTGAGCATCGCCCTACAGCAGGCCGAGCAGCTGCAGGTCGGTGATGTACTTGACGATGATCGCGGCGCTCACGTGCGGAATGTCCTTGTTAGGACCGATTTTCGCATCCTGAACTGCCGACCGGAACCGCTCGGTCGGAAAGATCGACCCTTGAACGGGCGGCTCCGGCCGCTGGTAGTTGTGGATCAGTGGGAGCAGCGACGCTTGGCGCTGCCGCTCGGGCAGCGCGCGGAGCGTCGTTTCGAACCGCGGCAGCCAGGCGGCGAAATCGCCAACACGTGAAATCGGATATCCCGCGTCGATGAGCCAATCGACGTACTCGTCGAGCCCGATGCCGTCGTCATACGGGTTCATCACGTGATACGTGTCGAAGCCGGCCTTGGAGTCTCGATCCGCCCGCTCGCCCAGTGTGGAGATCGCCTCGGCGATGAATTCGACCGGCAGCCCCTGGTAGTGGGCCCGCTGCCGATTGCCATCGGCGTCGAGTTCGTAGAACGAGTCGGGCGCGATCCCCGTGGCGACCAGGCTCAGCAGCAACCGGGTGAACATGTCCGGCACGTTGAGCTGGCCCGCGTAGGTGGTGTCGGCCAGGATCATGTCGCAGCGGAACACCGAGACTGGCAGACCACACAGGTCGTGCGCCTCGCGCAGCAGCACCTCGCCGGCCCACTTGCTGTTCGAGTAGCCGTTGGCATAGCTCTCGTCGAGCTGGCGCGTCGCGCTGGTGACCCGAATGTCGCCGTGCTCGGTGAACGGGCCGGGCTCCATGCCGAAGCCGACACCCATCGTCGAGACGTAGACGAATGGCTTCTGCTTGGTGGTGAGCGCGATGCGGATCAGCTCCGCGGTGCCGAGCGCGTTCGGGCCGAACAGCTGGCTGTAGGGCAGGACGTGGTTGACCAGCGCCGCGGGGTCGACGATGAGGTCGACCGTATCGGCCAGCCGCTGCCAGGTCTGCGGATCCAATCCGAGGTCGGCCTCGCCCTTGTCGCCGGCGAGCACCTCGAGCCGGTCGGCGGCCAATTCCCGGTAGTGGGCAAGGAGGTTCGTGTCTCCGCTGTCGAACGTCTTGTCCAGGCGCTCGCGGGCCGCGGCGTCGTCCTTGGCGCGGACCAGGCAGATGACCTTGCCGTCGACCAGGTCCATCCGCTCCAGCCACTCCAGGGCCAGGTATCGGCCGAGGAAGCCGGTCGCGCCGGTCAGCAGCACCGTGCGGACCTCGGCACTCGGACGAGCGAGCGACGGAGCCGCGTCAAGGGTCGTCGCATCGATGAACTTGTCCAGCGTCAGCTCGCTCGCGTGCACTTCGGTGGCCTCGCGGCCGTGCACCGCCGCGAACGTGGGCCGCTTTGTGCCGCCGGACCTTTCGGCCTCGACGTAGGCGGCCAGGGCCGCCAGATCGGTGGCCGGGCTGACGATGACGCCGACGGGCACGTCGATGTCGAAGATCTCCTGCAACAGATTGGCGAATGTCAACGCGGACAGGGAATCCCCGCCGAGCTCGGTGAACTCCGCGTCGGGCTGCAGATCAGCTGCCGCCGCACCGAGGAGTGCGCCCGCGGCCCGGCTGATGGTCTCCAGCACCGGCTGGTCGGCGCCGTGCAGGCGCAGCTCGCGGAGCTCCGTGGTCTGGCTGTCGGCCAGGTCGGTGTAGAGCTGTTCGAGCCGCTCGCCGTAGTACGCCTTGAGCTTGGGTCGCGCGAGCTTGCGGATGCCGGTGAGTAGACCGTTCTCGAGCGTGAAAGGCCTTGTCTCGATGATGAAGTCGCGGGGGATCTCGTAGGACTGCAGCCCCGCAGCTTTGGCGACATCCTGCAGCGACTCGGCGATCAGCGGCTTCAACTCGGCTGGAGGCCAGCGCAGCAGCGCCTCTTGGGTAGGCACCACGACGGCAAGCACGTAGGAGCGAGTGCTGTTGCCGTACACGAAGGTCTGCTGAACCAGCGGGCTATCACCGAACACCGCTTCCAACTTGGCGACGGCGACGAACTCGCCCTGGGAGAGCTTGAGCACGTTGTTGCGGCGGTCCAGATACACCAGCTGGTCCGGACCCAGCTCTGCCACGACGTCGCCGGTGCGGTAGTAGCCGTCGGGGTCGAACACGGCTGCGGTGACCTCGGGCCGCTTGTAATAGCCGGGGAACAGCGTCACGGACTTGACCAGCAGCTCACCCCGCGGATGGGGCCGGTCGGTGCTGAAGTACCCGAGGTCGGGAACATCGACCAGCTTGTAGTCGATCACCGGCGGGCGTGTCACCCGGCCGTCGACGAATACGGCGCCGGCCTCGGTCGAGCCATAACCGTCGACCAGGTGCACACCGAGGTAGGCGTCGAAGAATCGGCGCATGTCACTCGTCAACGGTGCAGAGGCCGTCTGTGCGGCAAGCAGGCGTGCGCCGAGCACGCGCTCTCGGCGCTCTGCCATCAGCTCGTGCTCAACGGCCACGCGCTCGACGCCTTCGCCGCTCAGCCGGTCGAGCTCACGCTGAAAGTCCTCGAACAACACGTCCAAGACACGCGGAACGAATCCCATCTGCGTCGGGCGCACCAGCGCCAGGTCTTCCAAGAACGTCGAAAGATCGCTTCGACCAATGAAATACGCCGTCCCGCCGGTGCTGAGAGTTCCGTAGAGCAGCCCGCGGCCCATGCCGTGGCTCATCGGCATGAAGTTCAGCGTGATGGCCGGCAGCGCACTTTCTTGGCCGAATCCTGCCCGGCCCGCCTGACGCCACAGATTCGTCACCAGCCGCTCGGTGTACATCGCACCCTTTGGGCTGCCGGTACTGCCCGACGTGTAGATCAGCAAAACCGACGGGTCCGCTTCTGGCGAGCTGAAGGGTTTGGCCGCAGGCAGTTTCGCCCCCCGATCGATGACCTCGGCCAGCGTCTCCACCATGACTTTGCCGCCCAACCGGTCTTTGGCGGCCGCAAACACATCGCGGTGGTCGTCGACCTCGCCGTGGAAGTCGAACACCACCAACCGCGGCGGGGCAAACCCGGCCAGGATCAAGTCAACGGCGTCGGCGAGATAGTCGACGGTCGAGGCGATCATGCTGGGTTCCGTCTCGGCGACGATGGGACGTAGTTGTTCGACTGGCGCGCTGCTCTGCAGCGGCACCGAGACGACACCCATGCTGGTCAGCGCCAGGTCGAGGACGGCGTAGTCGACACTGGTGGAGCCCAGGGTGGCCACCCGATCCCCGGGTTGGACGGCTCCTACGGGGCCCGCCGCCAAGCCGGCGGCGATGGCTCTTGCCCGATCCCAGCACTCGGCGTACGTGGTGGTCTCGAATCGTGGCAGCAGCTTGAGCGACGTACGGCCGGTCTGCGGGTCGGTCACCAACTCCGTGGCGCGCTGCCCCACGGCGGGCCGGTCGGCGTAGCCCTCCATGACCGTTTGCACGATGTGCGGTAGGCGCATCCCCGGCGCCTCGATCGCCGCGCCAACCGCCGCACTGGGTCGCGCTGCGGCGAACTGCTGATCATTGTCGTACAACTCGTCGATGCGCCGCTTCAGCTGTGCCTGGTACGTGTCGGAGTCCATCAGAGGTGTTCCCTTCATCGTCGACTCGTCGCTGGCGAAACAACCCGACCCGCAGCAACATAAGATACAAAGTTGTTCACTATTGCTGAGGCTAGCATAGGTTTCACTGATGAGAGCTCAAGATGGGCGAACCGGTCACGACCCTCGTTCGCCGCAACCCGTCGTACGGCGCCGTGGCGCCGAGCTTTGTGGGGCGATCTACCTCGCGACCTTGGAAGAGTTGGCGGACAACGGCTTTGAGCAGCTGAGCTTCGATCGGATTGCCGCGCGCGCCGGTGCGGGAAAGGCGTCGTTGTATCGCCGCTGGCGAAGCCCAGCCGAGTTGGTCCTCGACGCTCTCACCGACCCGCTTGCCGGTTTTGGCGAGCCAGTCGTCCCCGACACGGGATCCCTTCGATTGGACCTGATCGCCGTGTTGACGAATCTTGCCGACGTGCTCAACGAGCCGCGCGGGCGGGCGCTGCGACCGTTGCTGACGCAGCGGCCCCGCCATCCCCAGCTGTTCGACGAGGTTTTCCGACGGGTGGCACAACCGCTTTTCGCCTTGCTGCTACACGTGCTCCAGCGGGCGGCCGATCGTCACGGGGCCGATCCTCGCGCTGTGACTGAACGCATCGCTGCCGTCGGCGCGCAGTTGGTGATCATGGCGCACATGCAGTCGGCGCCACTGCCGCTCAGCGAGATCGAGGCGATCGTCGACGAGGTGGTCATACCATTGGCGGGAAGTCTGCGATAGGCGCAGCCGCACTCCGCGTCTAGGCGTCGGAATCGAGCTGTACGAGATCAGCCCGGCCGGCGAGGATACCGTCGGCGACCAGATCGTCATGGTCGGCGGACGCCCGAATTGCAACCACGCCATGGGTTTCCAGCTTCACCCGCTCGGCGACTGCGAGCCGATCCATTATCGCGCCGCGGTCATTGCCGCCCGTCAGCGTGACAACGTGTGTTCCGTTTTGAAGTTGATTTCTGACTTGGCGCACGTAGTCATCGCCGTCGGGTCCCCACGCATCGCCCGAGGTGACTTCGATGGGTGTGGCGCCGTCGACGCCGCTCGCGAGCACTCTGGTCGGTAGCGTCAGCTCGGTCGTGTCGAACGGTTGGCGCAGCACCCACGGGGTCAGGTCCCGGCTCGGTACCGCTGTCGGCGCCGCACCGGAGAAGTCCGCTGCAGCCTGTGCGACGAGCGCGGGATCCGTTGCGGCCAGCCGGTCAAGGGAGACCACCCCTGCGCGGCTGAGATACGCAAAGGCCAGCCGTGGCGCCGACATCTCTTTGCGGTTCGTGAAGGATTCCCACCACAACTGGCTGCGCTGAGCTCTGTCCTGCAGCCGTTGCACCTGGCGCCGGCGACTGCGGGTGTACTCCAGGAGCACCTTGTGGGGTGTTTCCGAGCCCACCGCTTTGAGCTGGTCCACCAGCGCGATCGCGCTTTCCATCGCCACTTTCGTGCCGGACCCTAGTGACGGGTGGACCGTGGCGACTGCATCGCCGATCAGTACGACGTTCTGATAGGACCAGTTTCGACATTGCAGCGTAGTGAAATGCGACCATCTGGACCTGTTGCCGAAGAATCGTGCGCCCATGAGCACCTTGGCGAACGCCTCACTGAGATAGTCCAGCGCTTCGTCGTCGGAGGCACCGTCAGATGTCCAGTCTCGGTCAGTGAACCCGGCGCGCTCGATCGTCTCAAGAGATGCCTCGATGACGAAGGTGGACAGCCCCTTGGAGTAGGGGTAGGCGTGCATGACGAACGTTCCCGCCGGCGTATCCACCGGCTGGAAGACGGTGCCCTCCAGTTCGATGTCGGCTGCGCACCAGATGAACACGCCGCGACCAAGCGTGGTGGTGACACCGAATTGGGGTTCAAACCGAGTGCGGGTGCTGCTCGACAGGCCGTCCGCACCGACGACGATATCGGCACCCTCACGCACGTCGTCGACGTGGACGACGCTGCCGATGTTGACTTCGGCGCCGGCATCGGCCGCCCCTTCGAGCAGGATGCGCAACAGTTCGGACCGTCTGATCGCTCCGCTGTGGAACTGCAGGAAGTTGGTTGTGCCTGCGTCAACCCGAAACTCGGCCGACGAAAACTTCAGCGTCGCCGCCAACAAGCGCTGATGAATCGCGGGGTCGGCTTTGTGCACAGCCTCGAGCAATGCGTGCGTCAATCCGACACCGAATCCGAACGTATCGTCGGGCGCCAAGCGCTCGAACAGTCGGACTTCCCAGTCCGGGTATCGCAGCGCCGCCAGACGAGCGGTGAACGCTCCGGCGGGTCCGCCTCCGATGATGTCCAAGCGTGTCATGGTGTGTGCCTCCGTTGTCGCGGTTGGTCAACATGCGGAGAAACATCCCGTCTCGCCCGGTTTTCGTCGCACCCAAATCCGATGAAATCGACTGTCTGCAAACCCATTACCACTCCCTGTTCCCGACTAGAGCCGTGCGTATCGATTAGGAGTCGTTGACCGCGAAGGTCACGTCGAGATCGGCTCCCAAGAGTGCGTCCGCCGGTGGCGGGCCCAGGAGGGCAGCGGGCGGCGAGTCGTTGGGGTCCCATTCGTTCACGACGTGTGGGTCCTCGATGGTCCACGACCGCGGCACATACGTCGGGTCGTGCAGGATGATCTCTTCCTCAACGGAGTATTCGAACCAATAACCCTCCGCGTCACGGAAGTACATCGCGATGTTGTGACCGGGCCCGTGCCGCAGCGGGCCCCACTCGATCTTCACGTCGTTGTCTTGTAGTGCTGCGGCCGTGGAGTAGAACGAATCCACGTTCTTGAGGCTGAACTGGATGTGGTGCAACGCCGTCTGCGGTGTTTGGACCAGCACGACGTCGTGGTAAAGGTAGCGGCCGGGAGCGCGCAAGAACCCCATCACTTGCACACCGTCCGGGCCGTAGGTGCGGGCCGAGCACAGCTGGCCCAGCGTGTTGAGCATGAACTCTTCTTCGGCTTGGAAGTCCGCGGCACCCAATCCAAGGTGATCCGCCACGACGGGTTCTGGTCCGCCGGATTCGGGCGCTTCGACAAGATGCGCCACCGGAATTTCCGTGCTGGTGCCGGTGGTGAACTCCAGCAGGTGCCCGGCCGGGGTGTGAAACCGGATGGCCGGTGCCCCTTCCCATTCCGCCTGGTCGTGTTTGGATACGGCAACGCCGGCCACCTCGAGCCTGCGCGCCGCTGCATCAAGTGCCTGTCCATCGTGGACCAGGTAACTGACGTGGTGCAGCCCATGCTGGTCGCCGGGCTTGTAGACCAGGGAGTAGCGGTCCACGCCATGGGCGCTGAGATAGTGGCTGCCGTCTGCGTCCGCCTGGACCAGGTTGAATCCCAACCGTTCCGTGGCGAACTTGGCGGCGGCTTCGGGATCCCGCGCGTTCAGAGCAATGTAATTCACGCGTTCGATGCCGATGGATGACACGTTGCCTCCTTGCAAGTAGCCGATTCTCCGCCCGTGCCCTAGTCCCCACCTTCCCGCCTGCCGCCGAATGCGGTGCGAGCCCTGCGTCATTCACGGTGCGCACCCGGACGACGCAGGACGTGGGGGACCAAGGCCGCTCGGGTTGTTGCTATCTTACGACTGCGGCAACTATTTGACAATACCGTTAGGACGGTCGTAATGTGGCCGGGGTTACAGCGTCTGCATGGCCACGCCGGCGACGCCCGTGGTGGGACTGGAGGTATTCGGTGTCTGCAGGGCCCGGCACTCCCCGCCACGGCGCATCCACACACGGAGCACCTGGTGTGGCGGCGGACCGCAGCTCGCCACGTCCACTCCCCACCCATCGATTCTGGGTGACGACGCGCGATGCCGACAGCGCAGCCGTCTCACGTCGGATACAACTCGCAACAAGGGATTAGGAGCAATGGTTCACGATATCGACGAACGACAATTGCTTGCTCAGGTCCAGCGTGAGCCGTCGGGGCGCGGACGCGCCGTTCTGGCGAACGACTATTGGCCTAGACCGTTGCCCGAGGGCGTGCACATCAGCTCGCACACCCTCATCACCTACGACGGCGAGGTGACGCGAGGCACCCTTTACCGGCCCGTCAACGCCAGCGGCACGGTGTTCTGCCTCATGCATCCCCGTCAGGATCTGCGCCAGCATCCCATCATTCCCGACATCCTTGCCGCCGGCGACTCGGTGTGGGCGCAGGCCGGTCGCGAGGTGGGCAACGATCTGCGCCTGGTCCACGAAAATGCGCTGCTCGACGTCGCCGCGGGCCTGGAGTGGCTGCAGCACACCTACTCTCACGTGGTGCTGATCGGGCATTCAGGAGGGGCCGGGCTCTACTCCTTCTACACGGAGCAGGCTCAGACCGAACCTGGCGCGCGGATCGCCAATACCCCCGGCGGTGCCCCGACCAAACTGCGGGAGGCGCCGATGCCGGTTCCGGACGCGTTGAGCCTGATCGCCCCGCACCCGGGGCAGGGAAAGCTGCTGCTGGCCGCCATCGATCCGTCGGTCACCGACGAGAGCGACCCGTTGTCCGTGGACCCCGAGTTGGATCCGTTCGATCCGCGCAACGGATTTGGCACCGCCGAGGATGGCGGCTCGCACTACGCGGAGGGCTTTGTCACCGCCTATCGTGCCGCGCAGGCGCAACGTGTCGCCCGGATCGACGAACGAGCCCGCGAACTGATCGATCGACAGATGTCGGCGCGCAAGAAAGTCAAGTCGGGAACCGGAACCCGAGAAGACGGGCGCCAAAGCATCCTGACGCCGATCATCACCACCTACCGCACTGATGCCGACCTGCGATGCACGGATCTGCAGTTGGACCCGTCCGAACGTCCGTACGGGTCGGTGATCAGTGCCAAGCCGTCGGTCTCCAACTACGGCGTCACCGGGTTCGGCCGGCTGGCGACCCCGGAGGCATGGCTTTCCACGTGGTCCGGGCTGTCATCGAACGCGTCGCTCAACCGTTCACTGGCCGGCATCACCGTACCGACACTGATCATCGAGTACACCGGGGATGCCTCGGTGTTTCATGCCGACGTCGCCGCAGCGGTGAAAGTCGCGGCCTCCGACGACGTGACACACCACCACATCCGGGCCGATCACTTCGGCAGACCGCTGGCGCGCGGCGACGAACCCGGGACGTCCTTGGCAGCACACACAATCACCGAATGGTCGAAGGAGCGGATCAAGCCATGACGACAGCCAGTGACCTCGCCGCCGGCGTAGTGCCGTATCCAGAGTCCTTGGTCCGCGACTACCGCGCTGACGGGCTCTGGGGCACACGCAGTATCGCCGACGAGCTGCAGGTGATCATCGACAACTACGGCAGCAATCTCGCGGTGGTCGACTCCGACGTCGAAATCACTTTTGAAGAACTGGGCGCGATCACCGATCGGATCGCAGCAGGACTCGTTCGGTTGGGTCTCACGCCCGGCGAGCGCGTGCTGTTCCAAGTGACCAACCACGCCTGGTCGGTGCTGGCGTGGTACGGGGTGCTCAAGGCCGGGCTGGTGCCGGTGGCAACGCTGGCCCAACACGGCTCCTATGAAATCAATGCCATCGCAAAGCAGTGTCGGCCCGCCGCGCACCTGTTCGAGCCCTCCTTTGGCCGCCACGATCTGCGCGCGTTGGCCAACCAGGTCGCCGAGGAGCAGCCGAGCCTGCGGGTCAAGCTCACGGTCGGTACCGGGGAGTCAGCCGACGGTGAGGTGTCGATCGAGGCGCTGGCAGACGAGCAACACGCGACCGGCAACCCACGCCAGCTCGTCGCCGAGATTCAGCGCAGTCTGGCCACGGATGGCGTTGCCGTGCTGCAGCTGTCGGGCGGAACCACCAGTGTCCCCAAGCTGATTCCGCGACTTCACGCCGAGTACTGGTACAACGCGCGGGCATGGGCCGAGGTGGGGACCATGACCTCTGATAGCGCCGTTGCGCATCTGCTGCCGCTGATCCACAACGCGGGGATCGTGTGCGCGCTACACGCAGCGCACTCCGTCGGCGCGTGCTTCGTCACCTCGGCGGTGAACACGGAGGCGTTCGTGCGCGCCGCTGAGCGCACGCCGCTCACCCACATTCTTATGACGCGTCCCATTCTGCGACTCATCGAAACCGAACCGCGGCTGCGCGATTTGCTCGCCGGCCTACGTACGCTCGCGTGGGGTGACCGGGCCGTACCTCCGTCGGTGGTGGACGAGTTCGAAACAGACACCTGCAAGGTGATTCAGTTGTTCGGCATGGGGGAGGGGTTGACGATGCTCTCTTCCCGCGATGCGCCCGCGGCGATCCGCCACGGCACCCAAGGCACACCGGTGTCCCTGCGTGACGAGGTGCGTGTCTATGAGCCAGGCACGGAGAATCAGTTGCCGGAGGGCCACGCTGGTGAACTGTGTGCGCGCGGTCCCTACACCATCCGCGGGTACTACGAGGCGCCCGAGCGCAACGCTGTCGCCTTCACCGCCGACGGGTTTTACCGTAGCGGCGACATCGTCACCGAATTTCGACACGAAGGCCGCTCCTACTACCGGCTCGAAGACCGGATCAAGGATCTGATCAATCGCGGTGGAGAGAAGATCAACGCCGAGGAAGTCGAGCAATTGCTGCTCGAACTGCCCGGCGTGGAGCGCGCTGCCGTCGTTGCCATGCCCGACGACCGGCTCGGCGAAAAGGCCTGCGCCTTCTTCTCTTTGCGGACCGGCGCGGACACCATCGACCTCGATGCGGTCCGGGTGCATCTGCAGACGCGCGGCGTCGCCAAGTTCAAGTGGCCCGAGCGTGTCGAGATCCGCTCCGAACTCCCGCTGACCAACATCCACAAAGTGAACAAGGTGATGCTGCGACAGGAGATTGCCGACCTCCTCAGTGCCGGCGACCGCGCCGCCACATGACCTCCCCAGCGACCAGTAGGCCCGTCTCACGACCGATCCACCACATCGGCTACACCGTCGACGACATCGCAGTCGCGGTGGACCGCTGGGTAACCACCTTCGGTGCTGGGCCGTTCTTCTGGTTCGCCAGGAACACCGCCATTACCGAGGCCCGCTACTACGGAAAACCGTGCGTACTGGAACAATCCGTAGTCGTGGCGAAGTGGAACGATATCTTCGTCGAACTCGTCGAGCTCCATGAAGTCTCGCCACCCGGACTTCGCCAGGCCTTGGTCGGCAACACCACGTCCGCCAACCACATCAACCACATCTGCTACGTGGCAGAGGACCCCGAAGCCGAGGTGCAGCGGCTGGAAGCTGCGGGCATGCCACGCTTTTGGCACGCACCCCTTGGCGCGTTCGACGTGTCCTACTGCGATGCATGGGCCTCGCTGGGCCATGCGATCGAAGTCCACCAGCCGACACCAGATTTCGTCGCCATCTTCGAAGCGATCGCGACGGCATCAACAGACTGGGACGGAACCGATCCACTTCGTGAGCTGCCGGTGTGACCAATGAGTGGCGCAACACAGTCACGTTCATCCGACGCTGACGGCGAGAAGACGACGCGCTCAGGGATCGCCCGGCGGCTGCGGGGGTTCGCGCCGCTAGTCGCGCCGGCCGACGGTTTGCGCGCAGCGACCGTCGTCATCGCGGTGACCGAGCAGAACGGCCAGTACGGCATCTGGCTCACCAAACGGTCGGCCCAAATGCGCGAGCACCCTGGCCAATACGTGCTGCCCGGAGGGCGGGCGGAGCCGGGCGAAGACTACGTCACGGCCGGCCTGCGCGAACTGGTCGAGGAACTCGGCCTCAGCCTGACGCGCGACCACGTGCTCGGCCGACTCGATGATTACGTGACCAAATCGGGATACGTCATCGCCCCAATCGTGTGTTGGGCGGCCAACGGGGTAGACACTCAGCGCAATCCCGATGAAGTCGCCAGCGTGCACTTCGTGTCCTTCGCCGAGCTGCTCGCCACCCCCCGTTTCGAGGCGATTCAGGAAACCGACCGGCGAGTCATTCAGTTTCCGCTGCTGGGCATTCTGATCAACGCACCGACAGGTGCGGTGCTCTATCAGTTCGCCGAGGTCGTGCTGAGGGGGCGACCTACCCGCGTCAGCGGTCTCGAGGAACCATGATCGACCGCACCCGGTCGCCCATGCGCTGCACGGGATCAGGCAGTGGTCCCGTAGCGGAAGCCGTCTGTCCGGAACGCCGGGTCCGTATCCAATGCGGGGATGATGTACTTGCCGAATACCTCTATTGTCTCCAACGCGTGGTCGCGACCGAACATCCCGACGCCGAACCCGACGCCGTTGACGCCGAGTTCGGCGTACTTCTTCAGGGTTTCGATCACCTGGTCCGGCGTCCCGATCAGCGACCCGGCCCGCTGCATGGCCAGCGCTTCCTCCTTCGTCGTTGGAGGGGCGAGTTCGGGCCAGCGCGGTATGCCCTCGGGGCGCGGGAAGGTGTCGTGATAGCGGTAGAGCAGGCTGCGCTGGTGGGCCACTTCCTCGCTCATCACCCAGTCGAATAGCTTCCCCTCGTCCTCGGAGACGAAGGGGTGGAACACCGCCGACAGGTAGTCGTTGACGAAGGCGCCGATGGGCTCGGCATTGGCAATACCCTTGCGGTAGGCCTCATTAGCCTTCTCCGCGACTTCCAGGTTGGTGATCGAGTTGCCGATGAGGCCCATCCCCTTGCGCCCGGCGTTCTCCCAGCTGGGCGTATTTCCTGCGGCGTACCACATCGGCGGGTGGCCCTTGCCGTACGGCTTGGGCACGATCTTGCGCGGAGGCAGCGACCAGTACTTGGAGCTGTATCCCTCGTAGGTGTCCTGCATCCACATCTTCGGGATCTCCGAGATCACGTCTTCCCATACTTCTTTCGTATGACTGATCTCGGTGCCCTCGGGAAAGAAGGCGAGAATCTCGTGGCTGCCTGCGCCGCGTCCCGACCCGAATTCGAAACGGCCGCCGGAGATGTGGTCCAGATATGCGCCCGCCTCGGCGACGGTGGCGGGGTGTCGAATCTGCGGAAGCGGGTTCATGATGCCCGAGAGCAGGTGGATGCGCTTGGTCGCGTGGGCGAGGTAGCCGAGCACCGGGGCGTTGCCCGAGATGTGTGAGTACTCGTCGAGGAAGTGATGCTCGGGGACGATCACATACTTAAAGCCCGCCTCCTCGGCGGCGATCATGTACTCCAGATCGGCCTGGATGACCTTGTGCTCGGCGTCTGGATCGTCGCGCAGGTGGTTGGGGAGCGTGTTGAAGAAGCTGAGCATGAATTCCATTGAGGTGTTCCTCCCAGACTCGCGTGCCACCTGCATGTGAAGTGCACCGGCTTACGGCGGTGTTTAATTTTCTACCGTGATGTGCCTAACATTGTCAACCCTCCGCGCGCCACCGCAAGCGGCATCTACGGAGGGCGCGTTTCATGCGTACGGGGAGTCCCTGAAACCAGCTTGCCGTCGTTGCGGTGAGCCGTTGACACTCAGATGTGGCTCGTCCGAACGTCATCCGCCTGTGCTGCGGTCGCGTGGTGGCGGAGGCCGCTGCCCACACCGAGGCTTCGGCCATGCTGTTGCCGTTGGCCGGTTAACCCACTTCGGGTTGTGCGCTCGCCGCCTCAGCTGAGTGAACCTGCCGGTAGAGGCGACGCAGGTACTCCTCAAGGGAGGTCGGCTGGCGACCGAGCAGCCAGGTCAGGACATTGGGGTTGCCCACGTAGTCGTGAGCGCTGTACCAATCCGCTATCGCAACAAGGACTTGTCGCGCGTAATCGCGGCCGGCCGGATCCTCCAGGCCGTGCGCCGAACCAATGGGCGGGCCTTCCTCTCTTGCCCAGATCCGCATGTACTCCGGGCCTGAAACCGGCTGCACCGCAACGCTGCGGCCACCGACCTTGCTCACGGTTTCAGCAAGCACGTCCGCGTCAAAGGCCTGCGGGAGACCGCAGAGTTCGTAGCGCGCCCAGTAATGCGGCTTGCCCTCGATCAGAACCTTGCATGCCACCTCGGCCACATCCATCAGATCCACCGCGCTGTGCTTGCGTCCGAGGCCATAGGCGACAGGCAGCACCCCGGTATCGAACGTCGACGGCGGCACCAACGTTTGCATGTAGTCGGCAGGCTGAAGAATCGTCCAATTCACCGGCGAGGAGACGAGGCGCTCCTCGACATCTCGCTTGGTCCGATGCTGAAGCAATGCGGTGATGATCGGGTGCATCAGCGTGCTCATCACGACGTGCTCGACACCTTCGGCGATCGCGGCGTCGATGATCGAGTAGCCAATCTCAGTCTCCCAGTAGGCCAATCCGCCAGGGCACACATGGAAGACGCTCTGCACGCCATTCATGGCCGAGCGGATGGTTGCAGGATCGCGGATGTCACCTATCACGATCTCGCTGACACCCAAGTCGACGAGAGCCCTTTCATCACCGCTGCTGGCCCGCAACCCACGCACCTTTAGGCCGGCGCCCGCAAGCCTCGGGATCACTTGGCGCGCAACGTTACCGTTGGCGGCTGTTACAAGAATCATCCTGTTTCCTCACTGCGAGTGCGTCGATTCGCCGGGTCTCGCGACGACGGTTGCCGACGCCGTCGGCCGATCCAACAAAGTGCTCTGCTGCGATCAGCGCACCGAGCGAGGAACCATGATCACCGGCACCGAGGGGCCAGCGCAGTCGATGGGCGGCAGCTCACTTCGCGCTAGTCGGCATTGCCCAAGAGAAACTGACCCAACAATTGCTTGTATTCTTGTGGGCAAGTGCGGTGGACCATATGTCCGGCCCCCTCAATCGTCGCGAACTGACCATTGGGAATACGACCTGCAGCCTCAGCTAATCCGTCCTGAGGCGTGTAGCTGATTGATCCTCCGCCGATAATGAGCGTCGGGGCGGTGATCTTAGGCAAATCGTTCCACCAGGAGGGATCGGGGTTGTGAATCTGCTCAACGAGCGAGATGAGTGCGGAATAGTCGAAGGGTGCCCCTCCCGGCACTTCTTCGGCAGACTCTGGAAAGTCGACGTCGATGGGAGCAGTATCTTCGAAGACCATCCGCTCAATGCGTTCCGGCCATTTCTCCGCGAAGATGGTCCCGATCCGTGCGCCCATTGAGTGCCCGATCAAGGTAAAGCGGTCCAGGGCAAGTGCATCGGCGAACGCCTCGAGATCGTCACACATCAATTCAAATGAATAGACGTCTGACCTGGCACTGTCACCGTGCCCGCGCTGCGTGAGGGCGAAGACGTGATAGTGACCGGCCAGGAAGAGCGCGATCTCGTCCCAATCCCGTGCGTCGTACATGAGCCCGTGCAGGAGAATGAGCGGCGGTGCACTTGGACTGCCCGCCTCACGATAGTGAAAACTCAGTTGTGAAAGCTCGATCGTCTTGTCGGCGATAATGGACAAGGACTTACCTTTCCCGCTCAGCAGCAAGAGAGACCCAGCTCCAACTTCGGGGTTTTCATTGCTGACGTGTCAACATTAATTGTGACATTCAACGTGCCCATATCGCTGCACGGATCAGGCCGTCCCGTAGCGGAATCCGTCGGTCCGGAACGCCGGGTCCGTATCCAATGCAGGGATGATGTACTTGCCGAATACCTCTAATGTCTCCAACGCGTGCTCGCGACCGAACATTCCGACGCCAAGCGAGCATCCGTTGATACCGAGTTCGGCGTACTTCTTCAGGGTTTCGATTACCTGGTCCGGCGTCCCGATCAGCGACCCGGACTGCTGCATGGCCAGCGCTTCCTTGTGCGTGGTTGGCGGGGCGAGCTCTGGCCAGAGCGGTACGCCCTCAGCGCGCGGGAAGGTGTCGTGGTAGCGGTAGAGCAGGCTCCGCTGGTGGGCGACTTCTTCGCTCATCACCCAGCCGAATGCCTTCCCTTCGTCCTCGGACACGAACGGGTGGAACACCGCGGACAGGTAGTCGTTGACGAAGGCGCCGATGGGCTCGGCATTGGCAATACCCTTGCGGTAGGCCTCAACCGCCTTCTCCGCGGTCGCCAGGGTGGTGATCGAGTTGCCGATGATGCCCATGCCCTTGCGTCCGGCGTTCTCCCAGCTGGACATGTTCCCCGCGGCGTACCACAGCGGGGGGTGGCCCTTGCCGTAGGGCTTGGGCACGACCTTGCGCGGCGGTAGCGACCAGTACTCGGAGCTGTACCCCTCGTAGGTCTCCTGCATCCACATCTTCGGGATCTCCGAGATCACGTCTTCCCAGACGTCCTTGGTGTGGTTGAGCTCGGTGCCCTCGGGGAAGAACCCGAGAATCTCGTGGCTACCTGCGCCACGTCCCGACCCGAATTCGAAACGGCCGCCGGAGATGTGGTCCAGGTACGCGCACGCCTCGGCGACGGTGGCGGGGTGTCGAATCTGCGGAAGGGGGTTCATGATGCCCGAGAGCAGGTGGATGCGCTTGGTCGCGTGGGCGAGGTAGCCGAGCACGGGGGCGTTGCCCGAGATGTGCGAGTACTCGTCCAAGAAGTGATGCTCGGGCACGACCACGTACTTAAAGCCCGCCTCTTCGGCGGCGATCATGTACTCCAGATCGGTCATGATGACCTTGTGCTCGGCGTCTGGATCGTCGCGCATGTGGTTGGGAACCGTGTTGAAGAAGCTGATCATGAATTCCATTGAGGTGTTCCTCCCTGACTCACTTGCCCTGCGGTGACGCGGGTTCGGTCGAGTGCGGCATGGGGTTCTGCTATGTCCGTGCGTGGCGCGACCTGCATGTGAAGTGCTCTTGCTTACGATGGTGTTTAATTTTCTACCGTGACGTGACTAACATTGTCAAGCCCTGTGCGCGCCGTCTCATACGGCGTCCATAGCGGGAACCTCCGAACGAGGTCACCATCGATGACGGTTACGTAGACGAAGAATATTTGACAAGAAGGTTGGCCAGACCTACGGTAGTTGGGCTGAAGAATCGCCCTGACGGCATCGCCCCGACCGCACATGGGGAGCAGGGGAGCCCGAAAACTGCATGGGGATCGCAGCATCAATATCGACACACAAGGAGAACGATCGATGACGATTGCTCGCCACTACATCATTTGCGCCGCTGAGGGAAAGACCGACGAGTTGGAGTCGGCGTTGCGCAACCTCGCTGACGCGGTGCGGGCCGTCGTCGGCTGCCATGGCGTTGATGTGATGCGGGACCTCGACGATGAACGGCGCTACGTCTTCATCGAAAAATGGGAGTCGGTCGAGGTGTACAAGGCCTCCATGGAGAAGTTGCCGAAGGACGTCGTGGCCCCCATGATGGCCGCTCTTGACGGCCCGCCGCAGGCGGCATATCTGGACGTTCTCGTCACCTCGTGAGCGCGGGTGGGCCACCCGCGCGGCGGTAACGACGTCAGACCGCGACGGGGGCGCGCTCGAGCTGGCGCACCCGCGACGGTGCCTTGTCGCCCCGCGAGAGTGCTGAGTCCAGAGGGTGGCCGACCAAGCCTTGCAGCGTCCGCCGGGCAGTGGCGAGCGCGTCTGGATCGATGCCAGTGTCGATGCCTTCGCGGTGTAGAAAGTGGACGAGGTCATCGGCGCCGATGTTGCCGGCCGCGCCGGGGGCGAACGGGCAGCCACCCAAGCCTCCAAGCGCCGCGTCGAATCGGCGAATCCCCAACGCCAGGCCTTCCCAGACGCTGGCCGAGGCCATGCCGTAGGTGTTGTGCAGATGAAGGCCCAACGTCAGCTCGGGGAATTCTGCCTGCACCGCACTGACGGTTCGCCGAATGTCGCCCGGGGTGGCGGCACCGATGGTGTCGGCCAGGTGCAGCACTTCGATGCCGGTGCGCTGCAGTCGATCTGCGGTAGAGATGACCCGCGAAATCGGGGTATCGCCATCGAACGGGCACACGAACGCGGTCGCGATGGTGGCTTCGGTGCGCACACCGCGCTCGCCAAGCCATTCGGCGGCCTCTTCCACTCGGGTGAGCGCGGCGTCGGTGGGCACCCCGGCATTGGCGCTGCTATGCCCATCGCTGGCGGACACCACGAATCGCACGTGCTGGTTGCCACTGGCTACGGCACGCTGTGCGCCTTTGAGATTGAACACCAGCGCGTGCAGGGCCGCGGTGGAGTCAGCGAGCTGACGCATGACGTCGTCGGAATCTGCCATGGTCGGCACCTTCGCGGGATTGACGAACGCCCCGATCTCCAGCTGGCTGAACCCAGCCGCGATCAGCTGCCCCGCCAGCGCGACCTTGTCAGCGGTGGGCACGATCACCGGTTCGATCTGCAGTCCGTCGCGCAGCGAGACCTCTGTGATGATGACGGTATCGGACATGGTTTAGAGAACCCCTTTCTGGCGCAACAGCTTCTGTGCGTCCTGATCGATCCCGAGTTCGAGTAGTACCTCTTCGGTGTGCTGGCCCAGTTCGGGTCCCAGCCAACGCGTTTGGCCGGGGTTGTTCTGCATCACGGGAACCACGCCGGGGAACGCCACCGCCGCCGGAGCGGCGCCGCCGACGTCGGCCTTGTGTACCTGGAGCATGTTGCGATCGGCGAAATGGGGATCGGTCAGAATGTCGGAGGCTTCATAGATGGCGCCGGAGGGCACATCGGCCGAATCCAGCAGGTGCAGGACTTCGTTCGAGTCCAGCGAGGCGGTCCAGCTACCGATTGCAGACTCCAGTTCGTCGTTACGCGCGACGCGGCCGGCGTTGTCGGCCAACTCGGGGTCGTTACCGAGATCTGTGCGACCGATGGCGGTCATGAAGCGTTTGAAGATCGCGTCGCCGTTGCCGCTGATCACGACGTACTTGCCGTCCGCGCAGCGGAATGTGTTCGACGGCGAGATGCCGGGCAGTCCCGCCCCCTCTGGTTTGCGGTTGACGCCAAATGCATCGTGGTCGGGGACGAGCGACTCCATCAACGAGAACACCGCTTCGTAGAGCGCGACGTCGACCACTTCGCCGCCCGGGCGCTTGGTTCGTTGCAGAAGACCCATCAATGCGCCGATGACGGCATAGAGGCCGGCCACGGTGTCGGCGAGGCTGATGCCGACCCGGACCGGGGGGCGATCGGGGTAGCCGACGACGTGGCGTAGCCCTCCGATCGCTTCCGCCACTCCACCGAAGCCCGGCCGGTCCCGGTAGGGCCCGGTTTGGCCGTATCCGGATATGCGCACCAACACCGCATCCGGGTTGACGCGGGTTATTTCGGCGGGACCGAGTCCCCACTTCTCGAGTGTGCCCGGCCGGAAATTCTCCAGAATCACATCCGATCGCTCGATCAACGACAACGCGATCGCCCGACCCTCAGGCTCCTTCACATTCAGGGTGATGCTGCGTTTGTTGCGACCGAGGGTGCGAAACAGCAACGACGTCGAGCCGCCGTGTAACCGCCAGCTGCGCAGCTCGTCACCGGCACCGGGCCGTTCCACCTTGATGACGTCGGCGCCAAAGTCGGCCAGCAGCCGACCCGCGGTAGGGGCGGCGATGAAGTTGCCCAATTCGAGGACCCGCACCCCCTCGAGGGGTCCCGTCGTTGCTTCACTCACGCTCGCTCCTGATCTGTTGTGTCTGGCTAGTTGAGCGATCAGGTGCGCTGCCCGCACGACGCTGGGCTGTGTGTGCGGAAAGAACACCCCATCGGCACTACTCCTCCACCCGGTCGATCCGCAGAGTGCGTCGTCGGCGCCGGGCCCGATGTTGCACTGCCTCGAGCGGTCCGTGGCCGACGGTAGGTTGGTCACGCCGCGCCTACGGGGGCCCCGCGTGTAGCTGCGGAGGCCCCTCACCCAAAGGTAGGTACGATCTACGTCTAAGTCAATAGTTTGACGTCTACGGTGCCGGTGAGGATACTCACAAGAATGCTGAGTCCCTTTCTAGCTTTTCCTGCTGAGCCACCGGCCTAACGATGCAGCTAAACAACGCATCGCTGCGGGAGGCATACGGTCACTTCCCATCTGGCGTGATTGCCGTCGCCGCCGAGATCGACGGAATTCCGGTGGGATTGGCCGCCAGTACCTTCGTCCCGGTCTCACTCGATCCGCCTCTGGTGTCATTCTGCGTGCAGAACAGCTCGACAACGTGGCCGAAGCTGAGCGACCGTCCCACGCTGGGCATCAGCTTGCTCGGTGAATCGCATGACCAGGCCGCACGAACCCTCGCAGCCAAGACCGGCGACCGGTTCGCAGGCCTGCAGACGGTGTCAACGAGCGGCGGCGCGGTCTTCATCGCCGGGACATGTGTCTGGCTGGAGGGCGTCATCGATCAGCTTGTCGACGCAGGGGACCACGTCATCGTGGTGCTTCGCGTGACGGAGCTGAACGTACATTCCGACGTGTCACCGATCGTGTTTCATCGCAGCGCTTTTCGCCGGCTTGAGGTGGAGTCTGCGAGCAGCACCGCGTTCTAGCGGCCCGCAGTGCGGCCAAGGGTGGTCCGCAGGCGTCCACGCGCACGCGCGTGGACGGACGCTTGCCGACGTGGGCTGCAGCAGGCCACGCGTCGTAGCCCCGCCTGTCGAATAGCTTGGGCGATGACCTCCGCGGGTGGGGGGCCTCGCCGAGCGGCTCCGGACGGTCTGCTCCGAAAGTGCTGAAGGTGCCTCAACGCATGGACAACGGCGCATTTTCGCGCCCGGCGGAGGCGCCGCAGCTTACGAGCGCGACAAACTATTGACATATACGTTGACGATCTCGTACGTTACGAATCTCACACAGATTCGTGCGTTGCCACCACGCGAGCCGTGGATCAAACAGATAAGGAAGCACATGAAGTACGTGATCGGCGTCGATGTCGGCGGGACCTTCACTGACGCAGTCGCCGCAGCGCAGGACGGGACGGTAATCGGCGCCAAGGCAGCCTCCACGCCAGCCGACTACGCAGTCGGCGTGATGGACGCGATCGTGGACCTCGCGGATCAAGTGGGGTTGACCCGCGAAGAACTCCTGGCCTCGACCGACTACATCGCGCACGGCACCACCTCGAGCATCAACGCGTTGATCACCGGCAATGTCGAGCCCGTCGGGCTCATCGCCACCAAGGGCCACGGCGACTCATTGCTCATCATGAACGTCGAGGGCCGCTACCTCGGTTTGTCTGCACATGACGCTCAAGATGTTCTGGGCACCTCCAAGCCGACCTCGCTGATACCGAAGTCGTCAATCGCCGAGGTCACCGAACGTATCGACCAGAGTGGCGCGGTAGTGGTGCCGCTCGACGAAGACGAGGTGCGTGCTGCGGTCACGGGCTTGTTGGACAAAGGCGTGCGGGCGATCGCGGTGGCTCTGCTGTGGTCTTTCCAGAATCCTGCTCACGAACGACGCGTCCGCGAGCTCATCGCCGAGATCGCTCCCGACGTCTTCGTCGCTCTGTCGTCCGAAGTCTCGCCTCGGATCCGGGAGTTCGCGCGCACCGCAACGACGGTGATGAGCACGCAGCTCGGTCCGCCGCTGCGCCGCTACCTGGAGCCGCTCAGCGCCAACCTGCGCAATCTCGGCATGACCGGGCCGCTGTTGGTCATGCAGAGCTCCGGGGGAACCATCACGTCGGAGGAAGCTCCGGCTACCGCGATCTCGACCGTGGGTTCAGTGCTCAGCGGCGGAGTCGTCGGAGCCACGCGCTTGGCGGAACAGCTCGGCCACAAGAACGTGGTCACCGCCGATATCGGCGGCACCACCTTCCTGGTGGGAATGGTGGTCGACGGTCAGCCGGTCCGCGCGTCCACGACCGTCATCAATCAGCATCCGATCAACGTCCCGACGATCAAGGTGGATGCCATCGGATCCGGTGGCGGAGCGATCGCCTGGCTGGACCCGGGCGGCAACTTGCGCGTTGGGCCACGCAGTGCCGCCGCGGCGCCCGGTCCTGCCGCGTACGACGCAGGGGGCCTCGAGCCCACCGTCACCGACGCCGATCTGGTGCTGGGAATCATCAACCCGGACAACTTCCTTGGTGGGCGTCGCAAACTGCGACGAGACCTTTCTGAAACGGCGCTGTCGGAGAAGATCGGCAAGCCGTTGGGGTTGACCGCCGAAGAAGCGGCCGCCGCCGTGTTCGAGGTGCAGAATGCGCAGACCGCCGACCTGATCCGCAAGGTTGTCGTGGAGTCCGGCAACGATCCGCGTGGCTTCGTCGTCTACGCCTTCGGCGGCGCCGGTCCCATTCACGCGTCGGCATTCTCGACAGAGCTGGGAGTGCCCGAGCTGGTCGTCCCGCTCGGCGCGGCAGCATCGGGGTTCTCCGCCTACGGGCTGGCCGCGTCCGATGTGATGGTCAGCGCCGAGTTGTCCGACCCGGCGCCCTTCCCGGTCGATCACGCACGGATCCGCGCCAACTTCGCCCGCCTCGAAGAACAGGTTCACAGTGCGTTGGCCCGGCAAGGAATCAAGTTCTCCTCCATCGAGTTGGTTCGTGAGTTCGATGCCCGCTACACGGCGCAGATGTTCGAAGTGACCACCACGGTGCCGGATGGCGAAATCGACGACGAGGCCTCGGTCTTGTCGATGGCTGAGGCGTTCGAGCGTCGCTATGCGGAGTTGTTCGGTGAGGGATCCGGATTCTCCGCCGCGGGTTTCCAATTCATCAGCTACCGCGTCCGGGGCATCGGCCGGCTGCCGTACCGCCCAACACTGCCCGAGCGACCGGCCAGCGGGAGCTCGGATGCCCGCGAGGCGATCTCGGGCCATCGGCCTGTATTACTCGACATCGCACGGGGATTCGCCGAAACGACCATCTACGACTACTCGTTGCTACGCGCAGGCCACGTACTTCCAGGCCCAGCGGTGATCGAGGTGCCCACCACCACTGTCGCCATTCCCGCCGGCGTCGACGCACGCATCGACGAACTCGGCAACGTCCGCATGTTGCTTAACTGAAAAGGAAACCGGCCATGGAACAGCAACCAGTCATGCCCGTACCCGGCTCCGAGGTTTTCAGCAGCAGGCTGATCCCTTTCGACGAGCTCAAAGCCAATATTTCACCCACGCTCAAACTGCACGAGGTCACCGATGCAGACATCGACGGCATCGACCCGCTGACCTACGAGGTGGTCCGTCACCGAATCTGGTCGATCACCGACGAGATGGGCGAAACGCTCAAACGCATGTCCGGATCGATCTCCGTTACCGAGGCCAACGACTTCGACTTCGCCGTGTGTGACGAGCTCGGCCAAGCCGCTCAGGTCGGGCTCTACAACACCATGCTCGTCGCGTCGATGGATCTCGCCGTCTACTGGACCCTGCAGCACCGCAGCGGCAACCCAGGAATCGAACCCGGCGACATGTTCCTCACCAACGATCCTTGGGTCGGCGGCGGGCTGCATCAGAACGACACCGCAATCATGGCCCCGCTGTTCCACGACGGAGAGCTCTTCGGGTGGACCAGCGCGGTATGTCATATGGCCGACGTCGGTGGTGCCAAGCCAGGTTCCTCTGACCTCGCTGCCAGCGACGCGTTCAGCGAAGGTGCACCGACGCCGCCCATCAAGATCGTCCGCGGAGGGGTCCTCCAGGATGACGTGGTCGACGCCTTCATCCGCCGCTCCCGCATGCCCCTGTTGGTGAATCTGGACGTGCGTGCGGAGATCGGAGCCAACCAGGCCGGCCACGCCCGATTGCACCGGCTCATCGATCGGTACGGACCAACCGTCGTCAAGGCCGTGATGAAGCGGATGATGAATGACTCGGAGCAGCGGCTCCGGACCCGCCTGCGCGACATTCCCGACGGTTCCTGGAAGTCGGTCGGTTACCTCGAGCAGTCGGCGGTCGGGGATCGCGGCATGCACAAGATCGCGCTCGAGATGACCAAGACCGGGGACCATCTGACGTTCGACTTCCGGGGTACCGATCCCCAGGCAGGCATGGTCAATTGCCCGTGGTCGGGAATGCGTGCCGGCATCTCCGTCGCGCTGATGCCCATTCTCGCTGGCGATATCCCTTGGTCGGCAGGCGGTTTGGTGCGTTGCTTCGACATCATCAGTGATGAGGGCACCATCAACAACGCCACCTTCCCGGCATCGGTCGGATGGGCACCGCTTACCGCGGCATGGGCGACGTCGAACCTCGTGGCCGATTGTTTTGCGAAGATGCTCGACGCCGCGCCGCAAGAGCAGTCGCGTGTCCAATGCGGATGCACGGGGTCATTCGAAATGGTGACCATGGCCGGCATCGATCAGCGTGGCGCGCCGACCGTGATGATGCTGCTCGACATGATGGCGGGCGGCTACGGCGCCAGGCCGGACGCCGACGGCCAGGACACCGCTGGCATCCTGCCCATTCCCATGGGTCGTGCACCCGACGCCGAGATGCAGGAGTTCATCTATCCGTTGTTGTTCCTGTGGCGTCGCGAGGAAATCGACTCCGGCGGGGCAGGAACGGCCCGCGGCGGGCTGTCCATCTCAATCTGCGTCGTTCCCCATGGCACCCCTGCACCTCTTGGCGCGGCGTTCTCGGGCAACGGCAAAGCGCGCCCGGAGGCAACCGGACAAGCCGGTGGCTACCCCGGAGGCACTGCGTTCGACCTGATCGTCCGCGGGTCCAACGTCCAAGAACTGTTCTCTGCCGGCAAGATTCCCGGTTCGCTCGAGGAGCTCGGTGACCGGCGAGAGGTGGTAGGTAACCGCAAGGAGACGCTCATCGGGCTCGAGGACGCGGTATTCGTTCACCCCTCCGGCGGTGGCGGGTACGGCGACCCCTTGTTGCGGTCACCAGACAAGGTCGCCAAGGATGTCAGCGACGGAAAGGTCTCCGCCGCTGCGGCGCGCACGCTGTACGGGGTTGCGCTCGACACGGACAACCGGGCCGATCCCGTCGCGACCGCCAGCCTGCGGGCTGAGGAACGTCGACGACGCATCGGAGGCGACGTTTCCGCAGAGGTGACTGAAAGTCACTCCAACGGCAGCGATTTGGATGTCAACCTCGCCATTCAAACCACCGATTCCGGGAATGTGGTGGTGTGTAAGCACTGTGGCCACGAGATCCGGAAGGCAAGCGCGGGGTCGCTGGAGGGCTTGACGCTGCGAGAAGGACCCGTCACCGAGGCAGGCCCCGGCGTGCTGGGGCAATCGGCGGACTACGTGGACCAGGCGTTGATATTCCACCAGCTGTCCTGTCCCGGCTGTGCGACGGCGATGCACACGTCGGTCGTTGTGTCGGGATCGGCGGGATAGGCCCAGATCTGCCGACCTCGGCCGGGGCGTGAGAAACGACGTAGCAGCAGAATCCACTTGATCTCGATCGGCACTCCCCAAAGACGGGTCAGCGCCGGTCCGCTAGCAGTATCGGAGGAACATGTCAGAGAACGCTTCCAGGCCGCTGGAAGGAAAAGTCGTCGCCATCACCGGTGCGTCGTCGGGTATCGGCGAGGCCACCGCGCTGGCCTGTGCGCAAGCGGGCGCCTCGGTGGCACTTGCCGCGCGTCGGGCCGAACGTCTCACCGCGCTCGTCAAGAAGATCGAAGACGATGGTGGTCAGGCGATCGCGATACCGACCGACATCACCGATGAAGCTCAAGCGAGAAACTTCATCACCCAAACACATTCCAGTTTGGGCCAAGTCGATGTTCTGATCAACAACGCCGGCGTCATGCTGCTCGGACCGATCGTGGGACCGCCAATCGAAGACTGGCAGCGCATGGTCGACCTCAACATCCTCGGTCTGCTGTACACCACCCACGCCGCGTTGCCACTGATGATCGAGTCCGGCGGTGGCCACATCATCAACGTGAGCTCGGTCGCCGGCAAGGCTGTTGCACCGGGCGGCGGGGTGTACAGCATGACGAAGTTCGCGGTAGCTGCCTTCTCCGAAGGCCTGCGCCAAGAACTGATGAATGACGGCGTCCGCGTCACGCTCATCGAGCCCGGGCGTGTTGAAACCGAGCTCATCGACCACGTCGATCCCGAGCTCCGTAAGGTGATCGACGCACGATGGGTCGGGGTAACGCCGCTCAACGCCGGAGACATCGCGACGGCGATCTTGTACGCGTTGACACAGCCCGAGCACGTTATCGTCAACCAGATCGCCCTGCGCTCCACGATCAGCCCCATCTAGGGCGACGCTCGCGATGGGTGGACGCGCACTCCCGTCCACGTTCGTTTCATGGGCGCTGCTTGAGCCTGGTGACCACCACATCGGCGATATCGCAGGCGATTTGGCGGTGCAGTTCTGGGCTCTGGCGAGCCCAGCCAATCAACCCAGTCCATAGCGAACGACCCGAAGGAGCTGCGGCGATGAGTACAAGAATTGCCTTGCCCCGCTACGCCAGATTCGGCGCGGGCGCACTGAATGACGTCGGTGAACTCGTCAAACGTCTCGGTAGTAGCCGGCCCGCGGTCATCACCGACGCCTTCTTGGCTGGAAACGGGCGGGCCGAGCGAGTCATGGAACTGCTGCGGGCTGTGGACACACAGCCAGTGCTGTTCTCCGAGACGGTGCCGGATCCGACGACCGATTCCCTCGATGCTGCGCTGCAGGTCATTCGCGAGCACCGCGCCGACGCAGTCATCGGGTTTGGTGGGGGCAGCCCGATGGACACAGCGAAGGCGTTGGCGGTGCTGGCCAGCAATGGCGGGCAGATGCGTGACTACAGGGCGCCGCGGAGCTACGAGGGCCCGGTGTTGCCGATCATTGCGATCCCGACCACAGCCGGTTCCGGTTCGGAGACTACGCAGTTCACCATCATCACCGACACGGCCGCGGACGAGAAGATGCTCTGCCCGGGGTTGTCCTTCCTGCCGGTGGCCGCCATCGTCGACTTCGAACTCACGCTGTCAATGCCTCCGCGGCTCACCGCCGACACCGGTATCGATGCGTTGACGCATGCGGTCGAGGCGTATGTCAGCCGCAAGGCCAACCCGATCTCAGATGCGTTGGCCCTAGCGGCGATCAAGACGATCAGCGCGAACCTGCGGCGGGCATATCACGACGGCGCGGACCGCGACGCCAGGGAAGCGATGATGATGGCAGCGACCCAAGCTGGCATTGCCTTTTCAAACTCCAGTGTCGCGCTCGTCCATGGCATGAGCCGTCCGATCGGGGCGCATTTCCATGTGGCCCATGGACTTTCCAACGCCATGCTGTTTCCTGCCGTCACCGCCTTCTCCCTGCACGCTGCGCCGCGGCGCTACGCCGAGTGCGCCCGCGCGTACGGGATCAGCGCCGTGGGTAGCGACTTGGCGGTCGCGAGGCGGTTCGTCGACAAGATCGCATCCTTGTGCGAAGAACTACACGTGCCAACCCCACGCGCGTACGGAATCGACAAGACCGTATGGGAGGACAAGATTCCCATCATGGCCCAGCAGGCTCTGGATTCGGGTTCGCCGGCCAACAACCCCGCCGTCCCGACGAATATCGAGATCCAGGAAATCTACGCCGATGTCTACGATGACCGATTGGTGGCGGCGTGCCGTCCACACGATCAACTCACGTGGCCGGCGTGGTAAGGCATCAGATGGAGTCGCCTTGGCGCCGCCCGTTGGGACGCAATCGGTTTCGTCGACGCTCGGGTGGCCAATCGAGATATAGGAGCAAGTCATGGTGAGCAGTACCGGTCGCGACGCGGTTGTGGTGGGCGCGGTGCGCACACCGATTGGCAAAGGCAAGGCCAGCGGGGCGTTGCGCGATGTCGCGCCGGCCGACTTGTTGGCTCATAGTCTCGTCGAGTTGGTCAGGCGCACCGGCATTGATCCGGCCCAGCTCGATGACGTCATCGCCGGCGCCGTCACGCAGGCGGGTGACCAGGCCCTCAACATTGCCCGCAACGCACTTCTGGGAGCAGGTTTCCCGGAAAGCGTTCCGGGGACAACGGTGGACCGGCAATGCGGCAGCAGCCTGCAGGCCATCAGCTTCGCCGCGCAAGGTGTCATCGCTGGCGCCTATGACGTCGTCGTCGCCGCCGGTGTTGAGTCGATGAGCCGCGTGCCATTGTTGTCGGCCGTGTTGCCAGGCAGCGACCCGTACGGTCAATTGTTGCGCCAGCGCTACCCCGAAGGGCTTGTACCACAGGGCATCAGTGCCGAGTTGATCGCCGCAAAGTGGGGACTATCGCGGTCACAGCTGGATGAGTTCTCGGCCGGCAGCCACGAGAAAGCCACGATCGCCGCCAAAGACGGCCGGTTCGACGCCGAGCTGGCACCACTGGCCGAGCTGGCCCAGGACGAGCTCATCCGCCCTGGGACCACCGCGGAGATCCTTGGCAACCTCAAGCCCGCGTTCTACGACGAGACTTACTCCGCCCGCTTCCCGCAGCTCGACTGGTCGATCACACCCGGCAACTCCTCGCCGCTGTCTGACGGCAGTTCCGCCGTGTTGATCACCACGACTGAAGTCGCGAAGAAGCTGGGGTTGCGACCGCTCGCCCGGCTCCACACGATGACCGTCGTCGGTTCTGATCCGTTGTACATGCTCACCGGCGTCATCCCCGCCACCGAGAAAGTGCTGAAACGCGCGGGACTCACGCTCGCCGACATCGATCTGTTCGAGGTGAACGAAGCCTTCGCCCCGGTAGTGCTGGCGTGGGCGCACGACACCGGAGCCGACCTGTCCAAAACCAACGTCAACGGGGGCGCGATCGCGATCGGCCATCCGGTCGGTGCCAGCGGAGCGCGCATCATGGCCACGCTGATCAATGCGCTCGAACAGCGTGGTGGCCGCTTCGGGTTGCAGGCCGTGTGTGAAGGCGGGGGCCTGGCCAACGCGACGATCATCGAAAGGCTGTGACGAACGATGACGTCGGCGGTCGTAGTCAACGCATTGGTCGCACAACAGGATGCCGACGGCTCGATCACCCTTGCGCACCAGGTCGTTGACGACACGTTCCTGCCCGAGGGCAACGTCCGGATCGCTGTCGAATACTCGGGGATCAACTACAAGGACGCGCTGGTGGTCACCCCGAAGGGCGGTGTGGCACGGTCCTATCCGCTCATCCCCGGGATTGATGTCGCGGGAACTGTGACGGCGAGTGCTGTCGAAGACTTCGTGGTCGGCGACCGCGTGGTCGCCCACGGTTACGACATCGGCACCAGCCGCCACGGTGGCTATGCCGACACCGCCCGCTACCCGGCCGACTACCTCGTCAAACTCGACGAACTGAGCACTGCCGAGGCTGCCGCAATCGGCACCGCCGGGTTCACCGCTGCGATGAGCGTCAACGCCATCCGTGCCCACGGGATCGACCCGAGCGACGGACCGGTGTTGGTCACCGGGGCCACCGGAGGGGTCGGCAGCATCAGCGTCGACATCCTCGCGGGACTCGGCTACAAGGTGATCGCCTCCACCGGCAAGCCCGAGGCCCACGACTACCTGATGAAGCTCGGTGCCGATGAGGTCATCGGCCGACTGCCCGCCGAGGGTGACAAGATCCGGCCATTGGGTGCGTCCACCTGGGCGGCAGTCGTCGACAGCGTTGGCGGCGACACGCTGGCGTACGCGCTGACTACGTTGAAACACGGTGGTGTGGCGGCGATTTCCGGCCTCGCACGGTCAGCCGACCTGCACACCACGGTGATGCCCTTCATTCTGCGTGGGGTCACGCTGGTCGGCATCGAATCAGTCGGGGTGTCGATTGATGCTCGTCGCGACGTGTGGCGCCAGCTGGGGGGAGAGCTCAGGCCACGCCACCTCGACGACATCACTCGCGACGTGACGGTGCTCGAAGCGCCCGACACGCTGCGCATCATCGTCGGCGGCGGCGTCACCGGGAGGACCAGGGTCGTTGTGAGAGACGGCTTCTGAGTTGTTCAGCGTGCAAGACACCGCGGCGCGGTCACCACCAGCTGCTTCGTACCGCTATGAACAGACCCCTCGCCGCCCCGCAACGCATTGAGTGATGGTACGCCCGCGCCGTGTCACACGCTGTGCCCGACGGCGAACGATTCCTGTTGAACGGCAACCAGTCTGGACTCACTCCGACAGTTCGAAATAATTGATTCAATACTCGAATTGTGCTTCGCAACTTGGGCTGTGGGCGGAGAATTAACCCATGATCGAAGTGATCGACAAGGGGTCATGCACCGAATCTCACCCCACGCCATTGCTCTTTGTTCACGGCGGATGCCACGCAGCGTGGTGTTGGGACGAGCACTTCCTAGATTATTTTGCCCACAATGGGTTTCGCGCCGTCGCGCTCAGTTGGCGAGGCCACGGCGGCAGCAGGCTGTCGAAAGGTCTGCAATCATGTTCCATGGCTGACTATCTCGACGACCTACACTGGGCGGCCAAGGAGCTTGGCGGTCAGCCCGTGCTCATCGGGCATTCCGTTGGCGGCTTCCTCGTGCAGAAGTACCTCGAGAACCGCGGGGTTCCCGCCGGCGTCCTGCTGGCGTCGACGCCGCCGCGAGGCATACTCCGCGCGGCGATGCGGCTCTGGCTTCGCCACCCGTGGACGGTATTTCGGGCCAATACTTTCGGCCAGTCACACGAGGTCTTCAACACTCCGCGCCTCGCCCGCGACTATCTGTTCAGTGCAGGCACTCCTGAACCGATTGTTGAAGCATGTGCCGCGCGTGTAGAGCCCGACAGCCGCCGCGCCATCTTCGTCGATCAGATATTCGGGCTGCCCAGGCCAAGCCGGGTGGCGACGCCGCTGTTGGTGCTTGGTGGAGAAGACGACTCCACGATCAGCAGTGACGAGGTTCGCGCCACCGCTCGCGCGTATGGAACCCAAGCGGAGTTCTTTCCCAAGATGGGCCACAACATGATGCTCGAACCAGGGTGGGCTGATGTCGCGGAGCGAATCCGAACTTGGTTGTGCACCAGGGGGTTGTAAGCGGTCATGGCGTCTCGTTCAGGTAGCGGGCCGACGAGCGACCATCAATGCGATATCGCCCTGTTGAACAGTGTCATCGCGCTGATTGACTAGGGTGAAGCGGCGCCGCAACACCCCTGCGTCCTGTTTGCTGGTCAGACTGGTGTCGATGATGCGTACGTTGCAGCGCAGCGAGTCGCCGATGAGAATTGGGGCGACGAATCTCCAGTTCTCGACACCCAGGAGTGCGATCGAGCTGCCCTCGAAGATGCCCAACCGCGAAGCCAGCCCCATCGCGACCGAGATGCCGAGAAGCCCGTGGGCAATGCGCTCGCCGAAGCGGCCCTGGCCGGCCGATTCAGCGTCGGTGTGTACCGGGTTGGTGTCCCAACTCCAGCACGCGAACGACACCACATCACTTTCTGTGATCGTGCGTGCCTGGCTAGTGAATTCTTGACCCGGGTAGAAGTCCTCGTAGTACAACGTCATTGGGGTACCTCCAGAGATCGATACCGCCACGAGCGCGCGGTGGGCCCACTTGCTACACTATTGTAGAATGATTTACGAACACGTTTAGGGTTTGTCGCGTCGCTCAATTACATCAATTGCCTTGTGCGGGAGCATCAGTGTCCGATGTGACGCTGCTCGTGCGCGCCGCCGACGGCACCAGGTTGGGCCGGGGAAGCCTCGTCGAGGGGTAGTACTCAGGCACCGGCAAAGGAGGTCGAGCAATGACATCGGTAGGTTCGTTCCGAAGCGACGGCGACCGCTGGGATCTGGCATCGAGCGTAGGAGCGACGGCGACGATGGTGGCCGCGTCACGGGCTTTTGCGTCGCAGGGGCCAGACCCGCTGCTGGACGACCAGTTCGCCGAGCCACTCGTCCGCGCCGTTGGTCAGGACTTCTTCACACGTCTCATGGATGGCGAGATCTTTCCCAAGAGTGGCGGATCCACGTTCTTCGACATGCAGCAGACGCGCGAACAGATCACCGTGCGCACGAGGTTCTTCGACGACTTCCTACTGACCGCGGTCACCTCGGGGATTCGCCAGGCGGTGATCTTGGCCGCTGGACTCGACGCACGCGCCTACCGACTGCCTTGGCCGCAAGGCACCGTCGTGTTCGAGGTGGACAAGCCCGAAGTGGTCGATTTCAAGACGACCACTCTGCAGAGGCTGAGCGCTGAGCCCACCGCAGTGCGGCGAGCCGTAGGTGTGGATCTGCGCGATGACTGGCCAGCAGCACTGCGCGAAAACGGCTTTGACACGACACAACCCACCGCGTGGATAGCCGAGGGTCTACTGGTCTATCTGCCGCCCGAGGCGCAGGATCGCTTGTTCGACCACATAGCGGCGCTCAGCGCGCCCGGTAGCCGACTGGCGACTGAAGACTTTCTCGACCACGGCGTGTTCAGCGATGGGCGCTCAAACGTCTGGCGCGACGGCTGGCATGAGGTCGGATTCGACTTCGACGTGGCCGCGCTGTTGTGGGGTGGCGAGCGCAGGCAGGTGAGTGATCATCTGGGTTCGCTGGGGTGGCGCGTCGATGTGGCAAGCAGCGACGAACTGTACGCCGTCAACGGTTTTGAGCTACCAGACTCCGCATGGGCCGGGGCATTCCGAGACACGCATTTCGTTGGCGCCGAGCTGCTCCCGTGAGTGGCCACAGTCGGCATCGACGTTCGGCACGACCGTGCCGGACGAAATCCGTTGACACTGCTAATTGAATCCGAGAGGAATGACATGGCGACTCCGTACGACCCGATCGGCGACGTTCCGTCCTTCACCCTGACCTCTGAGTCGTTGACCGACGGCGGTCAGCTGACCGCCGACCAGGTCAGCGGCATCATGGGTGCCGGAGGTTCCGACATTTCACCGCAGCTGAGCTGGTCGGGCTTCCCGGAGGAGACCCAGAGCTTCGTGGTCACCGTCTACGACCCGGATGCACCGACCGGATCCGGGTTCTGGCACTGGGCGGTTGCGAATCTGCCCGCTAGCATCACCGATCTGCCAGCCGGCGCCGGTGACGGCTCGGTTCTGCCGGGTGATGGCCTCGTGCTTGCCAACGATGCCGGGCTCAAGCGTTTCCTCGGAGCGGCGCCGCCCGCCGGCCACGGTCCTCACCGTTACTACATCGCCGTGCACGCGGTGAAGGTGCCCAAGCTCGACGTCACCGAGGACGCGAGCCCCGCCTACCTCGGGTTCAACCTGTTCGCCAACTCGATCGCACGCGCCGTCATCCACGGCACCTACGAGCAGAAGTAGGGCCGAACCACCCACAGCTAGTCCTGCTGGGCGGGCGGGATCCGAGGGTCACCACGGCAGTGTCACGCCTTCCTCGTCGGCGGTGGAGCTCGTGTACGTGCCGGTGGGACCGCCGTCGTCGAGGGTCGCCATGCGCACTGGCATCTGAGCGCCCTGCTCGAGGCTGAAGGCGCCGGTGTGGCCGGTGGCGTCGGTCGGAACCCAGCCGGGGGCGACTGCGTTGACGAGGATTCCGTCACCGCGAAGTTCGTTGGCGTACATGACCGTCAGCGAGTTCAGCGCCGCCTTGGACGTGCTGTAGCTGAGCAGGACGGGAAACTGCCCATCCGGGAAGCAGCCGCTCGGATCGTGGTTCTCGACGGCCGCTGTCAGCGAGCCGAGCACGCTGCTGACGTTCACGATGCGGGCCGCGTTGGACAGACGCAACAATGGCAGCACCGCGTTCGTCACGGTTACGACGCCGCACACGTTGGTCGCGAACGTCGCCTGGAGGTCCTCGAGCGGAGTCTGGCTCGGCGGGTGCCAGGGACGGGTGATCCCGGCACAGTTGACGAGTACGTCGAGACGCCCGCTCTGGTCCTCGATGTGCTTGGCGGCCAGGCGCGCGCTGGCCTCGTCGGTGACATCGAGCGCGACGTGCCGAGCGTCGATGCGGGCCTCGCGCAGCTCTCGCTCGGCCTGCAGACCGCGGTCCGGGTCCCGGGCGCCGAGCCACACCGTCATGCCGAGTTCGCCGAGCTGCTGCGCAATCGCGCGGCCGACGCCTTTGTTGGCGCCGGTGACCAAGGCGACACGGCCGCTGCTGATGAACTTCATGAAAGTCCTTCTCTATCCCATTCCGCGGCCCAGCAATTTACGTGCCCAGAGGCTTTGTGCCTCAACCCTTTAGCGCAACTGCGATCGAATCGGCGATCGGCGTGGTGGGACGCCCGATCAGGCGGGAGAGCTCCCCGCTGGTGCCGGCAAGCTCGCCCTTCTCGATGGACGCATCGACTTCCGCCAGCATCGCCGCAAGCGGCTCGGGGAGCCCGGCGCCCGTCAGGACGCCCGCGTAGGCCTCGACGGAGACGGCGTTGTAGCCGATCTCCTCGCCGGTCTGCTTGCTCAGCTCGGCCGCATACTCGGCCAAGCTCCACGCGGTGTCGCCGCTGAGCTCGTAGGTCTTGTTCTCGTGTCCCTCGCCGGTGAGCACGGCGACCGCGGCCGCGGCGTAGTCGGCCCGGGCGGCTGAGGCGACACGGCCCTCACCGGCGGCCTGAATGACGGTGTGGTACTGCAGTACTGGGGCCATCTGCTCGGTGTAGGCCTCGCTGTACCAGCCGTTGCGCAGCAGGACGTAGGGCAGACCGGACCCGAGGATAGCGGCCTCGGTGCCCCTGTGGTCGTCGGCGAGTGCGGCGGTTAGGGCGCCGGGGGCACTGGTGTAGGCGAACAGCGCGACCCCGGCTGCCTGCGCGGCGTCGAGGGCGATCTCGTGCTGGCCGACGCGGCCCTTGTCGAACTCGCTGCTGGAGATGAGGAGCACCCTGTCGCCGGCATTGAAGAGTCCATCAAAGCTCTCCGGGACGTTGTAGTCGGCGATCGCGATCTTCACGCCGCGGGCCGCGAACCCAGCCGCCTTCTCCTCGCTGCGGGCGACGGCAGTGATCTGGTCGGCCGGAACCCGCTCCAGCAGGCCCTCGATGACGAAATGGCCGAGGTTTCCGGTGGCGCCGGTGACGACGATGCTCATGATTGGACGATCTCCTTGTTGTGGGGTTGCCTGCCCTCTAACCTAGGAGTGGACTAACGATCTAGGAAGTACCCACTCTGAAGTAAGGTACTAGCATGGAGGTAAGTGCCCCGACGCTGGTGGAGCGCATACGGAACGCCAACACCGACGCGGAGTGCCCCCATCGGCGGGTTCTGGAGCACGTCACGGGCCGGTGGGGTGCTTTGGTCTTGATCGCACTGCTTGATCGGTCGTATCGGTTCAGCGAGCTGCGCCGGGAGATCGGCCAGGTCAGCGACAAGATGCTGGCCCAGACCCTGCAGACCCTGGAGCGCGATGGCGTGGTTCACCGCGATGCCAAGCCCGTGATCCCACCCCGCGTGGACTACTCGCTCACCGACCTCGGCCGGGAGGTCGCCGAACTGGTCTGTGGTCTCTCGCAGTGGACGGAGCGGCGAATGGCGGCGATCGAAAAGGCGCGCGAGGAGTACGACGCGGCGAAGGCGTAAGTCCACCCACCGGCGGGTTGGCGACAGGAACGCGACCGGCTCGGCTGCTAGCAATCGAGCCGATAGCCGACCCCGCGCACGGTGAGCACGTAACGCGGTGCGCCGGGATCGTCGCCGAGCTTTCGACGCAGATGACCGATGTGCACACCGACGGTGTGGCGGTTTCCGACCCACGACAGACCCCATAGCTGCTCCTCCAAGTGGCGCCTGGTGATCACTTCACCAGGACGGTCCAGGAGCAGCGCGAGTATCTGAAACTCCGTGCGCGTCAACGACACCGGGTGGCCGCCAAGAAGTACGCGACGGGCTGCGAGGTCGACCTCGAGGTCGCCGACGGCTCGGTGCGATGCGATACGACGGCGAGTTTCGCGCGCAACGTCATCGCCGGCGAGCGGATGCCGCAGCGCGTCGCGGATCCGGGAGGTGAGGCCGCGGATCGTGGGGGCAATGTCATCGTCGGTGACGGCAATGACGTGGGGTGCGCATACCGCGCGCAGGCGGTCGAACATCTCGACTCCGCGCTGATGGCTTCCGATGCAGACCAACACCACGTCGGGGTCGCCGGTGAGCAGGGCCTCGAGTGCGTCGGATTCCGATGGTGCAACGTCCACCGCGAACATTTGATCGCCCAGATGCTTCGTGAGTCTGGCGGCGTAGATACTCCTCGGCTCCACCAGCAGCACGCGTATGCGCCCGGCCGCCGGCGTCGCGATCGAGGGCGACTCGAGGCGACTCGTCCCGTTCGTAGTCGTGCCCATTTCTCTCATTCGACCGTTGCAAGTGCGGCCGTGTCCGACATCTACTATAGAACAACGTACGTAGTAACTACGGAGATACTGGATTGGTGCGGATTGTGTCTCGCTTCATCAAATCTTCATCGAACATCGAACCGACCCACATCGGCAGTCAGGACACTGGAATCAGAAACGGAGCCAGGCGAGATACAAGGTTGAGGAGTCACGACATGGTGCGTTCGGTCACCGCCCGGCGACGAGGTGCGGCAGGGCGGGGGCTCGCGGCCATTCTGCTCGTCGTCGGGCTGGCGTTGACTGCGTGCGTAGGCACGGGCGCGGGCACTACTGCAGCGCCGCAGCCTGAGGTCATCAGCGACAAGGGGACCCCCTTCGGTGATCTTCTCGTTCCGAAGCTGATGTCGTCGGTCACCGACGGGGCGATCGGTGTGCCGGTGGACTCGCCGGTCACGGTGAGCGCCGGTGATGGCGTGTTGGGGGCTGTCACCTTGCACAACGCAGAAGGTGCACCCGTGGACGGCCGGCTCAGCCCGGACGGGGTGACGTGGGAGTCGGCGGAGCCGTTGGGCTACAACAAGCGCTACACCTTGTACGCCGAGGCATTCGGACTCAGCGGAGCGACCAGCCGCCAGATGACCTTCGAAACGCACTCGCCGGAAAACCTCACCATGCCGTTCGTCATGCCCAACGACGGTGAGGTCGTTGGAGTCGGTCAACCGATCGCGATCCGGTTCGACGAGGCGATCACGGATCGCGTCGCGGCCCAACGAGCCATCACGATCACCGCGACCCCGCCGGTTCAGGGCGCCTTCTACTGGCTGAACAATCGCGAAGTGCGTTGGCGCCCTGCCAAGTACTGGAAACCAGGGACGACGGTCGAAGTGAAGGTCAACACCTATGGTGTCGACCTGGGCGACGGATTGTTCGGCCAGGACGACGTCACCACCCGATTCACCGTCGGTGACCAGATCATCGCCACTGCCGACGACGCCACCAAGACGATGACCGTGCGGCGCAATGGCCAAGTCGTCAAGACGATGCCGATTGCAATGGCAAGGACAAGACGCCAACCGACAACGGTGCCTACATCATTGGCGACCGCTACTCGTTCCTGGTGATGGATTCCTCGACCTACGGTGTGCCGGTGAACTCTCCGGACGGGTATCGCACGGAGGTCGAGTGGGCCACTCAAATGTCGTATAGCGGAATCTATGTCCACTCGGCTCCGTGGTCGGTCGGAAGCCAGGGACGCAGCAACGTCAGCCATGGCTGCCTCAACGTCAACCCCGCCAATGCGCGCTGGTTCTACGACAACACCAAGCGTGGCGATATCGTGGAAGTCATCAACACCGTCGGCTCGACGCTGCCTGGGGGAGATGGCTTGGGTGACTGGAACATCCCCTGGGAGCAGTGGCGTGCGGGCAACGCCAGCGTCTGAGCATGGCGCCGTCGAACCGCGCTGGGGCGGCGCGGCGCTGCTGCGCCCAGGGGTGCTTGCCTTCACCGGATCGATCGGCACCACCGATGCACATGCCCACCACGCAGTGCAGATCATCACGGCGACAACACCGTTGACGGTGCTCGACGAACACGGCGTACGGCACACCGGCCTCAACATCGTCGTGCCCGCCGATGCACCGCACCGGATCGAGTCCGGCGCAGAGGACGGCGCGGTGGTGTTCCTGGACCCGGAGTCCGCACCGGGACGGTCCGCGCACCTGCGTGCCACCGGCTCCGGGTGGGCAGTCACCCCCGCCCTCGCCCCCATCCGGCGACGTCCGCTTGCGACGGTGGTCGATGAACTGGTCGCGCACTTGGCGCCGGCTGCGGACGACGTCGCACCTCGCCATCCAGCGGTCATTCATGCGTTGCAGGTGCTTCCTGCCCTCGTGGCGGCAGGTCCGGTGAGCGGCACGGGACTGGCTGCGCGAGTTGGCCTTTCGGCGAGCCGACTGACGCATCTGTTCACCTCGCAGGTCGGCATCCCGCTACGCCGCTACGTGTTGTGGTCGAGGCTGCGGATCGCGATCAGTCGGGTGCAAGCCGGTGACGACCTGACGGGCGCCGCACACGGTGCGGGGTTCGCCGACAGTGCCCACCTGACCCGCACCACCCGCGACATGTTCGGCCTGCCGCCTTCGGTGCTGAGCCGGCACGTGACCTGGGACCTCGACAGCGTCGGTTAGCCGAATCGTTCAAGCGTCACGACCGGCAGGCCGCGACCATCAAGCCATGAGCACGAATTCTTCGACGTTGACCAGAACCCCGGTTCAGACGGTGGCCCGCTTCGGCTATGTGCCGTTCATGCTGATCGGGCTCAACGGCGCCGGCATCGCCCTGACCGCTGCAGGCGCACCGAAATTCTGGCTGCTGATGATCTTGGGCGTGGCGATCGGCGCATCGTTCCTGGTCGAGCGGCTCATCCCGTACGACCGAGACTGGAACGACGACCGCGCCGACACGACCCGCGACCGCATCCACGTGGCAGTGAACGAAACCCTCGTCTTGGGCAGCGTCGCCGCTATCCCACTGCTTGCCGCGATCGTTCCCGCTCCGCGGCTGTGGCCGCACAGCTGGCCGTTTCTGCTGCAGGTGCTCGCCGCCATCCTGATCGCCGACCTCGGCATCACGGTCGTGCACCTGGCCAGCCACAAGGTCGAGGTGTTGTGGCGGTTCCACGCGGTGCACCACAGCATCACCCGCTTCTACGGCCTCAACGGCCTGATGAAACACCCCCTGCACCAAACAGTCGAGATGACCGCCGGCGTCGCCCCGCTCATCCTGATCGGCCTGCCAGTCAACGTCGCCTCCGCCCTGGCCCTGGCCGTCGCGATCCAACTGCTGCTGCAACACTCCAACGCCGACTACCGCATCGGCCCCGCCAAATACGTCCTGGCCCTCAACGAAGGTCATCGCTTCCACCACCTCAAATGGGCCGGCATCGGCGACGTCAACTTCGGCCTGTTCACCCTGCTCTGGGATCACCTCATGCGCACCTACTCCTACGACCCCGCACGCCGATTCGACTCCACCCAACTCGGCATGGCCACCAAACCGGACTACCCGAGCAGGTACCTACAGCAGATGATCTACCCGTTCACCCGAGGCGGCGGCTGCGCCCTCAAACCCACCGGGATCAATCAGTGATGGCAGAGCAAGTCGATCAACGCAGGCGCGCTGAGGGTCGAGATCATCGTTGCCGTTAGCGCGATGCGCTGACGCCATTGCATTCCCGGCCGGGCCGGATCGGCTAGCCGCAGTACACGTGCGAGCACCGCGGTGCCCGCGGCAGCCAATCCGTCAGCGGGTGAGGGCCGTTGCCCAGCCAGGGTGAGCAGGCCGACGAGCAGCGGCCTGGTGCCAAACCGTCGCGCCGCGGTGTCGTCGGCGCACATCTCCAAGAGTTCAGCGACCGCATCGGCACCGCGGCGAAACAGCGGCAGGCGGGGCAGGCTGGTCGCCAACCCGCGCAGAACCATCAGCAACTGGTGATGATGGCCAGTGATGTGGGCGTTCTCGTGGGCAAGGACGGCGGCAAGCTGGAAGCGGTCCAGTGCATCCAGCGCGCCCGTGGTGATGACGATCGCGTTGGGTTTACCCGAGACGCAGTAGGCAGCAGCGTGGTGAGCGTCGACGACGACGACCCCTGGCCGATCAGTAGGGCGCCCGACCATCCTGGCCTCACGCGCGTGTTCGTGGCTGCGCGCACGCAAACCAAGGACTGACCGTCCGACGCGGCCGATCACGACGGCAGAGACACCCGCAGCGATCACGATCAACGCCACCGAACCCAGCCGGCCAGGCAGCGGTGTGTGCTCGGACAAACCGAACAATTCCAAGCACAGCGTTACAGCCGAGGAGTCCGTCAGACCGTCCACGGCAGCGACGGCGAAGAGGGCGACCGCCCCGATCCAGGCCAGCAGTGCCGCGCCGAGTGCCGTCAGCCATGCCGCGATTCCCATGTGCGGGGTGACGCCGGTTCGAGTCAAACGGGTCAGCAACGGCGGCGCGAGCCACGTCAGCACGCCGCCGTAGAGCAGTAGCCACAGGGCCGAGGTCACCGCCGTCGTCCCGCGCGCCGCAGTGCCGCCTTGAACTGCGCAGATTCTTCTGCATTCATCTGGTCGACGAAGAACGCCAACACCATGTCGGTGTCTCCGCCTGAATCGAATGCGTCGCGCATCAATCTCGCCGAGCGTTCCTCCCGGCTCATCGACGCCGTATAGAGGTACGCCTTGCCGCTGCGCTCGCGCTGCAGCCAATTCTTGCGATGCAGATTGTCCATCGTCGAAAGAACAGTGGTGTACGCGATCTGACGCTCTTCGGCGAGTTCGTCGAAGATCTCTCGAACGGTGACCGCCTCCTCGCGGTCCCAGACGCGATCCATGATCACCGCTTCGAGGTCGCCGAAAGCTCGTTGTTGCATCGCCATCTCCTGCCTTCGGTGCAATGGTGGCTGGCCTGGACATCAGGGTAGCGGCCACCGCTGCGACTTCCCGCTGGACGCACCGACGGTCCGCTAGGTCTCGATGATGCGAGTCACGTAGGGAGTCATTCCACCGGTGCGCACGGGTGAGATCTTTATCGGCACCCCGGTTTGTTGCGCTTCGATCATCTGGCCGCCCCCAAGGTAGAGGGCTTCGTGTTGGCCGCCTCCTGGACCCCAAAACAGTAGATCTCCGCGTTTGGCTTGCGACGGAGGGACTTTGCGGCCGGCGTCGTATTGATCGCCGGAGTAGCGGGGAAGCTGAACGCCGACACCGGCGAAGGCGTAGCGCGTCAGGCCCGAGCAATCGAAGCCGACGGTGCCTGCGCCAGAGTCGATTCCACGGCTCGGTCCGGTGAGGCTGCCGCCGCCCCAGGAGTATGGGACACCAAGCTGCGATCCGGCTCGACGGATCACGTACTCGATGGCTTGTCTGCCGTACAGGCGGTTACCGCTCAGACTGGCGCTTGGATTGGTAGCTGGGCTCACAATGCCCAGGCTCCCCAAGAACTTGCGCCCCATGTCCATGGTGGTTTGAGCCGCCATCGCGGTCGCCTGTATCGAGGCGTTGGCGATCGCCACCGGATCCCCTGGCGCTCCTGCGCTGAGGACGCTCGGCAGCGACGGATCCCACGGGCCGTTGTTGGGCTCAGCACGAGCGGGCGTCGCCAGGACAATCGCGAGCACGGCGCACCAAATGAGGAGAAGTCGCGCGCTGCCAGACTGGCGCTGCCCTGCACTTTGCGACCTCTGCGACGCGCCTCGACGTCGGTCGGACATGTTCGTGCGAGATACGGAGGGCATGATCAGTTCTCCTTCTGACGCGGCCATTGCTCGTCGCATCACGAGTGCCGCCATTTCGCGCGTCTCGCCGCTCATCTACGTACCAACTAAGTACGTACGGACACCGGACACATTACGAAGCTACATCACTCCAGCCCCATTGGTAACGTTCGTAACACAACTACAATCATGTAATTCACTGCGCGCGCACGCATTCGCACTTTGGGTTCACGCGCCGTGCGCCCGGCTGATCGACCACTGACGGGCCTACCGCGGACCGCCGGGATCCTGATTGGGGAGGTCGGTGATTGGCAAGTTCGGTGCCGGCTTGGGTGACGGAGTGGCAGGCAAGGCGGGGACGCGCTCAGGCGGGATGTCCCGAATGTCGTTGGCCGGGGGACCATTCTCGCGGCCGCCGTAGCTGCTACCTGGCGCTCGCGTGCCCACCAGATGGCTCACGGTCACCAGGTGATAGCCATTGGCCTTCAGTACCGGCAGGAATTGATAGACCAAGTCCACAGTGCTGCTGTAGGTGTCGTGCAGGAGGACTACCGAGCCGGGCTCGATCTGCGTCTTGAGCATGTACGTGGTTGCGGCGATGTTCGCATCGTTGATCCAGTCGAACGGGATGACGTCCCAGAGGATTTCGGCCAAGCCTTGGCGTCCCGCCTCGGCGCGAACCGCGTCACTGGACAGTCCTCCGGCGGGCCGGTACAACGTGGGCGCGCGGCCGGTCGCCGCGGCGATCGCTTCGGTGGCTCTGCTGAGCTGGCTGGCAATGGCGGCGACGGGGATCGTGCTCATATTGGGGTGCTCCCAGGTGTGGCTACCGATCTCCATCCCAGCCACGGCGATGCGCGCTGCGGCCGCCGGATCGCGTGCGACCTTGTTGCCGATGAGGAAGAAGGTCGCCTTCGCGTCGTCGTCGGCGAGAATTCCCAGCAGTCGGTCGGTGAAGGGGCTGGGGCCGTCGTCGAAGGTCAGCGCGATGCACTTGGCTCTCGAGCAGTCGACGGCGTCGGCGCTGCCGCGCGCGGCGCGGTAGGCCACCACCATCGACGCTGCGACCGCCACCACGACCGCGACGAACATTGCGATCGACACTCGAGGCCAGTGATTGCGCAACAAATGGGACTCCTCGATCTACTATGTAGGTACGTAGATAGTAGATGCCCGTCGGCTCGTCACGTGTACTCGAGAGTCGTCATCATGCCGGCCTCCTGGTGATAGGTGTTGTGGCAGTGCAGCATCCATACTCCTGGATTGTCGGCGACGAACGTGGTGGTGAGGGTTCGCCTCGGCAAGACGATGGCCGTGTCCTTGCGTGCCCCCAGCGTGTTGTCGGCGCGGACCGTCTGAAAGGTGTGGCCGTGCAGATGCATGGGATGCCACATCGTCGTCGCGTTGTCGAACGTGAGGATCACTCGCTGACCCTGATGCACCATCAGCGGTGCGCCGTCGGGGAACGCTCGTCCATTGATCGACCAGTCGTAGCCCATCATCGACCCGGTCAACCGTGCGTTCAGCGTCACGTCGGCGACGCCACTGGGAAGGCTCGCCGCCGGTGTGGCGGTGAATGACTCGAGGGTGCCGACACGTGCGGTCAACTCGGCAGGTCGGAAATCGGCCTCAGGTGCGGTTCCGGCGCCGGTCCGGAGCAGTGCCCGCGCGTGCGCGTCCTTGCCCTCGGCCACTGCCACCAACGGGAAGACACCGTCGCCTGCCGTGACGATGACGTCGTAGCGTTCACCCATTCCCACCAGCAAGGCATCGACGTCGACGGGCACGACGGCGAAACCATCGGTGTGGGTGACGGTCAGAGCATGACCGGCCAACGCCACGCGGAACGCGGTGTCAGAGCCGGCGTTGATGAAGCGGATGCGGATGCGTTGGCCGGACACGGCGCCAAAGGTGCTGGGCGCGCTAGGTATTCGGCCATTGATGAGGTAGTACGGGTAGGCGACGTCACCTGCGTCCCCTCCGAGCAGGGTGCTACTGCCGATGTCGACCATCCCGGGCATACCCCCCATGCCGGGCATGTCGTGCGCGCGTGCGTCCTTTTCCGTGAGGTCCTCCCACACTTGTTGCGGGGTCCTGCCGATCCCGTCGGTCCAGTCATCGAGCACGACGATCCACTCGGCGTCGTAACGGCCCGGCTCAGCGGGGTCATCGATGATGACGGGCAGATACAGACCTGTGTCGGCCTCGAGCCCCGTATGGGGGTGAGCCCAATAGGTTCCCGGGTGCGGTGCGGAGAACCGGTAGGTGAATTCGCGGCCGGCGTCGATGTCGTGGGTGGCCGGAGCTGCGCCGTCCATGTCGTTGCGTAGGGCGATGCCGTGCCAGTGGACTGAGGTTGGCTGGGTGAGTCCGTTGTCGAGGGTGACGACGAGATCGTCGCCCGCCGTCGCGCGTAGCAACGGGCCGGGCACCGTGTCGTCGTATGCCAAGGTGGCCGCCCGGGTGCCGCCAAGGTCGATGGTCGCCGGCCGAGGCCTCAGCGATGCGGTGACCGTGCGCCCGGTGTGCGGGCGTTGCGCCTCGGCCGCCGCCACGGCGTTGGCCCGTGCCGAGGATCCGTCGCCGCGACCACATCCCGTGAGGGCGAGTCCGCCGACCGCCGCGGTGGCAGCGATGAAGGTGCGCCTGCTGAACCGGTGCATGCCGGATTGCACCTCCTTTGGCTCCGATGCTGGCCCGCTTTGCACTCGATATCGGTGTGGGTCGTGTGAAGATTCGCTCAAGACTTCGGCCGAATCACAGTCCAGGGCCGCCAGTTGGCGTCGAACGGGCACCATGAAGGCCATGGATGACAGCTCAGCGCCGCCTCTGGGTGCACGCGGATATCGGGCGCTCGTGGTCGATGACGAGGCGCCGCTGGCCGAAGTGGTGGCCAGTTACCTCGAGCGAGATCACTTCGAGGCGACCGTGGTCTTCAGTGGTTCCGAGGCACTGGCGGTGGCGCGTGAGTTGGATCCCGACGTCGTCGTCTTGGATATCGGACTGCCCGGTGTCGACGGGTTGGAGGTGTGCCGCCAGCTGCGCACCTTTTCCGATGCCTACGTGATCATGCTGACCGCACGTGACACCGAGCTGGACACCGTCCTGGGGCTCACCGTGGGTGCCGACGACTACATCACGAAGCCGTTCAGTCCGCGCGAGTTGGTCGCGCGCATCCGGGCGATGCTGCGGCGGCCTCGCGTGCTGCACGGTGCTGGTGCGGTCCGGGGGGCGGGCTCGGACACCGCTCCGCCACGGCGCATCGGCTCGTTGCGCGTCGATGTCGCCGGTCGTGAAGTGTTCGTCGATGACGAGCCAATCATTCTGACCCGCACGGAATTCGACATTCTTGACGTGTTGTCGGCGCGGCCGGGGGTGGTGCTGAGTCGTCGGCAGCTTCTGGAAACAGTCCGCGACGGCCCGTGGGTCGGCAACGATCATCTCGTCGACGTCCACATCGGTCATCTGCGGCGCAAACTGGGCGACGACGCTGCATCGCCACGCTTCATCGTCACCATCCGCGGCGTCGGTTATCGGATGGGGACGGGCCAGTGAAAGTCGACACGACGGAAGACCAGGCACCGCAGCACCGATCGTCGCGACGGCCCGGTATCGGGTTGCGGTTGCTCTTGGCTCAGGCGTTGGTGCTGACCGCGGGCGCTGCGACCACCTGGATCGTCGCAGCGATCGTCGGACCCCCCTTGTTCCGCGAGCACCTCCACCGGGCTGGTGTGAGCGCCAATTCCATGGAGGAAGTGCACGCCGAGGAGGCCTACCGGTACGCGACCGTCCTCTCCATCGGGGTGGCCTTGGCGGTGTCCGCGCTCACGGCTCTGGCGGTGAGTTGGTATGTCAGCCGGCGGCTTCAGCGATCGGTTGCCGAAGTCGCGGGGGCGGCTAGGGCAGTCGCCGACGGGCGCTACGACATCCGCGTGTCACCGCTTCGGCTCGGCGACGACTTCGACGCGCTCGCCGAAGCCTTCAATCAGATGGCCAGCCGGCTTCAGACCGTCGAGGCCACCCGTCGGCGACTCTTCGGCGATCTCGCTCACGAGATCCGCACCCCGGTATCGGTCTTGGACGCCTACATGGAGGCCTTTGACGACGGGGTCCGTTCACCGACCCCGGAGACCACCGCGATGTTGCGGGACCAGACGCGTCGGCTGGTGCGGTTCTCCGAGGACGTCGCAGCACTCGCCCAGGCCGAGGAAAGCTCGTCCACTCTGGCGGTCACGTCGATCGACGTCGGAGAACTCGTCGACAACGCCTTGACCGCTGCACGGGAGCGGTTCGCTGCCGCGGCCGTCGAACTCGACGCAGAAGTGCCGACCGAGCTCCCCCGAATCTGCGGTGACCCCCAGCGGCTCGCCCAAGTGCTCGGCAACCTGCTCGACAACTCACTGCGGCACACCCCCAGGGGAGGACGAGTCACCGTAGGTGTCCAGGTCCATCGCGACCGACTCACGATGCACGTCGCCGACAGCGGAGAAGGCATCGCGGCGGAACATCTACCGCACCTGTTCGAGCGGTTCTACCGCGTCGACGCCGCACGCAATCGCCGTGACGGCGGGGCGGGCATTGGTTTGGCCATCACGAAGGCCTTGGTGGAAGCGCACGGCGGGCACGTCGCCGCCACCAGCGCAGGGGTCGGCGCCGGAGCCCAATTCACCATCGTGTTGCCGTTGGCGGGGCCACCCGGTGCCAACCTCATAGCGAGTCGAGCATCGCCTTCATCGTGGTGATCTCCTGCTGCTGCGACGTCACGATCGACCGCGCCATCGTGACGGCCGCAGGAAACTGCCCGATGTCAATCTCTTCCTTCGCCATCGTGATTGCGCCCTCGTGATGCTGAATCATCTGCGTCAGGAACAGCCGGCTCGCCTCTGCGCCCTGCGCCTCCTGCAGCGCTGCCATGTCCTGGTCGGACATCATCCCGTGCCCGGCCATCCCTGACATGTCACCTCCGGACATGTCGTGGCCCGGCATGCCCGGCATGGTGCTGCTCGGTGAGGACGACGTCGTCGTCGCGGCACCCCACTGGCTCAGCCAGCTAGTCATCTGGTCGATCTCGGGGCCCTGAGCAGCCTTGATTTCGTTGGCCAACGTGATCACCCGCGGGTCGACACCCTGCTTGCCCAGCAGCATGTCACTCATCTCGATCGCTTGCTGGTGGTGAGGAATCATCCCCTGAGCGAACGCAACGTCGGCATCATTGTGCGATTCCGCTGCAGGTGCGGTGCTCGAACTAACTACCGGCGTACCCGTCGACGTCTGCGCCTGCGTGTCGCCATTACTACATGCGCTGATGGTGATCAGCGCTGCCGCCGCAGCCGCTGCGATCCCGACTCGTTGCGTGTTGTGCATGCCAGTTCCCTCGTCTCGTGAAGCCAGTTGGTGTGGGCACCGCGCCTGTTGCGTGGAACCGCGCGGAGGACACCGACTACAGCCTTCGGGGAACAGATATGGGTCCCCTCGTCATTCGATGAAGATTCGATGAAGCTGGTTTGGTCCCGACGGCGAGACGTTCGGCGTCACCTGCCAAAACGATTGGGCCCCAACGTCACGTGACGTTGGGGCCCAATCGTTTTCGAGGAGATCAGGGTGCCGGTGGCGGCGGGGGTGGAGCGTTCGGATCGACCGGCTCCGGAAGGAACTGGACGAGCCCGGGCGGGATGTTCGTCCCGGGTGGCGGCGCGGTACCGGGCAGCGGTTCGCCGAGTTGCTCCGGCGGCGCCTGGCCTAGGCCGCCGTAGGTCCGCCCGTCGCGCTGCATGTCGATGAACCGGCCGAACCACTCCCTTCTGAGGACGTCGGAGTTCTCCTCGCCGGGTGCCACGTCGAACTGCTCACCGCCTGGTGCTGACGGCACGACGTGCTGGGGCAGCCCGTAGGCGTTGTTGAACACGTTGAGGTTTGGCACGATCCCGGTTGCGCCGTTCGGTGCAGACGGGGCCAGGTTCTGTCCGAGGACGCTGGCCTGATCCAGACCGACCACGTTGGGCGCTCCGAGCGTGCCCGGCTGGTCGGCGGGCGGAATCCCATTCTGCGCCAACACGTTGAACCCGGTCGGGCCGAGCGGACCCATGAACGGAACGACGGGACCTGGATCCGGAGGCGGAGCGGGCTCCGCGGGAAGCGGCAGCGGTTCGGGAGGCGGGTCCGCAGCGGCGGGGGGCGGGGGGGGGGCCCCCCCCCCCCCCCGACCCCGGGGCGCCGGTTGAGCCCCGCGGGGGGGGGGCGGCCGGGCCTGCAGGCTCGCTTCGGACTGGACTCGGGGAAGTG